>JAZRWH010000085.1:0-86036 GCA_045599585.1 Myxococcota bacterium
GAAGAAATGTATCAAAAGCTCTCAAAAGAAGGCGCGTGCAGCTCATTTGAACGAAGTGAGTTCTGCACGCGCGACAAAAGAGCGCGGGGATTCCAAAGGGGCGTCCGCGATACGACGCCCCTTTGGGCCGTCCGCAGGACAAAATGAGAATAAGAAAAGTCTAAAATTCTGTAACGAGCGCATTTTGTTGCAGTTAATAAAATATGTCGTAAAACATCAATAATTTTCTTTAGTTATAATTGTAATTTTAAATTCACAACACAATATACACCACAAACATTTTTTTCGTTTGTAATAACAAATTAGATATTAATTCACCAGAAGGGGTAGCCGCGTATTTGCTTGCAAATAGCGGCTCAGGGGAAGACTTTCCCCTCACAAAAAATAATCAATTTCAACAATGCCCAAACAAAAAAAGCTCAAATCATAGTTAAACACTATCATTTGAGCTTTAGTATTAATTTATATAATGACTTGGGGACGAGCCCCAAATCGTTTTAACGACTAGTATTGGACAGTAGCCCAACCTTCGCCTTGGTCTGCCCAGTTAAGGAAGCAGAATACACGCTGAGCTTTTTCACCTGCATCGTTGGGATCATGTTTAAGATCAAACGAGAAGGCATAGTAATAATTGCCAGACGTGCTGAAGTTAACCATCGAAATGTATTCGTCGTTGTTTTGAGCGTTATTACCGCCGAACTGCGTATTGACGGACGCAGGCTCCAGAACCCAATAATTGCCCGGGAAGATCGGGTTGGTCGAGTATCTGAAGTAAGGAATGTAATGGAAGTGAGCGTCTACGATCTTGTTGCACGGTCCGCCATTAGCCTGGCCGGTGCAGCCAGGAATATAGATCTGGGCATACATCAGATTGTCAACGCCAACAGAGGTTTCAATTGAAGCAAGTGTGGTAGGAATGCCGCAGCTGTAGTCAACGCCGCGTTCAAATTTGGCACCTTCAACGGCAGGCTGGCTGACGTTAAGCGTAGCAATTTTGTCCATCGAGAACTCGGGATGAGCTTCTTCGCTGACATTTTTGCAATAGGTTTTGGTTGCACCGCCATCGAGGCTGTAAGCGAAAAGCAAACCGTATTCACCAGCTTTATCGACTGTAATGGAGCCTGCAAATTCGTCGTTATTGCCTTTATCATCGACGAACTCAACTTCCTTCCACGTATAGTCTTTAGGCGAATCTGCCGTTTTGTCGCCATAACCGATATAAGCCGTCAAACCCGCACACTGACCAGAAGGTTCGGTGCAGCCTTCGACGTACGCCTGGCTGTAGATGCGATCTGTTTCAACGCCAACTTCGGTTGAAATCGTGTTGTCTTTATATTTATCCGTATAGAATTGACACCACGAAATCGTCTTTTGCTTCGGATCACGAACTGTCATGGTTGATACGTTGCTCGCTTTAAATCCAGCGTCGTTGTCAAAATCGCAGTATTCCCACGACTTGCCATTATCGGTGCTGAAACGATAAACAACAGCATACTCACCCGCTTTGTTCGGCTTAAGCGTCGCATAATATTCGTCGTTGTTGCTCGACGTCATAGCATCATTATATTTAGCCGCAACGTAGGTATAGGTCGATGGATCGGCATCTTTTGCACCATAACCCACTTCAGCTGTGATCGATGCACATTTTTTGTCGCCTTCGGTACAGCCGTTGACCAAAACCTGTCCATAAATCTCTTCAGTCGTACTGCCAGTCTCAACGTTGATCGAGGCTGGATGCTGAACACGGCACCACGCAACGACGTCTTTGTCTTCGGCCACTGTCATCGTGCCCATCTTGCCCGTTTCGGTGCCTTCGAGATGATCATCCGTTGTACCACATTTGACCCACGCTTTGCCGTCAACGGAAAATTCATAATAATACGCGTAGCTGCCCGCTTTTTTGGGGCTAAGTACAGCCATAAACTCGTCGTTATTGCCAACGTCAAGTGCCGCGGCATTAAACGTGGCGTTGACGGATTCGACGACTTTGTTGTCAGCTGTCGAAATGTACGTGATACGACCTTTCAAATCAGCACAACCCTCTGCTGTTCCCGTGCAACCTTCGACATAAGCACGTCCGAAAACGAGTTCCGTGTCGTGATTGGCGCGAACTTCTAACGTGTTCGGTCCCCACAAACGACACCACTCGACCGTTTTAGGTTTGGGCTGAGGATCCGGATCGGGATCGACGCTTTCTTCATCTTTGACATTAAGCGTCATGGCATCCGAAACGCTGAAAACAGGGTCATCCGTCGTATCGCAATACGTCCACGATTTGCCATCATCAACGCTCATACGATACAAAATGCCGTACGAACCAGCCTGAACTGCCGTAACGGAACCCATAAATTCGTCGTGCAGCTGGCCGCCAGAACCATCGTAACTCGGGTTAATGGCCGCTTCTTTCCAAATGTACTCTTTGTCGAGATTCTCGGCTGTTACGTATTTTTTGCCGTAACCAATCTCTGCTTTGAGCGTTTTGCAATGATTTTGATAATGCGTGCAGTCTGCAACAAAGCCCTGCGCATAAATGGGTTCGGATGCAACGCCTGTCGTAGCTTCGATCGTCGTTGGCTGATTCATAATACGACACCAGCCAACTTTGGGAGGTTCTGGCTCGGGTACAGCAGAAACTGTAAATTTGCCTGCCTGATCGATGTTGAAGCCGTTGTTTGAACCGTCCATATCGCAATACGTCCAGTTCGTACCGTCCAAACTAAAACGATACGCCACGCGATACGTGCCTAACGCCAACGACATCGACGTCATATACTCGTCATTCGAAGCTTTCGATGCACCGTTAAACGTCTTATTGCGTTCTGCACTCACCCACTTCCATGCCTGAATATCACCTGCAGACTCGCTGTCAGCCGAAATATAGCCGATCTGAGCAACAACGCCCTCGTGCGACGAGGCTTCACCCGTTTTGCCAGCCGCATACACTTCTGCATAGGCACCCACGGGCTCTTCAGGCGTTACAGAAGGTTCAACGTACGTCAACTGACACCAATCGATCATCGTAGGATCCGGCTGTCCTTTAATGTAGCTGAACGTACCTGCCGTCATCGTCTTGGAATCAACTTCGAGCGTTACCATAACGTCGCCCGTGCCCTCAGGAGCCTTCGCAGATACGACTTCTGCCTTCACTGATTCAGGCTTCACACAGTTCGAACCAAAACAGACTTTGCTCGTTTTGTCGAGTGACGAACCCGAAATCGTCACGACAACGCCAGGAAGACCAGAACTCGGTTCCATACCTGAAATCTTAGGCACCGGTACGACAACGCTGGATTCCTCGCACTTGTCGTTCACACACGTACAGGCCTTGCTCGACTCCTCGCCATTAATACACGTGGTCAGGAGCGTACCACTACTGCACTTCGATCCCGTATAGGTACACTTCACAGGCTCGGGATCCTTTTTGCATTCTCCTGCAACACAAGTGCAAGTCGTCGTGATCTCAAGACCATTCTCACATTTTAACTGTGCCGTGCCCATCGCATTGCACTTGGGCTCCGTGTAAGAACACTGCGATGTCACATCCTGACACGAGCCGTTCAAACACGTACACGTCGTCTTTTCCTCTTTGCCGTTCACACACTGCAAACGCACCGTGCCATCTGCATTGCAGCGCGGCTCGGTGTAGCTACACTCTGACTTTTCTCCACCTTTGTCTTTCGAGCTAGAATCCGAGTCCGAATCGCATGCAGACAACGCTAACGTCGATAACGCAAGAACAAAAACTGTCTTTAAATCTCTCATGTACCGCTCCTTAACTATGCGTACGCGCCCACTGTGGGCTCCCTGCTTACAGCAAAAAAAACGATACATTTCAACCTTTCTGTTGAATTATTTACATTTTTTTGTCAATTGTTTCGAATTTCTACTTTTATCTTTTTTAGAACGCGGGCCGCTATTGCTGCGCAATACGCAGCCACGCAGGCCGGCTATTGCTGCGCAATACGCCGGCCTCTTGCGACCAGGGCAGCCTCAAACTTCACGCTTCAACACAAAACACAAAAGAATAAAATACAAAAAATCTTTATTTTTGTGAATTACAAGCAACTATCATCTGAAATACAAAACCGGGCCCTAGCCGGATGATCCCACATCAATTTCGAGATCGTTACACTGTCGAGATAATTCGTTACGAGCGCATTCAGCTCTTTCCACATCGAAAGCGTACGACATTCAGCGGAATGATCGCAATTCGGCGCATTACACTCCAAACAAGCCACAGGCGCTAAATCACCTTCCGTCAGACGAAGAACTTCACCTACCGTAATGAGGCTAGGATCACGCGTTAGACAATATCCGCCACCTTTACCGTGAATGCCCTTCACAAACATATTTTTGGTAAGTATTGGAACGATCTGCTCCAAATACTTCAGCGATATCCCCTGACGCTCCGCAATCTGTTTCATGGGTATAAAGTCATCATGGGCGTGCTCTGCAAGATCAATTAAAACGCGAAGTGCGTAACGGCCGCGCGTCGATACTTTCATGACAACCCTCTCGCTCTAAATACGCTTTACATGCTGCTTCGTATCACGATAACGCAAGCACTACGATGCAGCGCTCATCATCATTCATACAGCCAGTTTTATATTAACTGACTGATCCGACTTTATTTATTCCTATCAACTACAGCTTAAATTGACATAATCGATATACAAACCAGTGATTCAATGTTTGAATATCATCTATAGGCCAATGTAACCTGCGATGCGTATATTAAATATTGTCCAATAATCTCAATTGTTTTGGAGTACGCCAGCCAATGAAGTCAAAATCATAAAACTCAAAAGTTATATCCATCAACTTCTGCTTGGATGGCGTAGAGAAAACGGCTTTCTCCTTCAAAACATGGATAGATTATTCAGCAAAGAGGGCCGTAGACAAGTAACGATCGCCCGTGTCCGGAAGCAGTACCACGATGGTTTTACCTGCGTTTTCGGGACGCTTGGCTAACGAAATTGCGGCAAAAGCAGCAGCACCGGAGGAAATACCAACTAAAACGCCTTCTTTTTTGCCAATGAGTTTGCCTGTTGCAAAAGCATCGTCGTTCGAAACTGGAATAATCTCGTCATAAATGCTCGTATTGAGAACATCAGGAACAAAGCCAGCGCCGATACCTTGAATTTTATGCGGACCAGCGACACCTTTGGAAAGAACAGGAGAGGTTTCAGGCTCTACTGCAACGATCTTTATGTTCGGATTTTTAGATTTAAGATATTCGCCCACACCTGTGATCGTACCGCCCGTGCCTACACCAGCAACAAAGATATCCACTTTTCCGTCTGTATCTTCAAAGATCTCGGGCCCTGTCGATTCGCGATGGGCTTTGGGGTTCGCCGGATTGACAAACTGACCGGGAATGAAGCTGTTGGGGATCTCTGCTGCTAACGCTTCTGCTTTGGCAATCGCACCTTTCATACCCTTGGCGCCTTCGCTCAATACAAGTTCAGCTCCGTACGCTTTCATAAGCTGGCGACGCTCAACGGACATCGTTTCGGGCATAACAATAATAATTCGGTATCCACGAGCTGCAGCTACAGCAGCAAGACCAATGCCAGTATTGCCAGAAGTCGGTTCGATGATTACTGACCCAGGAACGAGCTTGCCAGAAGCTTCTGCTTCATCAATCATCGCTTTCGCAACGCGATCTTTAACAGATCCTGCAGGATTGAAATATTCAAGTTTCGCCAAAATTGTGGCTTTGAGGTTTTCGGAGGCTTCTATGTGCGAAAGCTCCAAAAGTGGGGTTTTGCCAATAAGTTGATCTGCAGAAGTATAAATTTTGGACATTTTTTGTTCTCCTTAATGTGACAATTTTCGTCGATTAAATGCGCTTCATTACCCATGAAGTAAACCAAACACCTACTATCTTGGTAGGTTTTATGTACACCGTTATACGCCGTTTACCTACTATGTCAATAGGTTAATTGTAGACACCTCTGTTTTTATGCATCCTCTCCCCTCAAAATCCCCACAAATCGCAAGGCTTATGTTGTACTATTCAATCTATGGCCAACAGTCGGCCACAAATCCTCGATGCCTCCTTCGTATTTTTTAAGCGTAAAAGCGCCAAATCAAACAGGTAATTCTATGAACGATTGGAAAATTGGCGAAAGCCACACACTTCTGCACACTTTTATTTGGGACGTTCTCGAAACTGAAAAAGAAATGCCGAATGGAAAAACCGGTAAATTTGTCTCTCTTAAAGCTCCAAATTGGTGTTCTGCTGTGATTAAAAATGTCGATACGGGCAAATTTATCATGGTCAAAGAGTTTAGACATGGCGTTAACAAATGGGTTTATGCTTTCTCTTGCGGTACCGTCGAAGACGGTGAATCGCCTGAACACGCTGCATTACGCGAAGTTGAGGAAGAAACAGGCTATAAAAATCCTCAAATTATTAAAAAGCTCTACGCAGCTAATCCCAATCCTGCCTTTATGTCCAATACGACGACCTGTTATTATATGGAAGTTCGTGGCACGCGTGACAGCCAGCATCTTGACGAAACAGAATTCCTCAATGTCATCGAAGTCGACGATCCCTCCGACTACCTCTCCGACGAATCATCTCTTACCGCGCAATTGGCTTGGGAAAAGTATTGTCGTTATTACAAATAACACTTTCCAAGAAGTTCGCATCGTTTTCTACACGCACGCCTGCTTGACCGATGCGCGTATCGCAAAGCGATAGCGCGAAGGGCGAGACGTATGCCGAAGGCATAGTCGAAGCGCGGCAGCGTATCGGCGAAGCCGATAGCTGCCGTCCATCTATGAAGCAGCCCCCAAATCGCCACTTGGACGTAATTTGAGTTCATAGTGTTCGACACCGAGAATTTCGTCGATTTTTTTGAGAAACGCATCCGTTAGCGTTGCAGAGCAAAACAGTCTAAATTCAGCGTTACATCGGCCGCGACTTAATTTTAGATAACAATGCGTCGGGCCGGGATGAGCGACAATGAGGTCATGAAGTTTTTCGACGTCTTCAGGTGAATGTTCTTCGGTGTCTATTTTGAAGAGGATGTGAGAAATACGCTCGGTACGCAATTTTTCGACGGGATCGATTGATTCGAGGATAATTTCAGCTTTGCGTGCGTCATCTTCGCCAGAAAACTGGAGCTTTCCAGTCAGGACCACGGGGCCTTTGAGCGAAAATGCTTCAGCACCGATTTTTTCAATTGTACGCGCAAAGGCAACAAAGCCGACTTGTCCAGTTTGATCTTCGAGGTTACCGGCAGCCATTTTTGAGCCGGACTTGAGCGTTCGTATACCAGTCCCTTTGAGGATGCCGCATACGGAGACACGAGCTCTTTCGGGCAAATCGTTGAGATCAGCGACGCGATTTGAGGCAAACAGGAGCGATTCTTGAGCGTAATGATCCATGGGATGTCCCGAAACAAAAAAGCCTATCAATGCAAATTCGTTTGCAAGGACGTCATTTTCAGGCCAAGGCGGAGCCTCGTTATAACGGTCTTTGAGCATTGAGCCCGCATCCTTAGATTTAGATGCGAACAGGGTAAAAAGCGAAGTCTGTCCAGATTCTTTTTCTTCGCGAGTCGTTTTGCTTCGATCCAGAGCTTTTTGCACGGTTGCAAACATACGTGCGCGAGCAACACCGATATCTCGGATATTTTTGATCGGTTTTTCCCACATCGTGTCAAACGCACCGCTCTGAATGAGAGCTTCTATGACGCGCTTATTCACGCGCTGATCGACGCGGGCACAAAAGTCGAACAAGCCTTTGAAGGGGCCATCTTTTTCGCGAGATTTAAGGACGGATTCGAGAGCTGCGGCGCCGACCCCCTTAATACCGGCCAACCCAAAGCGCACGCATCGGTCGACGACACTAAAATTTAATTCAGATTGATTAATATCTGGTGGAAGAATTTTTACACCATTTTGACGGGCGTCGTTGATTGTTCGAATAACCTTATCAGGATTATCTTGGTCGCAGGTCATGAGTGCGGCATAAAGTTCGACGGGATAATAGTATTTGAGCCAAGCCGACTGATAGGTAATCAGGGCGTAGGCTGCCGAGTGAGATTTATTAAAGCCGTATCCAGCGAATTTTTCGATGAGGTCGAAGATATAGCTAGCTCTTTCAGCATCAACGCCATTTTGGACGGCCCCCTCAACGAAGCCGCTACGCTGTGCTGCGAGTACTTCAGGTTTCTTTTTACCCATAGCACGGCGCATGATGTCAGCGCGTCCGAGCGAGAAACCGCTGAGAATCTGTCCGGCTTGCATGACTTGTTCTTGGTAAACGAAAACGCCGTAAGTTTCTTTAAGGATGCCTTCGAGCAGCGGATGCGGGTAGTCTGGGTCACGTTTGCCGTGCTTTGTTTCAACAAACTGGTCGACCATACCAGAGCCCATTGGGCCTGGTCTGAAGAGTGCGACGGCAGCAATGACGTCTTCAAAACAAGAAGGCTTCAGATCGAGGAGCAGTTTTTTAAAGCCATTCGATTCAACCTGAAAAACGCCAGTCGTTTTCGCCTGAGAGAGCATCTGGTAGATATTAGGATCTTCCAAATCGATCATACTAATATCGAGCTCGCTTTCACCGCGAAGCGCCCGCGTATGATTGACGTGACGCATAGCATGCTGAATAACCGTAAGCGTTTTAAGGCCTAAGAAGTCGAATTTGACGAGGCCCGCTTCTTCGACTTCAGCTTTTGCGTATTGGGCGACGATTTCGCCGTTAGCCCCACGGAAGATGGGCACATAGTCCCAGAGCGGACCTTCGCTAATGACGATACCGGCGGCGTGCATACCTGTTTGGCAGAAGAGATCTTCGACCTGTTGAGACAACTTAAACAGCGTTTGATTACGCGGATCTCCGTCAATCAGAGCTTTGAGTTTAGGCTCATAGTCGTAGGCGACTTGAAGCGTCATGTGTGCAGCGTCGACGACTTTTCCATCCTTTTTTGTGACCGAATCGGGGATGAGTTTTGTGATGATGTTTTTTTCGGAAACTGAGAAGTTAAGGACGCGGCCCACCGAGTTAATCGCCGCTTTCGCCTTCAGAGCACCGAACGTAGCGATCTGAGCAACGTTATGAATGCCGTATTCTTCGGTCACATATTTGATCGTTTCACCGCGTCGATCCATACAAAAGTCGACGTCGAAGTCGGGCATACTGACGCGTTCGGGGTTCAAAAAGCGTTCAAAGAGCAAAGAGAACGGAAGCGGATCAATGTCAGTGATCGTCATAGAGTAGGCAACGAGTGAGCCCGCCCCCGAACCTCGTCCAGGCCCAACGGGAATACCGTGCACTTTACTCCAGTGAATGAAGTCCCACACGATCAGGAAGTATCCGGGGAAGTCCATCTGAGTAATAACACTGATTTCGCGTTCGAGCCGGTGCCAATACTCATTTTCGTCGACAACTTTGCCAGCCTGTTTAAACTTGGCCAAACGTCGAATCAATCCTGTACGTGCGACTTCTTTAAAGTACTCGTGCACGCCAGTTTTAGGCGTTTGAACGTGATTGACTTCGATAAAATCTTTTGGCGTATGAAACTGGGGCAAAAAGACGGGGCCCAAGCGCACAGGGCAATAGACCGAATCAGCGATTTTGAGGGTATTTTCGCAAGCTTCGGGAACGTCTTTAAAGGCTTCCCACATTTCTTCGTCAGTTTTCAGATAAAAGTCATCGACGACAGCCGCCTTGAGCTGATCGATATCGATAATTTTTTTCATGCCTATACAGACATGAATTGCCTGAGCGAGTGCTTCTTCTTTCGTTAGGTAGTGAACATCGTTTGTCGCAACGAGCGGAATACCGAGCCTTTTGGAAGCTTCTTTGTAGTAGGCGTTTACAGTTTTCTGCAGCGAAAACGAATTATCCATCAGCTCAAAATAGAACTGCCCGTCTTCGAACGTATCGCGCATGATGCGGATGACTTCTTCGGGGTGATCTTTTTTGATCACGCTTTGAGCCAATTCACTGCCGAGGTCTCCCGAGAGGATAGTCAACCCTTCGGTATGATCTTTAAACCATGAAAAATCTATGGTTGCCTTACCTGTAACGGGGTCGTAGCGTTCCAGGTTACCTTTGGATATAAGATAGAGCATGTTCTTATATCCCGCGAGTGTACGGCAGATACCTGTAAGGTGATAAATCTTGTTCTGACTTTTTGGGTGAGCATTTGTAACATCAAATTCGCAGCCCAAAATGGGTTTAATGCCGGCCCCTTTACAGTTATTGATGAAGTCAACGGCACCGTGCATGACGCCATGATCGGTAATTGCAACTGCGTGAACTTTGCGGTTTGCAATTTCTTTCATGAGCGGCTTCACGCGCACGGCACCGTCTAAAATGCTGTACTGCGTATGAAGATGAAGGTGTACAAAACCAGGCATTTTCCTCTCCGATAAACGCTTAAAGGCCGATAGATTGCACGAAATTTTCTATAATTCTAAGCAGTCTATGCAGTTTATTCTTTTATTTCCTGAATAGCTTTAGCCTGAATTTGAGCTCGAACATCATTAATTATATTCTGTCGCGCATGCAATTTCGCATTTTCATCATCCATCATTGCAGCCGGTTCACGCCATTCTGGAATGACGAAAGCCTTCCACGTGTCATCGCAAGAAATATCCTCGCGAATTGGACGACCTAAAGCAGCTTTTTCGAGAGCAGCGATAGCTTTAGGACAAGAGAAGATAAGTTCATCGTCTGCGCTGAATGGCCCCAAACGCCCAGTGTCATCCTTTTTTTCGTTACACGTATTGACGAACTCGTAATTAAAGAATTTTGCATTTGCGGAGTAACCATTTTTGTTACTCAGTCGAGGCAATCCAGGAATAGCATTTTTATTTTCAGGTTCCGGAGGCGGATCCATGAAGTTATAGCCCAACTGAGCACTGCTCAATAGACCGTGAGCGGCTGCTAAAGCCCGACGCCGGCTTTCGGTATGCAAAAGCGCGTAATTAACCGTATAACGCGCAGGCTTCGTATATTTTTCGGGGTGCTCAGCGATCTCGCGCTGAAGGACAGACTCGCTCAAATCGATTTCGGGGAGTGGCAGGTTGTCGAGCCAGATTTGAGCCTGAGCTTCTTTAATGACGAGACTTGTTTCGGCATCTGACATCAAGTTATTTTTTCTTGCATCATTTGCCATCAAAACCATGCCCACCATACTTTGGAAGCGCGTTATGTTTAGAGAAGTTTGTTCATCTGTTTGACGCACAAAATCGGGCAACCACGTTTCGGTCAACTCAAAATCTGCCTGAGTCAACGGCTCACCGTCGATCGTTGCCAACACTGTTTCGTTTGCCTTATCGACAGCGCCCTCGTCGCGCCGAGCACAGCCGACAACTGCCGTTAATACCAACAAGATGATTATGCTTAATAGTCTCGTTTTCATACCCTAACTTGCCAAACCAAGTTCAACGAACAAATGTGTAATATTTATGATTAGATTTACGGTAAGCGTAAACACCAAAGCAAATTTGTTAATTCAGAAAAAAGTGATGCTCAAGGATTGCATTGGAGGAGAGGGGGTAGCGGCGTATTTGCAAAGCAAATAGCCGCTCAGGGGGAGACTTCCCCCTCAACCAACAAGGCTTGCGTTTTAAAGCATTTTGAGAGCGTGTCTATTCATTCAGTCGTTTTTGAGCCGTATCTCTCACGATGGCATAAGCATCGTTGAGAGCAGCCTCGAGCACAACACGTTCGGCAGCCGAATGAGGATCAAGCGACTCCATAACGGTCGCGCGCACGAGCCAATCCTGATGAGATGCTAGCTCACACAGAGCATGACGCGCAACCGGATCGGTCGAAATACCAAGCGCCTGAACGGCCTCGAACTGCATATTTCGGTCAGAGCTTTGGCTTGCCATACTAACAATTTTCGGCATGACATCGATGCCAAATGCGGCTGAAAGCTTGAGCGCAGCGGAAGCACGTACAGAATCGACCGAGCTACTGCAACCATTCTGGCACGCATCGATCCACGACGCAAAAGAAGGTCTCAGCTGGACGAGCGCGTCGCGAACGACGGCCTTTGTTTCATCGGAGTGGAGGGCCTCTGCAAAGGGAGAAGTTTTGTCCGTCAAGTCAACCGTCAGTCGCTTGAGGGCGGCCTCATAACTCTTACCAGAGCCTGTCAACACGCGCAGAACCGCGTTTTTCAGAGCCTCTTTATGTTTGATAAGCCAAGCACCGGACTGATTCTCTGCATTCGAATGCATGACGACATCATCGAGAAAGCCCTCGATGTCGACGCGGCTAGCATAAAACCCGGCTCCTTCGCCAAAGATGCGTCCTTGAGCTTCGAACATCGTCAAAGCCGAGAGTTCGGGCACTGCAGCACCAGACTGAATCAAAGAAACCGCCATGGATCTGAGTTCACCGCCCACGATCCACAAGACTTCTAGCAAGCGTTGTGCGGCCATTTCATTTTCGACGCGAGCGAGCATCCAAAGCTGATAGGGGTGGAAGATATCGCGCGTCGAATTATCATGCGTTGTTTTATAGAGTGTTTCAGCGAAACGATCGGATTCGTATGAGGGCTGAAGTTCTCTTGCAATTTCGTTAAGATCGCCAACGCCGAGCGCAGCAGAGGCCCAAGCCGCAGCATTTTGGACGCTTCGACTGGGATCAGACTTAGCCATGCTCGTGAATTTGGTCGTTTTGACGCCCTGACGCGCCAAGCCCAAGATAGCGAGCATACGGAACGAATCAATCGGGTCATCGAGCGCATCTTTCAATCGCTGGACGGCCTCTGTAGACGGGATCAGACCGATCGCCCACAGAGCATTTTCGCGCAGAGCGCGCGGCAAACTGGGATCTTTGTAGAACTTGACGAGACCTGGAATGGCGGCTGGAAGCTGAGCATGCGCCATAGCTCGCACTGCCGTCAGTTGCTGTTCGCGCCCAAGCGCATTGGCAGCCGTCACGTCGAACTGATTCACCAACAATTCGATGACTGAAGCATTCGCGAGCCATTCCCCGAGATTGAGAGCCTGAGCTGACAAAGATGCATCTTTCGACTGAAGTGCTTCCAAAATAGCGCGCGCATGGCGTTCTGAAAGTTCGCGCAATGCGTGACGATCTGCAATTGCAGCGCGCGAAGGCTGGGTCTTAATGGCCAAGATATGCGGTTGAGCCTGAAGTTTTGCCACTTTCAGCATTAGCCCCACATAGACTTCACGACGTTGAAGCGCATACAAAAGCGGTTTCCAGCTATTTTCCAACTTGTCGAGATCATTTTTCCATGCGTGATAATCGATCGCGCGTTCTGCAGCACGCTGAATGAGTGACTCATCGTTGGACGTCGACACTATCTTAAGATAGATCGCATCGGCCTCTTCGTCGTGTCCAATCATCGAAAGGCTCGTCGCGTACTTAAACGCGTACGCTGCATTTGACGAACTGATTTGACTGGCAGTTTGGTAATAATTCGCTGCCTCAGCGTATTGTCGGCTACGCGTGAGCAAATCGCCCATCTTTTCGTTGATATCCGCATCGTTTGCATCGATCTCAAGCGCCTTAGCAAGATTCGTCCGGGCCGATTCAAGATCACCCTGAGACTCATCAAACTCAGCAAGCGCTATGAGAGCGCTTCGGCGCGCATCTGGAGACGACTGAGCTGTGAGCGCTTCGAGCGTCGTACGTGCTTTATCGTTAAGTTTTGCGGCTTCATAAAGCGTCACGAGTGTCTGAACCATATCGGCGTCCTGCGGATGCAACGTCGTATATTGTTCTACCGTTGGAATGGCGTCATTCGGACGATCGAGCGCGAGTGCAGTCAAAGCTGCAAAACGCGTTTTTGAGGCATCGTCAGGCGAAGCCTGAGCGCGCGCATTAGCACGTGCGATCGCACGTTCAGCGTTTCCGCGAAGTTCCTGAATCTGCGCTGAAGCGCGCGCGGCAACGCGCGTAACCGCTTCGTTCTGGCACATATCGCTCAAATGTTCGTAAGCTTCGACGGCATCGTCATGCTTACGCCCACGAGCGAGAACCTCAGCATAACTTCTCAGGATCTGACAATCTTTCGGATTGTCGCGAGCCACGCGCTGATAAAGATTGATTGCTTCTTCCGTGTATCCGTGTTCATCATAGATACGCGCAAGCGATTCAAGCTTTGTCGTCCGGTCGATCTGAACGCTTTCGATCTTTTTCCATGTATCGAGCGCGTTTTTTTTCTGACCCTGAAGGTTGTAATAATCGCCCAGCGCTTCGATAGCATTGATATCATTCGGATGAGATTTGACCTGAGACGTATAAATTTCGAGGGCTTTCGCTTCGCGTCCATGCATCAGATACGCTTCGGCAATGCGTTGAAGAACATCAAAATCCGAACCAAACGTCTTACGCGCATTGTCGAGAACGCGTATCGCATCGTCGAGGCGTTTTTGCTGCACGTATGCCTCATAGAGCTCGTAATGGTACTCAAAATTGCCCGCAAGGGCTTTGATCTTAAGACGTTCTGCGCGAGCTTTGTTCGCATCCTCAATGCGGCCATGGCTTTTTAAAAACGTGATATATTTTTCGCGCGCTTCGGCGTTGTCCGACTTCGATGAAATGGCTTTTTTGTACTGGTTCTCGGCATCGGCTGGTCGTCCTGTTTCATCATAGAGCTGAGCCAATTCGAGACGTTGTTCAAGCGTAGGATTTTTCCATTGTTTTTCGAGTACGGCCAAGAGCTGCGTTACGTCACCCTGACGGCGCGACATATCGATTTGCCGCGAAATCAGTTCGCGCTTCATCCAATGAGAAGCCGGCAATTTAGCATCGAGTGCATCATAAACGCTTTTAGCTTCGGCGTCATTGCCGTCCTGTTCCCAAAGCGTTCCGATATCAAGATCGAGGCGATACTTTTCGTCTGCCGATACGCCGCGAACACTTTTAGCCTCTTCGAGTGCAGCTCGGGCCTCTGCATACATCCCATTCTGCGCATAAATTTGAGACAATTCTCGACGCAAAAACAGCGAGTCATCCAGAGCGATAAGTTTAGCAAAGCAATCTTTTGCACGAGACAGATCGCGGCGTGCTATCGCAATTTCAGCCATGGCACGAAGAATCTCAGTCTTCTGATCCTTCGACGAACTCATGCTCAAGGCGCGCTCGTAAGCATTGTTCGCTTCGACGTAATTGCGACTCTCAGCTTCGATCTTCGCAATCGACATAGCAACCAAAGCCGTCGATTTAATCTTTTCGGCTTCGCGGTAAGACTGCATCGCAAGGTCGAGTTTGCCGCCATATTTGTACATATGACCTAAGACCATTCGAAGATTAAAGTTGTTAGGCTTCTGGGCAACTTTATTCTCGTACGTCCGCAACAGCTTTTCGTAGGCAGCCCCTTTGCCAACTGACTGCATAAGCTGATTGTATGCATAAGACTCTTCCGGCGACTGATCGACGAGCTGCTGATATCTCTCTGCACGACGCGCTTCGATCGACTGGTCATCTGCGGACCAGTCCTGTGCCTGCGATATTTCCGGTATAAGCCCAAAGCTCGCTGAAACCGATAAAATCAACGCACAGCAAACTTTCTTGATGGCATGTATGGTCATTTTATGTCGTCCCTGTTTTTCAATTCTCTATGCATGACGACGTTCTGACCCCTATTGTCAGCTGTTTTCGCCGCCCGTGAGTCCCTTGAGCCAATTGGCTAATGCTTCCAGATCGCCCTTCGGACTCTTTGCATCTGCTGCGATATAGTACTCACCGTGCGCAAGCAGAACTACCTTAGTTGTACCAAACATTGAGTTTGTCGGCACCGTTTCGATGCTATTTATTTCATTAAAATCGACGCCCTCTTCATCCCACGTCTTGTCCGTCAAAAAACGGGCAAAAATAATCCTGCGACACTGCTGGTCTATATATAACGTCCTGTTCTTTAAAAAGACGTACAACGTGCTGGCGAACGAAAGAATCACCACCATAACCAGAATATATCGAAAGAAAAATCGAATAAACCCCTCGCCACGCTGAGAATAATCGAACACATAATCCGGCAGATAAAAAAGAATGAGGAGCAAAAATGCTGCCGCAAAGGATCCACACATCGTTTTAAACACGCGATACAGTTCAGTGCGCATCGTCGGCTTGATGCAAATGAACTCTCGCGATTCGCCATGTATGTTCTTCTGCACTTTCGTCATCGCCAACGCTTTGCCAAACGCCGGACAGGGGATAGGTCCCACTTCCTTTGTCTCCAAGGACATGCTCTTGCTCCTAATTTCACTACACGCTTCGTTCAACGGCTCTGTACCCGGGTTTTCGATTGTTTGGGTAGGGGGAAGTCTCCCCCTGAGCGGCTATCGCCTTCACGGCGATACGCCGCTACCCCCTCTCAAGACAACGTAAGTGTTTTGCAGCGTATCGATCTGCTTGCATTTCAACGCTGCGCACACTTCACTGCTTATCCTCACGCGACACACGTTCACTACGAAGTTTTTGGGCCTCACCAAAGCTGCACAACAAACGCAACAACTCTCGGTGATAACACCCATGACCTCCTATCGTATGCCTATTCAGAGCACGTGCGCGTCAATAGCAAAATCCCCCCCTTAATACAAATTTGCCCGTGCAGTTTTGATACGATTTCTCGCAATTCTTTCCCCCCACCACGCTCCAACCCACTTTTCGTCATTTTTACTTTAATAAGACCTCGCCCCAACGCAACTTTCACCGTTTTTGCTCTGGTGAGACCACTCACCAACGCAACTTTCGCCATTTTTGCTCTGGTGAGACTACGCACCAAGCCAACTTTCGCCATTTTTGCTCTGGTGAGACTACGCACCAAGCCAACTTTCGCCATTTTTGCGCTGGTGAGACTACGCACCAACGCAACTTTCGCCATTTTTGCGCTGGTGAGACTACGCACCAACGCAACTTTCGCCATTTTTACGCTGGTGAGAACTTGCTGTACGCATACGGCTCACGAACAGCTTCTTATTTTCTTCATTCAAACGGTGGAAGGTGGCCGAAGAATAGATAGGGGCCCTATATCTCAATCGCGTTCTAAGTGATAAAGAGACAATGGATAGCGCATGAACGCAAAGCGTTCTAAGCGCGAGTCACAAAAACGATTATTAAGACACTGAACGTATTGTAAACAGATGCCTAGAAGGCACGCAGGCAACACATAGGCTAGCGGCGGCGTATTGAGGTCAGAAGTAGCTGCAGCCACACAAGTTTCGGGGAGCAAAGCCGGGGAGGCTGGTACCTGAAGGGCAGATAGGGCCAGGAAGATGCTAAACGTCACACCTGTTAATTTTTTGCGCAAAGCGCTTCAAACTCTGATTCGCTCATCGAAACTTTATTTGCAGCCATTTGTAACGAAATGGCTCCGGATTTTACAAGTTCAATTAAGGTATCAATCTTACCTGCAGCCCATCCTTCATCCCGTCCTTCGGCTCTAGCCGTAGCGAGGTATGTCGCTTCATCGTGAAGTCGTTTTTCGCGCATACGAGCGGCTTCGCGCATTCTATCATCATCACTCATGACACGAAGTACATTGGATGCTTTATTCATAACTTGATCAGTTTCAAACATTACCAAATCCTCCGCCGTTTTGACGTTAAAAAACTTAAGCCATAGCGCCATCGACACTGATAGCTTTTCATCTTCACTTTTACCAACTTTTCGTAATTCAAAAAAGTGCAGCACCATCTTGTCTGAAAAAATACTCTGAGTCCCCTGAATCATGGGCACAACCACAGTATGCGCTTCATTGCGATCTCCAAAGAGAATAAAATCCACGAGATGAATGGAAATCGCCTGCTTTAGACTAAAATATTCTACGCCAGATTTGAGATCTGAAGTAAAGAGCTTTGCCCAGTAAAAAAGCGAGCGGTCGGCGTAGCCAAGCATTTTTTTAACTTGAATCTCGATATCGATTTGGCGTGTCGCCAAAGATAGCCGCAAATCCAAGCGACTGAATTTCGTGTCGGGGTCGTCTGGCAACATCTCGGGATTTGTCAATTCGATTCCCGTAATTTCAAGCATCGGAATCGACAGCATAGATGCGACAAAATGCTGAAGCAAATCCAAGTTTTCTGTAAAAATCTTTTTGAAAACAATATCCAATTTTGGGGAGAGCAACTCATCCATGAAGGACCGCCTTTGGCATTCAATAAGTCAACATCAAACCACCTTGCAAGGCATCTTTTGATGTATTGCAATACGATAGACTTACGCACATTTTCGTGATGGAAGCTGTGGACATGCAGTGAAATCACATCGTTGAACACGGACGAGGACTTTGATCAAAACCACGCAAACACGCACCACTCAACGAAATCCGAACGTTTTGCGCTACGAGTGTCTGCCTCTGGCTGCAGTTCGGGCCCAAATTTTTGGGCCCCGCCCCCGCCTCCACCACCGCCGGCTTGTCGGCCCATGACCAGCCGCCGGGCAGACGCCCCCGACAGCTTCGCCTGAGCCATTTTTTGAGCGCTCCCTCAAAAAACTCCGTAGCCAAACCGAAAAACGCCACAAAAATTCGCTGCGCATGGATAGCGAGCAAGTACGCAGGAATTCGCTTGAGCAAACTGCGTCACAGAACTCAGGTGTTCGTCAACAACAAGCGTCCCGGACGGGATAGGAATCCAACAGGGGGACTGCGGCAGCACAAAAAGACAAAAACGAACAGCAGCATATCTCAATCTCCTATGGCTAAAAGGTTGATGAGGAGAACAACCCTGTTTTCCTCCTTACAGTAGTGCCATCGAAAATCGTTTCGTTACGCTTTGATATGCTTTTTTCTTTTTAGATGACGAACTCAGTTTGCATACGATTTAAATCAAACAGCCCAGACGCATAAAAATGCGCGCCGTATGCAATAGGCGCGCAATGCGAAGCCGTATTCGCCCATGGCGAATAGGCGAAGCGCCACAACTATTAATCTAACGCCCGAGCTAATGCGGCAAAAATATCGCCGCGCTGACCGTAGCTTTTGAACATATCGTAGCTTGAGCAAGCGGGGGACAAGAGAACCGTCGAAGCACCATGTTCAAGCGCCAACGCGTATGAACACTTAACAGCCTCTTCAAAGGTGGCACATCGAACGATCGGACAAGATAATTGAGCCGCTTCGGCCTCACGACACAAACGCTCCGTCAACGCACCAATGACGACCAAAGCACGCACATTTTTCTTCATAAGTTCGATCCACTCGGTAAGAGAAAGACCTTTGTCGACACCACCGGCAATCAAAACCAACGGACTGTCGATCGTATTCAGACCTGCAATCGCAGCATGCGGGTTCGTCGCTTTAGAGTCATCGATAAACGTAACCCCTAGTTTCTCGCAAATCGTCTGAATGCGATGCGGCGGGAGCTGATAACTCGCTATCGACGCTACAGCATCACTCCAGCCACACCCCATGCAAAGCGCCGCGAGCAAACTCGACATCACGTTCATAGCATTGTGGCGTCCACGCAGATGAATCGTCGTTAAATCGAGAACATAATTCTTTCCATCAAACACGGCCTGGACGGTATTGCCATCAACATAAGCAAAATCGCGTGCTTCTGCCGGCAGATCAGCACGTTTTTCAGCGTACCACACGCACCGCGAGATCGAATGCTGGTTCCACGTACGCATATAGTCATCGGACGCATTGAGAATGACGATGTCGTCCTTCGTCATGACATTAAGCGGACGACGTTTCGTCGTCACATAAGCATCCCAGTCGTTATGAAAATATTCGGCGTGATCCTCGGCAATATTGGTCGCAATGAGAACATGGGGTCTAAAATTGGGGCAAAACGAAAGCTGAAAAGCGCTCGTTTCGACGACGAGACAATCCTGATCGTTGGGATCACAAACCGACGTACAAAGGGGAATACCGACGTTACCGCCCATGACATTGCGAATGCCGCACGTATTAAGGATATGGCTAGTCAGTGTCGTCGTCGTCGTTTTGCCATCCGTGCCAGTAATTGCAACGACGGGAGTCTGGGTGGCTAGAAAGGCCAGATCGAGTTCAGCCAAAACGGGCACACCGCGAGCCGCAGCTTCGCGGAAAATGTCAGACGAAGGTTCGAGCCCCGGACTCGTAACGATGATGGTCGCATTACCAATCTCGTTGTGTCCCAAGACAAGTGTCGTCCCGGCGGGGAGCTTAGCTTCAAACTCGGCGCGTTTGGATTCATCGGCTGTATCAGACGCAATGATCTTTTTGCCAAAGCGAGCGAGCAGAGAGGCTGCCGCGATTCCTGAACCGCCTAAACCAAAGATAGCGATGGTGTTATGACTGGGAAGTGGATCGTAAATCTTCATAATCTTTTCGGCAAAAGCCGTCCTCTTTCAAACGCCATGCATACGCGCTGAATCGATTTATACCAACGGCATACAGGCGAATAATCTTGGTTTGCGAATATTTCAAGTTTATTTGGGAGGGGGAAGTCTCCCCCTGAGCGGCTATCCTCAGAACAAAAGACTTGTTCAACACAAGTCCCTAGCCTCCCAAATGAATGGGCGCGAGGCGTGCACATGCGCTAACTATAAAACGCGTCTTTTGCTCATTCGGATACGCCGCTACCCCTTCTAGCCTGCGGCGCGAGACGCCATGCATCAAATATACTGCACGTCCATAACCGTAAAATGGCGTGTGGCATTCGGTGTTTTAATGGTCACTTCGTCGTCGAGACTGTGCCCCAACAAGGCTTGTCCAACGGGAGAATTGTAGCTGATATGGCAATCATCCAACGTATCAAGCGGTCCCACGAGCTGATACGTGATTTCGTTGTCAGAATCTTCATCGTACAACTTTACGGTCGCACCAAAAAAGATCTTATCACCACGTGGCGTTGCCGGATCAATCACGGTCATATCCTCGAAGTTATGCGACAAAAAGCGCAAACGGCTGTCGATCTCACGCATTCTTCTTTTACCATAGATATATTCAGCATTTTCGCTGCGATCGCCCTGTGCAGCTGCCTCGGCAACTTCTTGGACAATGCGCGGACGCTCCACGAATTTCAGCGTCTCAAACTCTTCTTTAAGCGCCTTAAAACCATTCGTCGTAATGTATTGTGTCATAAAAAAGACCTCCTATTCGGTCGCAACAAGCGCGCTTGCGTATCTTGTATGTGCGGATTATTCGAAGATTTCAATTTTTCGGGGATAGGCCCCTGGTGCAACATAAAACAGCCCTTGATCTGTTATGCGCAGCGTAGGAATGACAGGCAAAGACATAAAACTCAACGCAGCCATTGGTCGCGGCAACGTAACCCCAAGTTTCTCTGCACAAAACGCATCGATCTGTTTTTCGGCCAGAACAACATCGGAAGCCGATTGATCACTCATCAGACCTGCGATTGGAAGGGGCAAAACAACCGACGCATCGCCCAAAACGGCTGCCTGACCACCGTTTGCGTCGCGAATCATCTCGGCGCAACGAAGCATATCAGCGTCATTCATACCGACAACGACGATGTTGTGGGAATCATGTCCAACACTCGACCCCATGGCGCCACGCTGCAAGCCGAAACCATGGACAAAGGCTACGCCAAAAGCGCCTGTTTCGTGGTGGCGCTCAAAAACGCATACTTTAGCCGTATCTTGAGCCGCATCAGGATAAGCAACGCCATCGCGTACGATCGGCTCAAACAAATGGTCACGCGTCAAAATCTGTCCCGACACAACAGAAAGCGCATGAGCCTTATGCCCGTCGACAGCTGCAATCGCGAGTTGAGAGACATCAGGCAAACGGACGTGCATAGCGGGTGCAAGCTCAGGAAGTTTCACATTCATAGAGATGCATTCAACACCGTCTTGAATCACAAACGCACCACGATGCATGACGGTGTGCGGCTCAAAAGATACCAAGTCATGTGAAACGATAAGATCAGCAAAACGACCTGGAGCAATCGCCCCAATGTGGCTATCCATGCCGAAATGACGGGCTGGGTTAATCGTCGCAAGTTGAATTGCAAGCATCGCCGGCATGCCCGCTTCAACGGCACGTCTAACAAGATGATTGATGTGTCCGCGTTGCATCAAATCACTCGGATCCAAATCGTCCGAAGCAAAACTAAACTGCAGCGCATTCCATTCATTCACGAGTGGCAATAGCGCATCCAAATTTCGCTCGCTCGACCCTTCTCGGATCATCACATGCATTCCCAAACGAACTTTTTCGAGCGCTTCGTCAGCGTTCGTAGATTCGTGGTCAGAACTGATGCCTGCGCTAATACACTTGCAAAGCATCTCACCAGACAACATCGGAGCGTGACCATCAATCACACGGCCACCTTGACGGTAGGAGGCAATCTTCTCCAAAACATCACGATCGCCAAAGATGACGCCAGGAACATTCATCATTTCACCCAATGCAACGACATCAGGTTCATCCAAAAGTTCACGAAGCGCAGACGCATCCAGTTCATTACCGTACGTCTCAATCGCGCGATCTTTCAATGCCGGCACACAAGACGGTGCGGTAAAAAATACGTGCATAAACGGATTACATTGCGCGCAAGCCATCTGAAAGCGAATGCCGTCCATCCCTGATACATTGGCTATTTCGTGCGGATCCGTCACGACACTCCCCGTACCACACTTTGCCATAACGCGTGCCGCTTCGACGACTGTCAACTTCGTACTTTCAAGATGAATATGTGCATCCACAAAAGCCGGATACACGTAATCACCTTTCAAATCGATGACGTGATCCGAGGAAAAATCAGCTCCAAGGCCAACGATTCTTTCACCCTGAACCGCGATGCGCGCACCATCCAAGATTTCGCCGCTCAAAACGTTGACGAGTTTGCAGTTTATGAGAAGAAGATCAACCTTCATGCGAATGCCTCCGTGGCTGTAAATTTCACTGTGAAAATAAAAAAGCGCCGCTTTCGCGGCGCGTGTTGTTCATTATAACCTTTTTCGACAAAATAAGAAAAGGACAGGTTTGATTTACACCACCCGTTTGACGGCCGGCATGCCATCTGTACTCGGCGTATGCTTGATATGCGCTGTAACTTCTTCCGGAACAAGCGGCATCTCGGGAATTTCCATCAACTCCGAAACGGGCGTATCCCACCTGGGATTAAAAGCATTCGAAAGTCCTTCGCGTTCCAGTTCACGCGCGACAATCTCGTCTGTAAGAATCTCTGTATCTGCGGTAACTTCAGCTACCCAAACCCCATCTTGCCCGTTCGGCGCAATCGGTATTTGTCGATTTTTCTCGAGTCTACCCTGCTCGATGAGTACATCTTTAGCTGCCTCTTTGTCTTCAGGAAGCTCCGTATTTTGCTGCTCGGGTGTAATCGGATTCCCGTTCGCATCAGTCATTTTAGCTTTGGTAAATCCAGCTTTAATTGAGTCAAAACCCATACCGAAAACGCTCTTGACGTTCGAAACGGCAATAAATGCGTGCTCGTCAATCGATTTGACCGTTTTGTAAATTTCTTGCGCTTCACGACGTCGCGCAACAAGATAAATCGTCTTGCGATGCTGCTTCGTATACCAACCGATCGATTCAAACAACGTCGCACCACGATGATGCTTGTGGATGATCTGATTGGCAATCTCATTGTACTTCGACGTAAAAATAAACATTTGGACAGAGGATCGCATACCATTGTGGATCAAGTCCATCGTGTACGATGAAACCCCCATGAAAACAAAACCGTACGCCACCTTTTCGAGACTACCGTCGTGCTGGAAATACGACATCGAAATAACACACGCATCGAACATGACATAAATCGTTCCCCAACTAAAGCTCTTAAACTTGGAGATGATCATGACAATAATATCCGATCCGCCTGTCGATGCCCCCTGCATGAGGTACGAAGCAATGCCGACACCAGCAATGATGCCGCCCATAACACAGCTCAACAGCGTATTCGGAATCAAAAGTTTTTCTGGCACCGGGATGACACCCAAAAGAACCGTCAAACCGGCGATGCCGTATACCGTCTTTACGCTAAACTCGCGTCCCAAAACCCAATAAGCTATGGCACAGAGAATAATGTTGACGCCGCCGTATGTGAACGAAATTGGAATCCCCGTCTGGTAATACACCATTGCCGAGATACCACCCAGACCACCGCCGACGATTTGATGTGGAACAATAAACATGTTCCATGCAATCGCGTAAAACGCCAGTCCTAATAAAATAAAAAAATTCTCGCGAATTAATGTAAAAACTTTTGGGTATTTATCAAAAATTGACATTTAATGCAGCCTTTATCTTCAAAAAGCGGCGCAAAACGCATGCAGCGCCTGAGATAATATCCAGGATAAAATATCTGGCGAAGCGCAGTTATGTCGTGCGTCTCGTGTTCGGGGGCGCGTCTTTACTTCAAACGGGTTAAACTTAGAACACAAAAAACAAAATATTCACAGATTACCGTCAACACGTGAACTACGCACAATCCAAAGTTTTTATTATTACAAAATACGTCGCTTTCTCTTCTCACCCTTCGAGCTCTTTCTCTCGTTACGCTTCGCGCAAAAAATGCCTTTGCGCCAACGGCAAGAAGGGGTAGCGGCGTATCGTCGCAGACCAAAGCGCCGTTTTACAAAAAACGCATAGGCAAACGAACCGCCTAAGCTGACCATAACCGCGCTTTGAACAAGACGATAGACGCGCAGGGGGAGACTTCCCCCCCAAAAAAACACTTAGTTCTCCTGATCAAAATGAAGAACACGAATTTCAGCTTCCGGCTTAGCATCTTCCCCCATATAGATCGACTGAATGCGATCAATGAGAGGAAGCGTCGATGTCTGAAATTTGGCACTTATCGCGACCGCCTCATATCGACTACACAATTCAATAGCATCTTGTGGAGAAACTAAGTCACATTTATTTAAAATGCGAAGCATCTTCTTATCACCGAGATTGAGATCTTTAAGGATCTTTTCGACGGCTTCGATCTGAGAATGAATCTGCGGATTAGAAGCATCGATGACGTGCAAAAGCACATCAGCATCCTGAAGCTCTTCGAGCGTCGCTTTAAACGCCGCCACCAAATCTTTGGGTAAGTCGCGAATAAAACCGACGGTATCTGTAAAAATGACCTCTTGAAGCCTCGGAAAACGTAATTTGCGCGACGTCGTATCAAGCGTTGCGAACAAAAGATCTTCGGCATAAACCTCGGATTTGGTAAGCGCGTTTAGGAGCGTCGATTTACCAGCATTCGTATAGCCAACGAGCGAAAAGATCGGAATATGCTGCTCATTGCGTTTTTTACGCTGCAGCTGTCTATGATTCTCTCGGTCTTTTAGTGCTCGCTCGAGCGCCTGCATGCGTTCACGTGCCTTACGGCGATTGATCTCAAGCTTCGTTTCGCCCGGCCCACGTCCGCCAACGCCGCCCGTCAAACGGCTCATCGCCGTATCTTGATCGATGAGTTTGGGCAGATTGTATTTGAGTTGCGCAAGTTCAACCTGCAGTTTACCGTCAACAGATTTAGCGCGCTGGGCAAAGATGTCCAAAATGAGCTGCGTTCGATCGAGCAGTTTAAACGGAAGCACGCGCGTGAGCGCACGCGATTGGGCAGGCGTCAGTTCTCGGTCAAAAATGATGAATTGCGCATCTTCATCGAGTGCATGAAGCTCAATCTCTTGAAGCTTGCCCGAACCCACGAGCGTACGAGGATCGATCTGTCTACGGCGCTGTTCAATGATGCGCACAACCTCAATACCGGCAGTGCGACAAAGTTCGAGCATTTCTTCGCGTCTTTCGCGCGCGTCTTTTTCGCCCGCATCAATGTGCACGAGAATCGCCGGCGGCAAATCGGCAGCATGCGCCTGCTGCGTCGTCTGCCTAAGCTCACTTTCAAAAGCCTTGAGCATCTCATCGGCATTTTGCGGCAGAGCCTCCGCCGAATCGGCAAACGTTCGATCGACGCTAATACCTTTTTGCGTCGGAATAATGTGCGCATATTCAAACTTCTCGGGGGCACCCAAGATGCTCGGCATAACACTCACGACCCAGTCGAGACGCAGTTTGGTGAGGTCTGTGATTTCATCCATCGAAATGAGCCCGCCCGTTTTGTCAGTCGTTAGCGTCGTGACCAAAAATCGAATACCACGCAACCGGCCTAGACCAGCGCGTGCGCGGCCAATGTCGGGCAAATAACAACGATCGGCAGTGCCCAAAATGACGCATTCGACGTGCCCGTTTCGATTGACGAGCGCACCGATTTTACGATGCAAAGCATACGAAAGCGCCGTCATGCGATGTGCTAAATCGCGCGTCACGAGCTGGTGTTGGGGAACGCGAGCCAGGCCGATGCTTTTGAGCTGAGCTGCTTCCGAAGAAGAAAGGCCGATCGTATTGCCAAAAATAGGTGTCGTCATATTTCGCTCACCAAATTAAATTGACGCATTCTTTTTTTTTATGCGTTATGAGTGAATAAAATTTAAGAATGGCTTTGATAACATGTTTTTACTTCGGCTATTTGGCGCACATCACTGCGGCCAAATACGCCTTCGTGCCCCGGCTATTGTCTCGTCCGCCAGCGGCCGCGACAATACGCCACGGCGAGCACGCTATTGAAATACGCGTGCTCGAGCTAAGGTTGTATAGGGTGGGTTAATGAAATTTGCGTTAACAAAGAGGAAGGCAAAAAAAAAGAGATATTCAAACGAATATCTCTTTTTTTGATATGCGAGGAGGGGGGGTCGAACCCCCACCCTGAAACCAGGACCAGCCCCTCAAACTGACGCGTCTACCAATTCCGCCATCCTCGCATGAGGTAATTCTAATTTTAATTTTAAAAGATATGCGAGGAGGGGGGGTCGAACCCCCACCCTGAAACCAGGACCAGCCCCTCAAACTGACGCGTCTACCAATTCCGCCATCCTCGCATGAGGTAATTCAATTTGTGAATGCGAGGAGGGGGAGTTGAACCCCCACCCTGAAACCAGGACCAGCCCCTCAAACTGACGCGTCTACCAATTGCGCCATCCTCGCATATCAAATTTATAAGTGTCTAAAAGCGACCGCGCCATCCAGATGCGAGGAGGGGGGGTCGAACCCCCACCCTGCAACCAGGACCAGCCCCTCAAACTGACGCGTCTACCAATTCCGCCATCCTCGCAGGCTCATCGGCTCGGTCGCTTTGACAGGCGCGGCTTATACGCGCCAAAATCGATTCTGTCAAACTCTTTTTTGCTTTTTTTTATTGAACCGCTCTGTTTGATACCTCGGTCGCCTTGACGTGACTTGTTGTAGACGTCGGCTCTCGCAGAAACATCCAAAAAAAGAAACTTAAAAGCCCTATTATAATGATAACTAAAATAATCGTTATCTTCCGCTGCCGACGAATTGACGCCTCTCGAATCCGCTCCTGCTTCATCGCTTCCCACTCTTCCGGCGTCGGAAACTTCGGTACACTGCGCTTCGACTTTACACCTGCTTCCTTGGATCTATCTGGCGATTCTCTAAAACCTTTTGACCCTTTTCCATGATCCTCTGATACGTCATCCCCATCGATGACGCGCTTCATCACATCCGTCTCACCACGCTCTACATTGCATCTGCTTCGAAGCGTGTCCGCCTCATTACCTCGTGTGTACGACGCCGATTCAACAATTCGATTACGCGAAAGAGGCTTGTCGCCGTGCACTTCTACATACCCGCGTTTGGAGTCGTTCGACGGATTGATACGCGAAAATGCATCTAAAATGCCGCGCGCCTTATTCAGATCAGAAGCACGATCATCAAAATCGTCTCCGTCATCCTCATCTTCGTCATCCGCTCCGTCAACATACGCTCCAGAATCATGACGCGCTCTTGAATTACCTGCTTCGCGACGCATTCCTCGCGCATCTGTCTTCACTTCATCTTCAGATACACCACCATCCGTAAGACAAGCATTTTGATGATTCGTTGCATTCGCACATGACTTTTTACTCTCGCTTTCTAACAACGAAGACTTTTTGTCATCTTGTTCAATAGGCTTAAGAATCGGCACCGATCCCATCGAAACAATCTCCGAATGCTCGTTGGGATAAAGCTCATGCACAACAGACGTCGGTACAAAACCATCCTCCTCGAAGCCTTCTTCATCGTAGACATCGCCTCGAACGACCGTCGTACAAGTCTCAACCTCCTCAAGCATATCAAGATGAAGTCTAAGTTCTTCAGGGTCTACAGGCCTATCTTCGTCGGGCTCTAGTTGGGCAAGTTCACCCGATCGACACATCTCAATGATCGCCTGCTCAAGTTTTTCTTCGGGCGAATCTGCAACTTGATGCAAAAAATTGGCACTCGCTGCGGCCGCACTCGCTTCTAAATCGCCCGCATACATAATCACACTCGGCGTCGGCCCATTTTCTACAAACTCTTCCCCAACATATTCGTTGTCCTTGAACGTCTCATCGTCGTACAACGATTCGTCGTCGTCCTCTGACGCATCCTCTTCTTCGTATTCGTCTTCAGAATCTTGATCTAAAACGATCGTCGACGCAGCAGAAACTTCAATCGGTTGTTCCACCTGCACCAAAGGCGCAAGCTGAATCATCGGCGTCACTTCTTCCTGTCGTTGAAAAAGCACACTCGCCTGCTTCGAACGCATGTCGTCCGATTTTAAATTCTGCTTTACCCATGCATCTAACGGAACATCCTTAACCGCAGCATCGTAAACTTTCAAAATACCGTCAACTGCAAGCTTTGACAGAATCTTGATCAATAACCTGTCATCAAGCGCAACTGCGTCCAGAATCTCTCCTAACGATCGATTGCCGTCAAAAAGCTGCGCAATGCGACGCACCTGCCTCGGCAGCTCGTTCTCATAACTGCCGTAAACAGCCCAATTGATAGTACACACCGTATTTAACGTTGGCGATGGATTGCTGATCGAATGCCACGTCTGAACAGTATCCGCAATCTGCGCAATCGCTTTGCTCGTCTCCAAGGGCGGATCAATATCACGCGTTATCTGATCCCCTAAATACTCCACTTGACAAGGCAGCGTACGCCATACCGACGTGATCGCGGATGACCCCGTTTTTCGTCCATTCCGTACGCCAACAATCAAACCTTGCTCAAATGAAATCTCCGTGCGATAGCCATTGCCAAAAAATGAAACAGATCCCGTCAGGCCTCGCGATGCATAATCCTGAAGACGCTGAAGCAAATCTATGTCATCCTCAAGATACGTACTCGTGCCAAGATTGCGGTCTAAATACTTGTCTATCAGAATCGAAACCTTCGCTATGAGCTCTCGCAAATGCACAGGCTTATAAATGATATCGTCCGTGCCCATCGTCATCGCTATTAAACGCGCATGCGCATTCGATTGATCTACAAGTGTAATGCAACTCGCTTGGGACAAAGCTGGATTCTTCAAAAGCTGGGATGCCTCGCGATATTCACCCCTTCCAAGATCAACAATCACACAGGCAAAAACTTCTTTAGGTAGAGGTTCGCCCCAAAATATGTGCTCTGTATTGAACCCGCTTCGTATCAACGCTGATTCGATGGTTCGGCGTTCGTCATCCAGCAACCCTGCTAGAAGTATTTTTTGGTCTGAAAGCATATTTGTATTTTATTATCTGTAATTAGCATTTTGCTTTAGATACGGTCGAGACAGTTCAGCTATTCATTTATAAAAGCACACACTGTCACACCTTTCTACTACGATAGTACAGCCTAGGTGAAGGCCCAAAATAGCATATTTTTATAGCGACGAATGAGGATAGGATGGCGCGTTCACTGTGTTTTTTCAAATTTCGTCAAAATATTTCAAACGTTCGGCGTATGGCAACGCCATAGCCGAACGCGCGCCGCGTATGGCAACGCCATAGCGCGCGTCCCATAATCAACACCAAATAAATTTGTTCGCAGACAATGAATTTTTAGCCCAAACTGCCCGAAGATTATTTTATTCACTCCACCTTACGACTTTGGATATACACGAATTTGTGGTAGATTGCGTGCCACCGGCAACATCTAAAGATGTTGTGGGTATACATGTAGGTGTTTTATCCACTTGCAACCACACATAGTGTGTACTAATTAGGCGGAACGGGATCGGGGGCGATGCCCGTAAGTCGAAAATACTTTAGATAGGTGGTGTATGCGATTTCCTGGCATTAGAAAGGGCAAATATTATTTTCCCGTAACAGAGAAAAAATCGACGGTATATGAAGGTCAGACAGAAACGTCTTCAAAACCTTGGTACATCGTTGGTTTGGACGAGATTATCGTCGACCTTGAGATACATGATTGCCCGCAAAAATTGCTCGGCGAACTCGGTTTGGTTGAAGGCGAAAGCGTGCAGTTTTCGGAAACCGAAATCAAACGTCTGCTGTCCAGAGTTAAAGAAGAAGGTCTTCGCGTACAATATGCTGCTGGCGGTACGGCCGCCAATACGCTCTGCAACTACACACACTTGTCGGGTGAGCCAGCCATTTTGCTGGGTGCTATCCCCGAAACAATCCAACCAGGAACTCCGGCCTTTGCTTACGTCGCACAAACGCCTAAAGCCGTGAACTTGGATCACCTCGTCGCTCGCGCGGGCGAAGTCGGCATTGCCGTCACGTGCTTTACACCAGACGGCGAACGTTCGTTTGCAGTCGCGCCTGGAATAAGCGGCGATTATAGAGCAGAGGATATTCCTGAAGATGTGGTGCGCGGAGCAAGCGTTGTCTTAACGAGTCTCTATTGCTTGGCTAATCCAAACCGTCCTATCGCCAAAGCCACAATGCGCCTGCTTGAAATCGCTCATGACGCAGGCGTACCCGTCGCCTTCGGTATGGGTACCAGCGCCATCGTCAAACGCATGAAAACCGAACTCCGCGATGTCATTAGCAAATACGTTAATATCTGCGCTATGAATGCTCGCGAAGCTGAAGCCCTGACTGGCATTTCAGATCCACTCTTGGCCGGAAACGCCCTGCTGGACATCACTGACGCTGTCTTGATCACTGAAGGTTCTCGCGGTCTGACAATGTGCGGTTACACAGACGACTCCGTCAAACGCGCTACGCGCGACGGCCTCCACTCGGCTTCAATCGAAAACTACAACCAATACGAATTTAGCCGCCTCGTCCTCCGCAAAAATTGTATCAACCCGATCCGAATCTACACGCATATTCACCCGTACCTCGGCGGACCCCAAAAATTGGTCAATGCGAGTGGCGCGGGTGACGCCGCCATCGCTGCCGTACTCCATGACGTTTCTGCTACGCGATACCACGCTGAACTCGTCCCTGACTGCAAAAAACATAACCTCGGCATCGAGTTCCTCACTTACTCTTCGCTCTCTCGAAACGCTCAGTACAGTAACCGTGTCGCTTACGAAGTCCTCCGAAACAAATCTCCACGTCTCGAAGCTCCTATCGGAAACGACAAAGAAAATGACGCCGATTAGTCCAATTCATTAAACGAAAGTTCGCCTTCTATTATATATTGTGAAACCTCCTCTGCACTCTGCGACAAAGGAGGTTTCTTTTTTAAGCTGACTTCTGTGTCTGCGGTACGCCCATAAAGGAAATCGACAAATGATCGAAGATTCTGAACTCGTCTTGAGTTTTCAAGCCATGCAAAAAACGCTTAAACGCGTTTTGGATAGCTACAAATCCCTCTCAAAGGCATTGGAGCAATTTAACAAAAAAGACGCTTTGGCACGACAGGATTACCTATCTGAGGCTTTGACCGCCATCAAAAATGCTGATCTCTCGATCATTGGTTGCGCCGATCGAAAAGATACTTTGACCCGTGAACTCGAAGACCGGCTGCGTGCACTTCACCTAAACGCTCATCGTACACTCGTCACTGGACTCGCCGATCACGTCGAAAATCAGGCGCACATGAAAATTGTCTCCGATAATCCGCTCGTCATCTACGTCCACCCGCTGACGCTCGAAGTCCAGTTCGACAACTATAAAGCCACATGGACTTACGCGCATGAACCACTCGCAACAACGAGTCTCGATCCCGCTGAAATCATGGCGACTCACGCAGAACTCCTCGACGCCTTCAGAGCCGCACGCATTGACTCTAATCAGTTCTTTACACTCTGTAGACAAGCCTACGAAATGGCTGCTATTAAAAATGGCGTCAAATTTGGTGAACGCGTCAACCTCGTCGACCTACTCACACCACTCGCCTGGCTCTGGCCTGACGATCAAAAAGGTAAAAAAGGCTTCACAACCCTCCCTAAATACCTTTTCGCTTACCAACTTCAAAAACTTCGCGCAGATAAGCTTCTCCAAAACGGTGACGTCCGCATCGACCTGGGCGCTGCTACCGGCGGTACAACGCGAAATAAAAATAATGTCCTCTACGTGCCACACAGCTCCGTCGAAGGCCAATACTATCTTTCTATTTGTTATAGACACGTGTGATGTAAAAAAGTAAGCATGTTTTAGTCAATAAGCGTAAACTATTCGCTCGTCTAAGGGCGCGGTTCGCTTTATCTCATCCGCGCATTGCGTTTTTAATGCGTTCAATCCCGTCAGCACTCACGCTGACACCTTGCCAAAAGAGTTTTTGAAGTCCATGCTATCGAACGAAGAGAACAAACTTGTTGCAGCCCATATCATTCAGCGACTTGGAGAAGGCGGTCAGCCGCCCGAATTTGGATTAAACCGCATCAACGTCGGCAACGAAAGCTATCTTAACGTCCTCGAACATGAGTACTTCAATTCGCTGCTCAAACAAGGCTCAAGCTTTAAACTCGTACAGGGCTACTTCGGTGGCGGCAAAACTCACTTCCTACACTGCATTCGTGAGTTGGCCTGGAAATACGGCTTCGTCACAAGCTGCATTGAACTCTCGCCGACCGAATGCCCATACGACGATACGCTCAAAGTTTACCAAAATGTCGCCCGCCATATCACGACAAAACCTGCTTCCCTCTTCGCTCCGCCTGAATTTGGCTTCACAAACATCATTCGACACGTCGTCGACGAAAAACTCCGCGCCTTCGGCGAACATAGCGAACGAGCTACAATCGACGTCCAACGTTGGATTACTTCCACTATCGGACGTGCATGGTGCGAAAGCCACTCCTATCGACAAGCCGTCACGCTCCTCGCTCTCGCCTACTTGCAAGGTGATTACGCAAAAGAACAACGTATCGAAGCTTGGCTCATCGGTGAGTCTATCTCTCCCTCCGAACTGAAAGACGACGGCATCTACGAACAAATGACCAAAGCGAACGGCTTCACAATGTTGAGAAGCCTACTCCAAATGGTCGTCGCAATGGGACTCCCCGGCTCCGTCCTCCTCTTCGATGAGGTCGACCGTAACCTTTCCGTCAGTGCCAAACGTTCCCACATCATCGGTGATAACTTACGTCAGGTCGTCGACCTCTGCGGTAGACATCAACTCCCGCATACACTCTTCGTGTACGCCGTACCACCAGAGTTCATGCGCACCGTCGTCCCAGATTACCCCGCTCTCTACCAGCGACTTAAATCACCCGTCGCTCTCAGTGCCCGTAGCCCTCAGGCCGTCCTCATCGACCTCGAAAAACTCGATCTCGGACCATCCGAACTCCTCTCCAAAATCGGCGAAAAACTTGTCACCGTTTTCGAAGAAGCTCGTGACTGCTCCTTTAATCATGACCTCCAGGCCGAAAATGCCGCACTCCTCGCAAAAGCTTGCACAGATGCTTACTTCGAAGTCAATCACCGCAGACTCTTCGTCAAAACTTGGGTCGACTTCCTCTACGCTCAGCTCGCTGACGGCGAATGTGAACTCACAAACGAAAAAATTAATGACATGATCTGGAACGAACAACAATCGTTTACGGAACAAAGTCAAGCTGAAGAAGAATTCGATGACTTCTAATCGAACTACACCTGCGCTCGACTAAATACCTCTACGCATTCTGTTCTTTCCTACGGAGTTTACAATGACGGCTGCCAATCAGACGATCAGCGCTCTGCGCGCTCAGCTCACGCTCGAAGCGATGAGACTCGGCGTCGTTCCAGCTACAGACCTCGAAAAATCTACGGTCGGACGTGACGTCGAAATCGACATTATTCGTCAAGACCTCTTGGTCGCTGCTCAAAGCGGCGGCCGACGCGCTTTCCTCGGCGAATATGGCCTCGGAAAAACACATTTGCTCGAACTCATTCAGCAAATGGCGCTCAAACAAAATTTCCTCGTCTCCCGCGTTATCCTCGACCACGCCGATAATTCCCCCGCTCAGCCAAAACGCATCTATCATAATGTCGTTCGAAGCTTGGTCTACCCAGATAACCCAAACGAAGTCGCCGGACTCGCGCCGCTCCTCGATAAAGCCGTCGAAAACCCCGATGTCCTCAAGTCTTTCTTAATCACTAAAGATAAAACCATTCAAAATCTCCCCGTCCGCGATCAACTCGCCCACGGTATGCACCTATACCTCACGCCGGCACTCGCGTACGTACAAGCCCTCAATCACCCAGAAAATATTCGCATCCCACAGTACCTCGGTGATCCCGCAATCTGGGCTAAAACCGCTAAACATAACCTCCTCGACTGGATCGAAGGACATCCAACGCGTTCTAATCAGGACATTAACGACGAACTTAACGTCATTCGTGGTAGATTCCCCAAAATTTATTCCCTACTAGATTGTCGTCCTTGGGCTAAAATCTACGGCTATATCCTCAACGGAATCGCTAAACTCGCCAAAGAAGTCGGTTACGCAGGGCTCGTCATTGTCATCGATGAAGCCGAATTTTATTCGCTCCTTAGCGCTCAAAATCGTGCTTACGCTAAATCTCTCTTCCAAGCTTGGTCACACGCTGTCGGCGGAGACGATGACCTCCCTTTCACTTCCGACGAATTAATCACTGGCGGGTACGGCGTTCAACGCGACCTACCTTCGCGATACGCCGATGATCCCGGACTCTACCTCGTCTTCGCTATGACGCCTAACTCCGACGGCATCCGCGTCTTGCAAGAAGCTGTCGCGCCACAGTTCATCTGCTACCTCAATCCGCTCTCCGCACTCGATTACCTCAAAATGACTGAGCACGTCGTCGCTCTGTACGCCGAAGCTTACCCCGACGAAAATCTCCCCGAAGGTCTGGCTCAACCCCTGTCCGAAGTCATTACCGCTCTTTCTCAACAAGGTACCCTCTCAACGCCTCGTCAGACGATGAAATTCCTCACTGAATTCCTCGACCTCGTTCGCTACTGCCCAGATCAGATCGGCGATGTCATCGAAAGTCTTCAGGATTCCCCCGATTTCTTCTAACGACTTTCCCTTCTTTTTTAGACCGGCTATCTCTACGATCGATACGCCGGGCTTTTTGGGTACCTTTGTCTGGGCTATTGCTTTCTGCAATACGCCCAGACGCCCTGCTATTGCCTCCGGCAATACGCAGGGCCGCAGGACAAAATGAGTACGAAAATATGAATTAACTTCTATAACAAGCGCATTTCGTTGCTGTTAATGAAAATGTGTTGTGGGACAACTGTGAATCAAAAACAAAATTATCTATTCGAAAAATCTTAAATTCGATTCGTCTCAATTGATTTAGCCACGCTATTATTTGGGACTTTCTAACTCCAAAACAGATTCAAACCATAGCAGTTAAACAGCTTAAGCTGTATTGAAAACTCGTGGGACAGCTGTGATGCTGCACACACGATTAAACAATAATTTATATTAACCACTCTTTTTTATATTACATTTTAATAATCATTACCTCATGTAACACAACTTTATTTTTTATTTATACAATCAAATGCAACTTTCCATGTATTATAACAATCTGTGTATTTTTCAACTGCTTTACCCTCACACTCATCATCACCACATTGCCTCAAGTCACTCAGATACGCATTGAACTCTTTACATGGCACATGTGCCAAACAATTATTAAACGCAATATTCTCCTCTGTACATGCTTTAAGCTTTTTTTGTTCGCGTTTAGTCGCATTAATACAAATTTGGCTTTTTTGCGCAGGATCATAGCCCAACAAAGCTTGGTTCTGCGTTAAGCACTGAAGCATATGATTACACATATCAGCAATCGATTGATTTAAACGACCTTCCTTACGATTCTTACAACCACTTAGTACAAGACCAATCAAAATGATAAAGACTATAATCTGTGCTGCTTTTTTCATAAATACACCTCTATATTTTCAAATTGCACACAACAAAAACTTCTAATAAAACAAAATACAATTTTATATATAATTAATTCTTCGCTATACCATTACTCTCTAAACATTTTTTCTTGTCTAAATATATTTTTTGACAATCAGAGTATTTGCCAAAAGCTTTCGTAACACAAGCCTCATCAAATGGAGCACAACCATGCATCGTCGTGTTAAACAATTGACCTAATTGATCGCAAGGAACTCTGGACAGACACTGATAATACATCCCCATATCAACTTGACATTTCAGCATAGCCTGACTGTTCGCAAATTGATACATTTCAGCCCGTTGACACCTATCTGATGATGTAGCAATAGGACACGAAGCCAATTGCCTGCCACACGACTGAATATGATCACAGTATGATTCCAATGTATGAATAACTCGAGGGTCTAGACTTTCTTCCGACGTAGAATCTTTCCCACACCCAGAAACAAAAAATAACAGCAAACCCAACATCAACAAAAGTGATAATAATCGAATTTTCATGCGTGCTCCAAAAGAATCCATACACTGCATTTGAACTCAGTGCTCATCATACATATTTTGTTTTGTGAGTAATGTATTGCAATGAGTCCACTCCCAAGATCACAACACCAACTCCTCCCCCCAAAACTCAATTTTCTTGAGTCATAATCTATGCCTCAAGTACTCGCACTAAATAACGCAAACAGCCAAGACTTAAAACCTAAATATCAAAAAATACATGACAAACAGAAACATAACGACGACACAAGTACATACACTTACACAAATCACCCCAACATCTTTGGTCGTGCGTATTGGCTTTGCCAATAGCACGACGCCCGCGCGTATTGGCTTTGCCAATAGCACGGGCTCACATACATCCCCCAAATCAAACACCTCCCTAACAGCCAACGCCTGCGAAAAGGTGCGATCGATGCTTGCGCACATGTAGGTTTAGCGATATTTTGGACATGGCCTGCGTTCGGCGGCCATGCATGACTCTTCTTTTGGTGTCCACGATATGAATGATTTCTTTTCTCAGCTGGTTTTCGGGTTTTCTGTCAAAGACATATCCATCGTCCTGCTTTTTTGCCTCCTCGGACACATTTTCAATAAGCTGACGCTATGGGCAATCAACCATTGGATCAGACGTGCCGAAGCGCGCCTTGAACAACAACAGTTGATCGAAGACCAGATTTCCAAAGAAGAAAAACAACATCAAAACGTTGCTCAAACGCCTCAAACCAATGACCAACCCCAACAGCCCCACGATGCTGTTGATCCAAATGCTGATTTGCCCAAATCATCCAAGATTTTTGCAAATGGTATTATTAAAACAATAAGCAATTTACAATCAGAAATTCTAAAATCACTCAAAAAACCACTTAATATCTTTTGGCTCACGGTTGGAAGTAGCATCGGACTTTATATCATTGATATTCCTGAGCCATTGACAGATTTTTTCAGTTATATATTTCTTGCTCTTAAATCAATTGGAATTTGGTGTGTCATATGGTTTCTGCTTAATATTACAAACGATGTTGTCATGCCACGTGCAAAACAACGCGCCAAAGCTTCTGAAACGCCCATCGACGAAGTGCTCTACCCGATGCTCATTACACTCTTTAAATGGGCTGTCGTCGCAACCGGTATTCTAACGATCTTCCAAGAATTCGGTTACAAACTCTCTACGCTCATTGCTGGTCTCGGACTCGGCGGCGCTGCAATCGCACTCGCTGCAAAAGATACCATCGCAAATATATTCGGCTCCGTCGTCATTCTACTCGACCACCCTTTCGTGTTGGGGGATTGGGTCACCATTAATGGCTGTGAAGGCAATATTGCCGAAATTCATCTCCGTACAACAAAAATCAAAACGTTCGATGATACGATCGTTTCTATTCCAAACTCCATCCTTACCAACACACAAATCGATACCCGAGGTAAATATAAAGCCAAAATGGATTGCAGTTTCGGCGTTTATTATTCTACTACGCCGGAACAAATCGAAACAATCGTCGAAAAAATAGAAAACTATATCAATGCTCAAGCAATTGGTCCCAACCGAATCTACGAACCCAAGCACTACGTCTATTTTAGCGGATTTGGCGAGTCTTCACTTAATATTACAGTCGTAGCGTATACACACGAAACAAGTTATAAAGAACACGTCAAACTCAAACATAAGTTTTTGCTCGAAATTATACGTATTGTCAACGAAGTGGGCACTGGCTTTGCCTTCCCAACGCGTACGCTCGATATGCCACAAACCCCCATACGCGTCGAACTGGAAACACCTGCACAACCCTCTGCCTTCAAATTACCGACAGAAACAGAAAAACTTACACTCAACAAAGACCCATCCGGCGTTTAGAACATCATAGCGTGGTCTTACAAAAAAGGCGGCAATATTTTATTGCCGCCTTTCACTTTACGGGATCAACCCCAATCTTATTTGACTTCGATCACGCCAATCGCGTGTTTGTCTTTTGCCTTCTCTAAACGAAGACTCATCGTTTGACTCGCTTCATTTGGACGTCCCCAATTCGTGAAAACCGTCGCTGTCACCGTCGTCGGCCCGGTTAGTTTTTGCTGATGAGACGCATAGTAATTCGATAAAACAGAGTATTTGCCCGACGGCGCCTTTTTATGCAGATACTCTTCAGGACCATATCCTGTTGTCACATCATAACTTAAGTAGCCGCCTGACGCGGATTTTTTGTTTTGATAAAATACCTCTTCGCCACTGGGTTCCAACACGTGAAGATCAATATCCGTGTCATCCGTGTCCCACATCAAAACAATGCGAAGATCAAGATCGAATTTGCTAAGATATTTTTTATCCACTTCTGGAATGACTGGTTTTTTAGCCGACCACTTCTGTTTCGCACACCAATCCACAAAGATATTAAACTCTTCAAGCGCAACAACCGCCGTATGAATTGCATCGCGGCGTTCACACGGACTAAACGCTGCATGATGATAGCATTCGAGTGCTTTTTCTGCATAAGTGCATTTGTTTGCATCATCCTCCGCAGCTGCTTTTGAAGCGAGTGTAAAGGTCAAAGCCAGATCACGCCAGGAAACTGCTTCGTCTGGGCGAATCGTTTTAACGATGTTTAAAACAGACAAGGCGTATTCGTAAGCCCCAGCTTCACGTAGACGCCAGGCAAATACACGCAGAAGCGATACATCGTCGAGTTTGAGCTCTGCCAGATTTGACAAAATTCTCAAAGCCGTATCGAATTTTCCAAGTCCAAAAAAGAAATTTGCACAATCTAAATAAAAACTTGGACTTAAAGCATACGACGAACGCTGTTTTAGATAGGCTTTATAAGCTGCATCGTCCGCATGGAAGATCTTACAAGCATCTTTGATTGCCTGAAGATAAGGTGTATCGGGATCCCAAGCTTTGATCGATACAGAGACTGACGCTGACGTTGTCTCCTGAACACTCTGACATACCTCAGAAGCCCCATCACTAGGTACTTCACACGCGCACGCATCACAACAATCTTCCTCTACAGAACAAGAAATGGTTGGCGCTGGCATTGGGGAGGCTACTGGTGCAGCAGGAGTCATGGGCATGGACATGGTGGCATTGGGACGCGCAACAGCACCACCGAAGGCACTGGCACTACCAACCGGCTGACAGCCCATTTCCATATTCACACGAGCCCTAGCTCTTTCATCAGATCTATCCATCCCCACAGCCGAACGAACTGCATTGACAGCTCCCTCAACAAGTCCACCAACTGCATTGCCAAACTGTTCAAACAAACCGCTCTTAGGCGTTTTCCTTTCAGGAATAGGTGACGCATACCAGTCTAATCGCTCTTTCCAAGCATTCAATAAACTGTTTTCCCAGTGCTTCTCTGTTATTGAAGCGGCTAATCTTTTGTCTTTATTCTGACTTACCCAAGCCTGATAATGCGGATTAGACTTTGGCGGTTCGATATTATACTGCACCCACTGATCTAAGCGTTCAAACACAATCATGCTCGATACAGGGCTAACGATCGAAAAATGTCTACCAAGCGCCAACAACTCTTCGCGCACCTCTCGATCATCTGAATTAGGCGACAATGCAGCAATACGCTGTGCTGCCCACGCTGTTGCTAGCGTATTTCCCGAAGCTGCAACACTCTGATCAAGATCAAAAGTGTAATTTCTTCCATCAGATAAGATCAATGCACAGGTTGTTTTCGCAGAACTCAGACGCCCCAAAACGGTTATGCGACCAAGTACGGGCTCTCCGATGCCTTCGACGTTTTGTAAATTCCCATTAACAGCAGCGACGACGATGGGGGCGTAAAGAATTTGCTGAAGCGCATCCTCGGCGCTGAGAATATCAAGATCGATAAGGCGACCCGCACCGATCCGCTTTAATACAGGCGTGTTGCGCTTGACACCACTAACGACAACGGCAACGTTTTCTGTCCCAAGATCTGGTACATAGTGCGTCTGTGGATACTTCGCCAGCGTATCAAAACCATCTGAGAAAAACAGCGTTATGCCCTCAAATGGCCCCACAGGAAGATTGCAATATTGCGTTGCACCGTCATAAATAACACGATCTACTGCTTCCAACAGTGATTTGCGCGATGTATAGAGCTTGGTCGATTCAACTGTATTACAGAATACAATCAATTCATAAGAAGCACTTTCAGGTAATTGTTCTAATAACAAACGCGCCTTTGCAATATCTGAAGCCTGTCTGCTTCCAGAGGCATCCCAATAGATACGCCACGCATTCGCTACAACCGACGCTCGAGGTTGCGCTGATGCAGCTTTAATGCTCGCACAAAAATAACGATCACCGTCAAACGCTTCCACCGAAACAATACGCTCAGGAAGTTCTGGAATCCCAATCAGAAGATGATCCGATCCCTGAACTTCGGTTTCGTGAGCTTCCACACGCCATACAGCATGCGACTGTGTAAAACGCTTATCTCCCAGTCCACCGATCGTCGGTACACCAGCCCCCGCGATATCAACTTCAACGCACACATCGCGCTTAGCTAACTTTTCACTAGGCATTGGAAGCCACAACGCTGCACTTCCGTCTGCATCAAAGCTTAGCGAAGTAATATATTCTAAACGTATTCGCCTGTGACCATGTGCAGGAATGGGATAGATACGCGTACGATAAATATTACCACTCACCTGCTCCACAAGCCCTGGATCGGCTCCGCGCTTCACTTCGCTTTCAAAAGCAATACGCGCTTTTTCCTTTTCTACGATGCAGCCTTCCGTCATTACGCCATCAATATCGATCGCATATCCACAAACAACACCGCTTTCCGGAAGAGGAAACTCAAGCTCACCCTCAAAAGTTCTGCCATTCTGATTTACAATTGTAAATTCTGTAATAACTCTTGCAAAACTCCCCTTAACACGCGCTTCAACAGCGTATTCCCCAATTTGAGGCGCTGTCTCTTCTACTCGAATATCGGCAACGTTCACCCTAAAAATGGATACAATCTCAAGCCCATTTGGCTCTACTGACTCTCGTTCTGCCATGTTCTAGCTCCTTTTGTATGAGGATCGCTCGTATCTATTAAGTTAGCCCTGGCTGAAGGCTCTCCCCTATATGCCTAATACGATTTGATCTTGTCAATTTCTATCTACTGGCATCTTTAATACTTATAAATTCTTTTTTTTAATTTCTAAATTAACATTCATTTAACGAAGTGAGTTCTGCACGCGCGGGGATTCCAAAGGGGCGTCCGCCGGACAGAATGAGAATAAGAAAAGTATAAAATTCTGTAACGCGCATTTCGTTACAGTTAATGAGAATATGTTGTGGGACAGCAGTGATCAGTTGTATTGAGTTTATTTTAATGACCATAGCTATTTCAAGTTGTATTTCTGACATTGCCCTAGCAAAACAAATCATTGAATCAATAGCTCGCTTTCGTGTAGATAAGAAAGTAATTCCGCTTCTTAGAAGCGCTTTCATACTTCTTGGAGTTCGTTATGAGCCAAAAAACAGAATCTCAATTTCTTCACAATCTTTCAAAAAAATTAATGACGCTCACCAGCTTTAAAGATGCTGTTAATCGAAACGAATGGTTCCAAAGTTCACTCTTGGATGACAACTTCGTCCGAGAAATGATGGATTTCGCAGAAATAGGCAACGGCTTCTACTCTCAAGCTGATATTAAGACATGGCGACGTATTTTCTCTAAACTCGTCCTCTTGAACGACGGCATCATCCACACAGAAATCGAAATGGATATCCTCGGCAAAATCAATTATTGTCTCCAAAGATATTCTAACCTCTTAAAACCACGTTATTATGATAGAGACAATTATATCGATTATTCCATCTCGGCTCAAAATCAATCGGATATCCGACACGATGAATCCGATGGCAACAATCATATTTGGTTCGTTCGCTACGGCAACCGACACACCGTCGACCCCACCGATTTCGCTAATCAAGCACAATTTAATTTAGCCAACGGAGCGCTTGCTTTTAACATCTCCTCCTATTTCGAGATCGCTGACTTCGAAAGCCTCATCGCTGAAGCTGGTTTCAGAATTTATACAGATCCTAACCCAAATCTCGATCTTGGCCCAAATCCTGCCGCAAACATCAATAATTATCCGCGTTGGGTCGAAATTAATACGCTTGATGACATCATCCAACTCGCGCCCGCAATCATTTATTGTTATAAAAAACGTCTCTCTGACTTCGCTAAAATACTTACAAACGCAGCTAACGCTATTTGATAATATGCAGGGGAAAATACTCCCCCCCAAGATTTACAACGTCCTCACTGCTGTCCCACGAAATTTTCCTAGAATACTCTGATAACTCTACAGTAGCTTTGTTTTATCGATATAGAGTCGTTTCTAAGAATGAAAAAGACTTAAGCATACTGTTAAATCGCCTGCGTCGCGAAGACGAAGGCAAGCAGCGAGCGCACCAGACGAGCGGGCGCGCATGTTGAAGACGAAGTCAAGTTCGCGCCCGCCAAGGAACTTTTATTTTTTGAGAGCGTTTGAATACAGTTCGAGAAAACAACGAAAATCCTTGAGGGCGCAGCCATTAGGCTGTAACCGAAAGGATTGAGGAAGGTGACGAAGAAATATGTCAAACGCTCTCAAAAGAATGCGGGATTCCAAAGGAGCATCCTCAATACGACGCTCCTTTGGGCCGTCCGCAGGACAGAATGAAAATAAGAAAAGTATAAATTTCTGTAACGAGCGCATTTCGTTACAGTTAATGAGAATATGTTGTGGGACAGCCGTGCAACGTCCTACAAAATCGCACAGCTTAATGCATAATTCGTTTGATTATTATCACTGCGACACTCAACAGGGACTTTATCTGTAAAGGTCAACATCAGATTAGCTGGATTTGGCATATCTGACCCAATCGTTAATCCATAGCTCAAGCTCTCGCTTGCACCTGGACGCAAATCTTTAGTCGTTTGCACCGTTCCCGCTAAGACCGTTTCGCCATTTGTGTTGACATACCATATATTAACATCAACACCTGCTACGGCAGTCGCCCAGCCAACATTTTTGACATTAAAATATAACGGCGTCGTACTATCACAAGAACGCGGCGATGAAATCGATGAAATCTCAAGATCAGGCAAATAACTCGCCCCTGGCTGAACATTCAATCTGAAGTTATTCAGATTCTTTACTTCCCAGTTTTTGCGAGGATCCTTGGGAATCGAACAGTCGTCCGAAACGTTCGTAACGCTGTATGCATGTTGATTATATACTTTGCGAGTATTGACCCAATCCCTATTCGGACTTGAAAATGCTCGCACACCGTGTGAGCCTTTCAATGCATCCCCGCCCTGAGCCATGATGGCATCGGTACACGCGTCTTTGCCATACTGAACTGTCAAACTGCTCGGACAATTGTTAATACTGCAAGAATTGTTGGCAGAAATAAGAATCTCCGCATGACCATCCGCATTTACGTCTGCAATAACCGGATACTCGTAATGCGTACAGGTCGTATTACATTGACAAAATCGCGTTTCGCCCGTTTTACCATCATATACTCGCAGAAAATACTCGTCTGCATAGACAACTTCTGCTTTGCCATCACCATCAAAGTCAAAGACTGAAGATCCCGTACGACCTGAAGATGTATCGTGCGAACCGCGCTTCCAAAGCTCATTCCCCTGCCAATCAAGAACGATGTTACCCGAGACGCCTGCAAATGCAATTTCGGGCTCGGGCGTGTCATTCATATTGGCAATCGTCGGTGTACCACCGCCGCCTACAGAATACTTCACAGGGGCGTTCCAGAAATTATTGCCTGTTTTGGCATCGTAAGCCATGAGTGTGGCACTCGAATTGCGCACAACGACAAGCTCAGGCGTACCATTAAGATCAAGATCTGCTACAGCTGGATAACCGTCAGGCTGATCCGTACGCTTCCAAAGCTCCGTCATGCTCTTGTTTTGAATATCTACCTTATAAACAACATTGCCGCCAACAAGTTCAAGTTTGTTGTCACCATCAACATCCAAGGCAACACTGTAATCACAAGCGCGATGCGTATGCGTGTTGTCATCACAAGCTTTATGCGCAATCACCTCTCCCGTTCGGCCATTATGAATCGTGTAACGACCATAAACCTCGACTTCGCCGTCTCCATCAAAATCAGCTACACCAGGGCCACTCTGACCACACTCCATATACCCTTGGTTCGCATGCCATTTAACTTCGAGATGATCCGCTGTCCCCGCAGCCGGATCGCCCGGCACAAAATCGTAGGCTATTAATTTATAATCTGCAGCACACGTTACAATTTCAATGTAAGGATCATCGTCCAAATTCGCCAAAGCAACCATGCTGCCGCCGTCCGTCAACGGTTTCCCGTCACTGCTAGCAATCAATTTGCCCGTCTGACCATTCAAAACACGGACAATAGCATTGCCTTCCCATGTTCCCCCCGTACTTCTTAAATACGAATTAAATACAACTTCAGGCAAACCGTCATGGTTGATATCCGCTACCATCGGCGAACTCATAACCTGATCATACTGCGGGAATGGATCAGGTGCTGTCTCTCCCCAATACCACAAAAGTGTTGGCTGAACTTCACCGCCCGTTGGCAAAAGTTGACACACCTCACCAGCAGGCTGCGGCAAACACCGCGATGTCGCTGTATCGCAGTACTCGTCATTCTCACACATATAATTATCAATACACTTAACATCCGACGGCTTATAGCACTGATTCGAAGCACATAATTCACCTTCAGCACAGCAAACTTCACTGCCATCTGCTAATTCACAACGCTCACCAGCTTCGCAAACGATATGACAAATCTCGTTTTCACAGGTCTCCCCAGCATCACAGCACGTCGAACCACACGCCGCTTCATTGTCACAGCATTTTGTCTCAGAACCGCAAAACTCATTCGAGCCACAGCATACATCGCCACAATACTCCGTACGATCGCCTTTGGCATCTAAACAGAACGACGCATGCACACAAACGCCATTCTCACAATACTCATCGCCATTGCAGGTCGTCGTTCCGCAGTATTCCTTGTCAAAACACACGCCGCCATCACAATACTGATTCTCTTCGCAAGTAATGCCATCACAATCACCTATCGGATAACAGGCATTCATAATGCAAACTTCGTCCGATTTACACGCGTAACCACCGCAATCCCCGCGTTTAACACATTCACTGTCACGGCATCTTTCGTCCTCATTGCACGTCAAACCGCCGCAGTCACCTGCCGCATGACATGAATCGTTGTAACAACTTTCAGATTCTAAACATTGAACACCACCACAATCACCAACACCTCGGCATGTGTTCAAAAAGCATATTTCATCGTCATCGCATAATACGCCACCGCAATCACCTGTTTTGACACAAGTATTATTCAGACAACGCTCATCACTGCCACACAAAAGACCACCGCAAAGTCTGGAATTATTTATACAAGTTGATTCGATACACGTTTCTCCAGAATTACACTTTCTTCCGCCGCACAAAAGGCTGTTCGAAACACAATCCCCCAAAATACACGTCTGATCTGCATCGCATTGCTTTGACGCACACGGATCCTCTGCCCCCGGTTTCGTGCACTGATTATTGTGACACTCCAAGTCACTTGCACAATCCTCCTTGATCGTACATGCCTCCCCCTCCACGCCAGGCTTTTTGTCAGACGACCCGCTCACCGAATCATCCCCACACGCTGTCAGACAGACGCTCAAAAAGGCAGCCCAAAATAATTCACCTCTTACGCTTACTTTCATAGAATCACCTATTTTGCATTTTATACGAACAAACTTTTATAGTTTGAATACATAACGATATATTCAAATAAATACGTATATTTTATTCTTTTTTTACATTGGGGGAAGTCTCCCCCTGAGCGGCTATTTGCAAGCAAATACGCCGCTACCCCCTCCCCTCATACACAAATGAATCAACTAATTTCCAAGTTCTGTTGGAAATATGCGATCAATATACTTGAGTAGCGGATCGACAATTTCAAGCATCTTTGTCACTTCGTCATCAACGCATGTCATAATGCCATCTTTGTCTTTAAAGCCATATCGATAGAGCGGCTCATAATAATCTTTTTTAAGATGAACGCTCAATACAACGACGTTGTTTTCCACAGCAAGTGAAACGTAATTATATGTCTTACGAATATCCAGAAGCAATTCCGCTAATTGTTGTGTAAAGAACATCGAGGCTTTGTAAGCCTCCAGCTTCTTAAGTTTATCCTTTAAGGATTCCTTCGGTTCCGTTTCATCCACAACATCCTCGGCGTCGGCAAAACCGTATATTTTCTTTTGCTCTTTTTCCCATTTTTCAAGGTAATCAAGTATTCTCCCCAAAGAATATGTTTTTTGTTCTTTATTGCCTGAAATAGGATGCGTCACCCGAAACTTCTTCGTAAATTCAGGCGATTCAACAATGGATAATTCCTGAAGTTCCGGTGATTCAGGATACGGATTGAGCAACGTCTTTGGAACAATCAAAACGCGTTCTCCGACAAGTTTCTTTGGCATTTCAATCACAAAGCAGAAACCCAAAAAACACGTTGAACCATTCGGACCTCCTCCGTTAACATTCATTATGTGAATATTCAGATTATGGTTTGTGAGAGCTATATAATCATTGGATGTCGTACGCTCCGTTCCATTAGGCATAGGAAACTGCATAGCCAAGTCAGAAATATCAATAACTTTTTTGCCAGTTTTGTAACTAAAATCCTCTTCCCTATGACAATAAAGTTTAAGATCTGTACGCTGCTCTAATGCCCTGCGGACATAATAATCCTTGAACATCTCAACTTTAGGCGTCACCAGCTTACGTATAATAAATGATCGTATGACAGCACCAATCGCAATGAAGATGAAAAAGATGACGGCACCTGCGCCACCTTTGTCCTTCATATTTAAAATGTAAATACAAAGGTAAACAGCCAATCCTAAGCTCAGCAAAATATACACAAACGAAACGATCCAATTGATTACAAATTTGATCGTCAAGGCGCCTTTGATCTTTACGCAACCTTCATTAAACGACGATTCACTTGTGTAAGCAGAAAGATCAAATTTGTTTGTTGCCATTGTCTACACCTCTTTACTTATGAATAAAACAGATCGGATTCATGCGACGTTAAAAAGATCCGAACAAAGACTATTTCTAGCACAAATTAGCTTGTTTCAATCAACAAATCTCATTCGCCAATGAAACAAACCAATGAGCAAAAATAGATGCGTGAGCGCTCGCTCTAGCTCACTTTTGCTCAAAGTTGGGTTAGGAAGACGCGTACCTAAGACACGATTTGCGCGCGGCGTATCTGCAGTACGGGCATTTTAAATGCACCGACTGCAGATAGCCCGCGCCCAAGGCCGTATTTCGCTGCTTACAGCAGCGGAATAGGCCGTCAGCGAGCCGTATTCGCCACGGGCGAATAGGCGAAGCACAAAGTTAAACAAGAAACGACGCGGGATACCACACCACTTTGAAGCAAAACGCTGCGTTTCATGAATTATGGGTTAAAAAATGAGAGAAAAAGCGGTAAAAGGCGCGGCGTATGGCCCGAGGATCGCGTGTTTTCGGGCTCGTTTTTTGTTTTTATAGGAGAGAATTCCATGAATTTTCAGGATTTGGTCTTGACGCTTCAAAAATACTGGGCGTCTCAGGGCTGTGTCGTTCAGCAGCCATACGATATTGAAAAAGGCGCGGGTACGTTTAACCCGGCCACATTCTTCCGTGCACTCGGCCCCGAGCCTTACTCGGTTGCGTTCATTGAACCTTGCCGACGCCCGGTCGATGCGCGTTATGGTGAAAACCCAAATCGCTGGGGTGCTTATTATCAGTTCCAGGTTATTTTGAAGCCGAGTCCGAAAAATGTTTTGGATCTATACTTTGGCTCGTTGAAAGCAATCGGCATTGATCCTATGGCGCACGACATTCGTCTCGTTGAAGACAACTGGGAAGCACCGTCTCAAGGTGCTTGGGGATGCGGCTGGGAAGTCTGGGCCGATGGTATGGAAGTCACACAATTCACTTATTTCCAGCAGGTCGGAGGCATTCCTTGTAATCCCGTCACGGCGGAAATCACGTATGGCCTCGAGCGTATCTGCATGTATATGCAGAACGTCGACAGCATCCACGAACTTCAGTGGGTTGGCGATATCAAATACAAAGACGTCCACCTTCAGGCAGAAATCGAACAATCTAAATATTATTTGGATGAAGCAAGCGTCGATCTCGAATACAAACTGTTTGAGATGTACGAAGCCGAAGCGAAGCGTCTCTTGGACATGGGACTTGCATTCCCGGGTTACGATCACGTGCTCAAATGCTCGCACGCATTCAATATTCTGCAAGCTCGTGGCGCAATTTCGGTCACTGATCGCCAATCATACATCAACCGCATCCGCACGCTTTCGCGTATGGCCGCCGATTGCTACCTCAAACAACGAGAAGAAATGGGATTCCCTCTTCTCAAAAATGACAATGCAGACAAAAAGGAGGACTAACAGATGTCTCAGTCACTGATTTTTGAATTGGGCTGCGAAGATCTTCCTGCCCTCCAGATCAATATGGCGATTGATTCGCTCAAACAAGGTTTTGTCGATCGCTGCAAAGAGGCACGCATTGCTCTTGGCGAAGTTAAAGCCTACGCTTCTCCGCGTCGTTTGACGCTTCTTGTCGAAGATGTTGCTGAACGTCAAAGCGATCTCGAAATGCTCAAAGTTGGCCCGGCTGCTGCTGCTGCTCGCAAACCCGATGGCACGCTTACGCCCGCTGCTACTGGCTTCCTTAAGAGCCTCGGCGTCGACGAATCTGCGCTCGAAATCGTCGTTCAAGAAAAGAAAAAAGGCAAACCCATCGAATACATCGCCGCTCGCGTATGCGAAAAAGGCGATGAGTCCCGTAAACTTCTGGGCAAAATCCTCGAAGATGACCTCGCTGCAATCCATTGGGGCAAACCCATGCGCTGGTCCGATGAACCCACGCTCTTCGCCCGCCCTGTTCACTGGATTTTATGCCGCTTGGGCGACGAAGTTCTCCCCATGAAATTCGCTGGCGTCGAATCCGGTTCTCTCACCTATGGCCACCGCTTTATGGCCCCTGGCGCAATCGAAGTGAAATCGACTCAAGAATACGTCGACAAACTCCGCGACGCCAAAGTACTCGTCGACACAGACGAACGTCGCGCTAAAGTCATCGAAGAAGCTACAAAAGTCGCCGCTTCGATCGGAGGTACCCTCGTACACAACGATGAACTCCTTGAAGAAGTCGTTCAGATCCTCGAATGGCCTGTCGGCATCGTCGGCTCATTCGATCCCGCCTTCCTCAAAATCCCCCACGAAGTCATTATTACAAGCATGGTCACAAACCAGCGTTATTTCAGCGTCGTCGACAAAAACGGTAATCTCATGCCGAACTTTGTTACGCTCTCAAATACCGAAGTTTATGATCGCGCCGTCGTTGCTCGCGGAAACGAACGCGTTCTCGTCGCCCGTCTCAAAGACGCCGAGTTCTTCTACGCCGAAGACCGAAAGCACAACCTCGAATACTACAATGAAAAACTCAGCCACATGCGCTACATTGAAGGCATGGGCTCAACCTACGACAAAGTGCTCCGCGATGAAGAACTCGCGTTGGCCGTCGCTGATCTCTGGAATGGCGAAGTCAACAAAGAACACGTTCGTCAAACCGCTCACTTCTGCAAAGCCGACCTCGCCACGAATGTCGTTTACGAATTCCCCGAAGTCGAAGGCATGATGGGCGACTACTACGGTCGTGAAGAAGGACTCTCTGCCGACGTTTGCACTGGTATCCGCGAAACATATAGCCCGCGTCAGGCTGGTGCACCCGTCGCTTCGACGCTCACTGGCGCTATCGCTGGCATCGCCGACAAAGTCGATACCATCACCGCCCTCTTTGCTCTTGGACGTATTCCTACCGGCGCCGCTGACCCGTTCGCTCTGCGTCGATGCGCAAACGGCATCATGCGCACACTCCTCGAGTTCAAACAAACAATGTCGCTCGATCCCGTCGTCCGCGCTGCGATCAAATGCGTCCGTGACACCGAAAAACGCCTCGCTACCAAGCACGTTACGAACGACGATGAAGCTCTGACCAAACAGATCCTCGATTTCATGCAGACGCGCCTTCGCTTCATGCTCAATGAAAATCACGCCGTTGAAGTCATCGATTCCGTTCTCGCTGTCAGCCCGCTCGCCGACATTCCCGCAATCGTAGGCCGCGTCGAAGCGATCTCTAAACATCGCTCAAGCGATATGTTCGCAAGCCTCGTCACAACGTTTAAGCGCGTTGCAAATATTGTTCGCCAGGCTGGCACAGTTTCCGCCAAGCTCGACGCCTCCAAGTTCGAATGCGACGCTGAACGCGACTTCGCCAAAGCTATCAATGACGCCACTGACAGCTACAAAGCCGCTATGGCCGCCAACAACTTCGGCGATGCTCTCTCGATGCTCGAATCCTTGCGTGCACCCGCTGACGCCTTCTTCGATGCTGTCCTCGTCAACTGCGATGATCTCGACGTCCGCAACAATCGACTCGCGCTCCTCGCCAGTGTTCAGAGCCTCTTCGACGTCTTCTGCGACGTTCGCAAACTCTAATGCCGCGTATCCTCTAAAAGCCCACGCATCCACATTGCTCTGGGCTTCGAGACTTTTTATAGGCGACGGCTATTTGCTTCGCAAATACGCCCTCGCTGTCGGGCTATTGCTTCGCAATACGCCCGACTTTCGCCCGCTATTGGCTCTCCAATACGCGGGCTTTTTAATTGGTTTATACAACACAATCTATCTACAACTTAACCACAGTTACTACGCACCCGAGGGGAATTTATAGAGAGCGCATGAACGCAAAGTGTTCGAAGCGCGGTACGTTCATGATGCTTATGTGCATAAGCTACCGTGTGCTCACGCTGCTGGAAGCCGCCGACTTGAATAACCGGGGCCTTAAAAGCCGAAGGCAAAACGGGCTCGGTTCAGAGGATATATATCTTCCCCCCTTTTATGCCCGCGCGTCGAAGGCGCGCGGGCACATCAGCTGAGCTGTAACTACCCTCATTCCTTAAATCATCATCATACTATACGAAGTAAAACGCGATTTAAGGGTGCGCAAGCGTATTTAATATCGTCTAAATATTAAAACAAAAAAGGCGGCTAAAGCCGCCTTTTTTGTTTAATTGTAATAAATAATATTATTACACAACTTAATTATTTTACAATTTGACCATTTGAACAAGTGGCATTTTCGTATTTTATATAACTCTCTCCATCTGACGACAACTCGTACAGCGTTTGCGGAATACTAGTATCCGCACAAACGCCACATTGTTTCGTTTCGCGGATACATGAAGCACCGCTCGGACAACGCATTGCCATCCAAGTTCCACTAAAATACTCTACTTTAGAATTACGATCGTTTTTCTTTTTGAAGCTAATCTTCTTAGAATCAGCTGCATTCGGATCAATAAATACAGTATATGTATCTTTTCCGCCTTCAACTTTATTGTCTACAACGACATCAAAACTTAAATCCTCTTCAACAGCAGAGTCTTGGCTAATAAGAGCATAAGCAAATTTTAACCTCTCAAGTTTTGAGGTTTCTATAGCATTAAGAATGTCGTGTATTGTAATGGGGAGGCTAGAATTAGCAGAGCAATACTTTTTCATACCTGCGGGATCACCAATACCTGAAGCTGGTGTGACGCAGTCTAAATTCATACTAAAAGAACCATTCAAAATAGTAGGTGTAGGATTGATGAGGCTCGCTAAATACTCATAGAAGAAATAGTGCAGTTTCTGTTTTGTAAACTTGCTCTCATAAGTAACGCTTTCACCTTCAGTACAAGTTGGCTTATCTTTATCAGTCCCTCCTTGATTATTCGAAGAACTACATTTCATATTGATCTTAATTGACTCTTTATCGAGATAGGTGATTTTATAATACTCCTTCATTGTATTCAAAATTGTGCTATTATTCCAATACTCTATTCCAGGTCTATCATTGTCACACTCAACGTTATTCCCTTCTCCTACACAAGCACCTTCACAATAGCCAGGAAATTCTTTATCTCGATTGCAGGTGCCTTTAGACGACACAATGACGTTCGAAGCAAGCCCCGCAACAATTGTAGGATTGTTCATGAATTTGTCTGAATTCCAAAAGATTTCGTACATATGGGAAATCAAAAATTCATCTACAGCTTGATCGAGATATGTATAATCACTATTACCCTCAACATCCCAATTAAGTGCGTCTAGGATCCTTTTATCATCAGGATTATTCTCATTATAGCCAATTTTAATAATTTCTTCTGTTATTTCGCGGAATTGTTGAAAATATTCGTAACCAAAAACGGATCCCGAATTCATATTGTTGCCAGCAACAATAACATCTCCGTAACAAACGGGATAAAATGTGGGAGCACTCGCTGTTCCTCTATAGTATGCCTTATCAACAAACACTTGATTGATATTCAGGTTTTTGTTGGCATACTCTACAAACTTTTTTTCAGCATTTGAGAATGATTCAACTTCTACAAGTGTAGCTGGTATAGACTTGTCATCTGCTTTATCATAACATACAAAAGACGGTTGAACCTTATTTTCACATAAAACATTACCTCCATCTTCTGTACTAACTACTGCCATCCCCTTGTCAAAATCACCGCATTGATACCTCAATTCATAACCGTCGGGACAGGTTCTCGTTGATTGCTCTTTAATCTTTTTAATATCAATAGTACCACCATCAATTTGCACATTATGTGTTGGGTTGACACAGTTAGTGATAAATCCAAACATCATAACAGCCTGAGAACACTTAGCTATTGATTGATTATCTCCTAACAAGGAGCAATCTTTCTTCAACAAATAAGATGGCTCTCCAAAACCATCCTTAGAATTTCTGCACAATGATTCATTAGCTTTAGCTTTTTGTTGTGATGCACACGGTACCTGAATGTGCCCAGGTTCTATAATGTGATTTACAACTTTACCTTTGAGATCACTGACCTTCCACATCAAAGGATAGATCGTCGTCGAAATAAAATTCGCTAAAGCAGTGTCACTGATCAAAACTGGAGCGCAGCTTTCATCTGCCTTAAGAACATCGCTCGTTGAAAACGAACAAATGGGAAGCTTTGTCACTTGATCCACTGTACACTCGGATCCGAGATCACAGAATTCATACCCACAAGAACAATAAGTCTTGGACGAAGAATCCGCTTCATCAAGAACATTCAATTTTACATATTCATAGAGCAAGGCCATGGGTTGAGAATTGTACGCAATGTGCAAACCACCGACTCTCGTTTTAATTTCAGTAAGTTTAGCTTTAAGTGCAGTTTTCGAAACGCCAAGCTCGGAAGCTGCTCTATCTAAAGCCGGAAATGATACACACTTAATATTATTCTCATCTAGCGTAAATGTTGATTGTCCAACAATCCCAGAACCACCCCAACAGTCAGAATTATTAAGAGTATCCAGCATACTCTTAATAACATTCGCTTGTTTCGTTGTAAAAGGCAAACCATTTGTCAAAAGGCATCTATTTTCTTCCGAAAGCATACTGCTAACTTCGTCCGAGGCAACAGTTGTATCACAGCCTGCGGACGCAGCCGACATAACAGCAAGTAGTGCAAATAAATACTTTTTCATAAGTACACCCCTCTATTCGCCCATATTGTTATTATTAGAGTTTTTACTACCGGTCTCATTTACCAATTTTCCGGCGATACAATTTTGGCCATCGTTTTGACATTCTCCGCATCGAGAAGACATCGCCCTATTTTGGAACTTATAGATTTCGCAAGAATAAGAATGGTCACATCTCGCTTCTTCTGTCCACTGGTTATTATCACCGCATTTTGTAAAATAACCGACATAATTGCCGTTGGCATCGATTCTATCCGTGCAAACTTCAACCCCACGCATCGTACAAGCACCTTCTGTAAGGAAAGTATAACCCACACCTGCGCATTTTGAATCTAAATTACCCTCTGAATCAAGAAATGCAACACAGTTTACACCTCGGGGACATTGAGTCCCCGCCCTACCACAATGACAACGATTATCCAAATTGGGCGTTCCGTTGGAAGCATAGCCAGCAAAATCATCTCTTACGTACACGCCACCACTTAAAAGGCAGAGGTTTTCGGAATCCGAAAGTACCGATTGTATCTCGTCCGTCGCAATATCAGTATCACACCCGGCTGCAAACAAGCCAGCCAAGCATAACAAAGCCATAGAAAGTTTTTTCATACGTCACACCTTTAAGCACGAAATTAGAACGTCATTCCGAACTGAACAGCGGAGGGCGAAACATTAAACGAAACAGACTCGTCTTTTACGCCATCACCATCAAGATCAATGTGCGTAACTTTGTAGCCAGCAACGCCCGTAAGCGTAGCGCCAACAACAGAAAGTCCGATGCCGGTACCGAGCAAAGCGTAGCTCGCAACATATTTTTGGGTGACAGAGAAACCAGATTTTTCAGCGAGATCTTCAATAGCAGGACGACTGTATTCAACTTTGTCGACTTTTGTCGTCATAACACCACCCGTGATTGCCAAGACAAGACCAACGCCGGTGATGCCAACGCCAGACCAAAGCAGAGCATTCCAGTCTTTGTAAGCATCTTCTTTCATCTGTTTTGTCTGAATCGCACGGTTCGAGCTCTCGTATTCATTACGGATGTTCGCTTCTGTTTGTACGGCGAGCAGCGCCTCGTAATTCGCTTTAATTTCATCGTAGTCAGCCGTTTTAGCTTGAAGCGCTTCGAGATCAGATTTGTAAGGAAGATCATACTCGGCACGATTGAGCCAAATGCGTTCGGCTACGGCCTGCGAAACAGGATAGTCTGTAATGTAGTCCGTTGCTTTTTTAGCATACACTGCGGCTTCTTTTTCGTTACCCATTTTGCGATAAATCGCGCTCATGGTGTAATTAACAACAGGCGAACGGGCACAAATGATGTTCAAACGCTTGCCATAATTCAATGCGCCTTCGAAATCCCCAGCACTATACGCAGAGTTCATCTGAGCTGTAAGCTCATTCCACTCGCTATCGCCCATCGATTTGCAATCTGCAAAAGCGTTTGCTGAAAACGACATAATTCCCATAGCACACGCACCAGCCACGCACAGTGTCTTTAACGGTTTCAACATAATATTCAATTTCCCATTTGTTAAAGTTGGTTGCTTTTGATTTAAATCAATCAGTGCTATCAAAAGCTAACGTCAAGAGTGAACGAAACGTTATATTACAACGCAGAGAGTATACCTCTGCTATTATGCCTAATCTATAATAATTGACACCTTGTGTCAATTTGTTTTCATCCTCTACGTTCCAGATTCTCGAGGGTTCTATTTAAGTAGTTTAACCGTTTTTGTACAGAAATCTATTATCAACTAAATTTATGAATTTAATTCAGTTTATCTCAATAATTGTACGAGTGCTACAAATTTTCCACAAACACAGAATTATTAAGACATGAGTAAATTTGGTATTCTTTTACGCGTCAAACTTTTTAACCGCTAAATGTGTTATTCCCACCGCTATCTACAAAGCATTTTTACACTTCTAAACTGACATTTTGTCAATTATATCCATCCGTAATTAAATCCTTTTCATCATTCATAAGATGGTGTAACCTAATCATGGTGCTCAATTTGTAAGGTTCAAACGAACGCTTAACCCTCGGTTTGATGCGCCGCAGGCTAGAAGGGGTAGCGGCGTATCACCGCAGTAAAAAGTACATCTACACAAAACTACACCTTTTACTGCGGTGATAGACGCTCAGGGGAAGACCTTCCCCTCCCCGATTCAAAACCAAATTGTAACTTCATTACCCTCAAGGAAATCATCATGAAATTCAGTCTGATGCGCGCTCTATGCATCCTCTCCTTCTGCTTTGCAGGCTGCAACGCAAACGACAACAGTCTGTTTGAATTAGATACGTTCGATGACGATCCCCAAACGAACGAAATGGGCGAAAAACCTAATACTAACGATCCTCAATCCAATTCTGATTCCAGCTCTGAATCTTCGAACAATACCCCGTCGAACAACGAGTCGACCCCTACCGAAGTCGTGACTCCGGGTGAAAATGAGCTCCCAATCGTGCCTCCAACCGATCCCCAAACGCCAGATGATCCCCAAACCCCAGACGATCCTCAAACGCCAGATGATCCCCAAACCCCAGACGATCCTGAAGAAGAATGGGATATCATTCCAGACGATGGAGAAGATGTAACCAACGACCCCACAACTCAGCCCGAGGAAATTCTTACAGATAAACCTCCCGTTTATGACGCAGGTCCAACACTTACAAACCTCACGGCGCGCCGCGTAGCTAAAAAAGTCAATATGTGGGGCAAAAAAGAAATTGTCAGCGGATTCGAACCCTTCGATGTCGATGACGCCGATTATGATATTTTATATAATACCCGCATTACAGAAATCGCCGATCCCGAAATACATAAAACGGTCATGTTCATGGCGGCTGGACAAAAATCTCCCATTGGTACACACCCTAATGGACTTACTGGGCAAGACCCCAATTGGTTCGACAATTGTAATAATACAGATTGCCCCAATCAGACCGTTGACGGGCGTTCTCTTTCGATGAAACTCCGCGCACTGAACTGGTTTCCTACCGAAACAACCTGGCTGGCACTCGCTTTTGACACCAACTTTGATTATACAACACTCAAAAAGAAACGCGAACGCCTGTTTAAAGGCTATCTTGCATGGCTTAAAACTAAAATTACAAACGATACCGAAAATATCGTACTCGGTGGTGCCTCGCGCGGCGGCTGTATTTCCATGCTGCTCGCTCAGGCTTTGCGTGAAGACCATGCCTATGATCATATAAATATTTATGTCATGTCCTTTGATGGCGTATGCAACCGCGGTGATGAACTCGGTACGACGTTTACAAAAATTGCCAATCCTGTACGCAGATCCGGTACTTATTACGGAGCTTGGGCCACAGATATGAATGCCCAATTTCCTAATCATAATAATTTACACATTTTTCATCTTTCTGGCGGTCAGGAAGTCGTTACTGCGACTGGCGTTCGTGCATTTTCTGCTTACGAAGGCTCTCAGCCACCCAAAACAGGAACTAATATTGACTGGGGATGGTATAAACAAAAATGGATCCCTTGGGCACACCGCGAAATCGGCTCTCCATACGTGATTCCCAATGAATCTGATCAGCCCGATGTCATTTCAGATACGATCGATTCGCAACTTTGGTGGCTCGAAGGTATACTTAAATAATATTTAGAGTTTTTTATACGCGACGGCTATTTGCATTGCAAATACGCCGCTCGCATTCGGGCTATTGCTCCGCAATACGCCCTCATTCCTTGTTTTATTTCATGCACAACAAATAAGTGTAAAAACTCCCCAACACCGTCCAAAGAATAAAACTGAATGAATATATATATTTATTCGAAGATAATTTCATTGCTGTCAATATGACTTTTTTATTGGGACTGCAATGAAACATTATATCTGTTCGTCTGAATAAACTGCCTTCACAAGATGTAACAACTGACAGTTCATTTTATTACACGATCCTTGCAAATATACTTCGTACGCCCCTCATTATCCCCACATAAACCTACATGTCGCACGGAAATACGCGTCTTGACTGGATTTACTTGCAATCAGCATCCTTTTGAAGGATAAATAAGGTAGTTTTTTCGGCGTCTTTCGGGACGCCTGTTTTTATTCACTCACGAGAAGGGAAGAAGATGAGTCAAAACATTTTTATGACTGACGGTCAATTTGCCAACCAGGCAGAGCGTTGCGAATACTGCGAAAGCAAACATTGTATGCAAGCGTGCCCGGTCAACTGTTCTCCGGCCGATTTTATCATGGCTGCAAAACAGGGCGAAAAGAGCGATTTTGCACGCGCAGCAGCAGAAATCATGACAGCAAACCCGATGGGCGGCGTTTGCGGCCTTATCTGCCCCAACACGTACTGCCAAAAAGCATGCAGCCATAATGCTCTCGACGGCTGTGCCGTAGAGATTCCTAAAATGCAGGCGTACGTCATTGCTAAAGCAAAAGCTATGGGCGTAATGCCGAAAGTCGCACGCGCCGCTTCTAAAGGCAAAACTGTCGGCGTCATCGGCGGTGGCCCTGCTGGTATTGCTGCTGCTGCAGTCCTTTCGCAGCGCGGTTATGATGTTACAATCTACGATCGCGGCGCAAAATTGGGCGGTGCCTTAAATTTGATTCCTGACAACCGTCTTCCCAAAGACGTCCTCGCTTCGGATATCGAATGGGTCTTGAATGCAACAGGCGTTGCCGTCAAAACTGGCGTTGCCATTTCTGTCGACGATGCCGCAGCCAAACACGATGCCGTCGTCGTCGCTGTTGGCCGCTACAATCCCTACAAACTTGGCATCGAAGGCGAAGATAAAGCGCTTTACGGCAATGCCTTCCTCGCTGCTCAGCCCAAGCTTTCTGGCCGTACAGTTGTCATCGGCGGCGGCGCCATCGCCGTTGACTGCGCCCTTGAAGCGCTCAAACTCGGTGCCTGCTGCGTCGAAATGATCGCCAACGAAAAATGGTCTGAACTCCCCCTCACGCCTGCCGAAAAGAAACATATCGAAGAGGCTGGCATCGAAGTTTCTGGCCGTACACGCGTCACAAAAATTATCGTTAAAGACGGCGCTGTCGCTGGCATTGAAACAAAACGCGTTCGCTTGAATGGCGAAAAATTCTCTATCCGCGACTGCGTCGATGTCGAGGGTTCGGAATGCACAATGAATAACGTTAAAAATGTTATCATCGCCATCGGCAATGCTTCCGAAGTCGCCATCGAAGACAAAAAAGGCGTCTTCTATGCCGGTGACTGCTGGGCTGGTCCTTCAACCGCTGTCGAAGCTGTCGCAACGGGCAAAAACATAGCCGCTACAGTCGATGATTACCTCTCGGGCAAAAACGCTGTCGCCCCCGAACGCGTCCGTCCCGCCAAAAGCACCGTCAAACTCGATGGCTACAATGCCACGCCTGTTTCACTCGAAACAGACTTCTTTGGCCGCAAACTCCCCAACCCCTTCCTCCTTTCGGCTGCGCCTCCCTCCGATGGTATCGATCAGATGCGCCGTGCCCTTAAAGCTGGTTGGGCTGGCGGTTTCATGAAAACTGCTTTCGATAGCGTTCCTATTCATATCCCCGCTGGCTACATGTTCCAGCTCGAAAAAGAAACTTATGCAAACTGCGATAACGTTTCTGAACATCCGATCAATCGCTGCTGCGCTGAAGTCAAAATCCTCCGTGAAGAATTCCCCGATCGCTTGATCGCCGTCTCGACGGGTGGTCCCGTCACTGGCAACGACGAACACGATCGCGCTGGTTGGCAGTCCAATACCAAAAAACTTGAAGACGCTGGCTGCATGGCAATTGAGTACTCTCTCTCCTGCCCGCAGGGTGGTGACGGTACCGAAGGCGATATCGTTTCGCAGAATGCTGCCCTTACCGCCAAAATCATCGGCTGGGTTATGGAAATGTCCAACCCTGACATTCCTAAACTCTTCAAATTGACGGCCGCTGTCACAAGCCCCGCCGTTATTCTCAAAGCCGTCAAAGGCGTCCTCGACAAATATCCCAACAAAAAAGCTGGCGTCACACTCGCCAATACATTCCCCTCGTTCACGTTCCGTAAACACACAGACGGCAAAGAACATGCATGGGATCAAGGCGTTGTCATCGGTATGTCCGGACACGGCGTCACGGCAATCTCCAATAATACCCTTTGGACTGTCCGCAACTCCGGCGTTGCTGTTTCCGGTAACGGCGGCCCCATGAACTACAAAGATGCCGCTAACTTCCTCGCGTTGGGCGCTATCAACGTTCAGTTCTGCACCATCGCCATGAAACATGGCGTCGGCATCATCAAACACCTCTGCGAAGGCGTTTCCAAGATGATGGAAGAACGTGGCATTAAATCGATCGATGAACTCATCGGTCGCGGCAAAAACTCCCTCACCGACTTCATGGATCTTACCCCCGTCAAACGCATTCCCGATATTGACCTCGACAAATGCGTACACTGCGGTAACTGCACTCGCTGCTCCTATTTCGGTATCCTCCCCGAAAACGGAACCCCCGTTCCGCACCCCGAAAACTGCGTCGGTTGCACCATCTGCGCTCAAAAATGTATGGCTAAAGCCATCACGATGCGCGAACGTACCGCCGAAGAGCTCGCTGCTTATCCCGATCCCCTCAAAGGCTGGGAAAATAAATAACACCTTTTCTTAATCGCGCCGCCTATTGCGCTGCAATACGGCGGACGCAAAGCCGCTATTGTCTTCAACAATACGCGGCTTTTTTTATATCTCGCATCACTGCTGTCCCACAAAGTTTTCATAGAATACTCTGATAAGTTGTGGGACAGTGGTTTAATTTATTATCTCAACCTTTTAATATTGTGAAACATACCTAATTTTGTTTGCATATAAAATGCCACACATGACATTTTAAACTTCACAATATTTATCACTTTATATATTACTAACAATCTTAATAATCAGAGAGGGTAGCGGCGTATCATCGAAAGATGATAGCCGCTCAGGGGGAAACATCCCCCCAAAAAACAACACAATATATTAAAATTTACAATTAGGCGTCTTTTAAGAAAGCAACATATCCTTTTTTAGCTTCATAAAGATCCGCCTTACTAACAATTTCCCAAGGGGCATGCATATTCAAAACGGCAACGCCTGCATCGACGACAAGCATATTATAATTACCGAGCATATAAGCAATCGTACCACCGCCGCCAATATCCACTTTGCCTAGTTCTGAAGTCTGAAAACACACTTTGTTATCATCCATAATTCTGCGCACTTCTGCGAAATATTCAGCACTGCAATCATTCGAACCAGCTTTGCCGCGTGCGCCAGTGTATTTATTAAAAACAAGACCACGCCCAAAGAAAGCACCGTTCTTTTTGTCAGTCACGCTCGCGTAAAGCGGATCAAATGCAGCACTGACATCAGACGAAAGCGCCTTGGAATTCTCAAGTGCTCGCCTGAGTTTGAGCTCTGAATATTGACCACAAGCGTTCATCACTTCGGCAGTAATATTCTCAAAAAATCGAGAATGCATGCCCGTAGCACCAACACTGCCAATCTCTTCTTTGTCTACGAGCAGGCACACGCTCGTGCGTTTTGGGGCACTTACTTCGAGCATAGCAGCAAACGAAGGATAGGCGCACGAACGGTCATCATGTCCATACCCCATGACCATGCTGCGATCCAAACCATAGTCGCGCGCTGGTCCTGCAGGCACAACCTCGATTTCCGCCGATAGGAAATCTTCTTCTTCAAAATGATACTGCTCTTTCAATATATTAATAATATTGGCTTTAACTGCATCTTTAATATCTTTTTTCGCATCATCTTTGTCTTCAATGTCGCTTTTTACAATAGGCATGCTTCCGATCAGCACATCTAAAGCTTCACCTTCAACAACATCGCTGGCCTTTTTCTGTAACAAATCAGCCGACAAATGAATTAATAATTCACTAACGCCAACAACAGGATCACCAGGATTATCACCAATATTGACTTCAATTACACTGCCATCTTTTTTGGCAACAACACCATGAAGCGCGAGTGGCGTGGTTGTCCACTGATATTTTTTAATACCACCGTAATAATGTGTATCAAGTAAAACCATTTCGGTGTCTTCATACATCGGGTTTTGCTTAAGATCTAAACGCGGCGAATCAATGTGTGCACCCAAAATATTCAATCCCTTTTCGATTGGTTCTGAGCCAATAATATATAACGCAAGGTTCTTTCCTTTATTATCGGCAAAGACACGATCTCCAGCGTGAAGCACTGTACCACTACGCAAAACTTCTGCGAGGTCCTTAAAACCAGCTTCTAGAGCCTGCTTTTTAAGTTCTGCAACACAAGCTCTTTCTGTTTTGCACTTCGAGATAAATGCTTTGTACGCTTCGCTAAAGGCGAATACGGCTTTTTTATCGTCTTCATTATACGATTTCCAGGCATTAGGTCGATCCATACATAATCTCCTTTGATCATTAAAGCGGAAGACTTTTCCGCAAACACGCAAAAGTCTACCACAAAAGGCGAACGTGTGCGAATAGCACCTGCAATTTCTCGCCATCGAATAATGTTTATATTATTTCTGCGATTCATGATGAGGCTTCGCCTATTTGCTGACGCAAATACGGCTTCGCAGCCGGCCTATTGCATACGGCCGGCATATCGCCAAGGCATTCAAACGCCCTACGTTCGAACATTATACAAAATCCAAACAGTTACGACGCAACATTACTTTCGGATTCAACGGCTTCTTTATTCTTTTGAGCAATCGTTTGAGCTTCTGCTTCTTTTTTGAGGCGCGTTTCATCGGCTTTTGCTCTGGCTTTATCCAAACGATTAGAATCGTAACCGAGCAACCCAAGATACGCAATCGTCTCTTTTACAGCGAGTGCACGATCGAATTTGACATCACCGTATTTTAAGAAGCAGTTCGACGCGTAATCCTGATTGGGAGGAGGAAGCGGTGTGTCTGGTTTCGTTTCTGGGGCTTGATGCGAATCAGATTTCTTAACCGGCGCTTCGTCTTTTGAGCCAAACAAATTTTTAAAGAATTGTATAATCCTTTGAATAATCCCTTGCTCCTCATTGCTCTCATCATCTTCAACAGAAACAGGAGGTTCTGGCAGAGAAAGATCAACTTCCAAATCTGAAACAGTAGCATTCCCAGAGTTGCTTTCCGACATTTTTTGTACATGCCAAACAAGAAAATCATAAATAATTTCAAAATAGCGATCCATGTAGCGTTCAATCGATACGGTTAAACCTAAATCAATTTCACTGTCTTCAAGGACATAAATATATTCTTGTTTTGATACATTCTCCTTAGTAATTTCTTCAGAAGAAACACCGTTCTCGGCCAAATTTACATTGTTATCTTCTCTATTATCTGCCAATTTTTCGTCAAAATCATTCGATCTGCTAGACGCAGTCTGATCTTCTGCGACCTTATTCATCATGGCAGGCGCGTCCATATTCGGCGAATTCAAAATATAAGACATCGACGTATTCTGTTTAGGCACAGCCCGAGGAATATTGATATCGAATGGCTGAACTGAAATATCAAAGACATCAGCAGGCTTTTCTTGGGCAGCTGTTTTTACAATAAGCGAACGCAAAGCTTCACCGGGTTTATAAATCGGGCTAGCTGCCTTTTCGAGTTTTCCACGCGTTGCCCAATCTAAGACCACGTCATCGGCTTGATCATTTGCTATATCAACAGCAGTGTCTTTATCTACATCAGCAGACATATCATTGCCTTGAGCATCAAGATGTTTATCAGATGTTACATCATCTTTCGCCGGTGCATTCAACAGCGGTTCTGAGTTACTTGGAATTGAGACACTTTCTTTTGAATCACGCGTCAATTCAGCAATCAGATCGGTCTCATTAAGTTCATGATCCTCATCACCATCATCAAGCAAATTGCTCGCCAGTTCTTTCAACACGTCTGTTTTAGCCGAGCCCATTTGTGGTTCAGGCGATACACCAGCTACGTCTTCTGCTCCATTCGGTGCAGATTCAACTTTTGCTGAAGATTGAATGGGGGCTTCACATTCTATAATAGTCGCTTCGACGCCAGCTTTTTCCGCCACTTCTTCAAGGGAAGTCTCTTGCGATTCCGGCAACAATTCGATTTCAGCGACTGCAACACCATCAGTAATCTCTGAAGAATCAACATCATTGTCCGCCTTCGAATCTAAATCAGCAGAATTGTCTGGCTGATCAACGCATTCCTCATCCACACCACCTTGGAACAATGCATGATACTTCAAATGGTAATTGGCATTTTTAAGATTATCCGAAATCTCAGAGTCGATCTTAGTCACAACATTGATATACTGCCAAGATTCGGGATACGTTGTTTTGAAGATTTCATTGAGAATCAAACAAATTGTAAAACGAACTTTTTCGAGTGTTTCAGCATTGTTTAAACTATTGAATATTTCTTCGATCGTCTTATCATTATTCTGATCATTCGATTCATTATTTTCATTTTCGATCGCACAGCATTTCAATAATGCATTTTTTAGTTTGATCGCCGGCGCAAGATTTGACACAGATTTACTCATAATCTCTTTTTTCAAGCGTTCGGCTTCTTCAATAGCTTTATTCTGCAATTCTCGCGCACGATGTTGATCGAGTTCCTCACTCATTTTTTGGTTAAGCGCCAGTTCAATTTTTCGATCAACAGCCTGACATTTATCCTTGAGTGCCTGCATTTCAGCCAATTCAATGGTTTGAATGTCATTGAGTTTGTACTCAATAACGTTTTGAGAAATCTCAGGCAATTTAAGACGCAAGACATTTTTATAATGATAATTTCTAACAGGAATATCCTCGAGTTCGAATAATCGAGCATGTTTAATATCGTTATAAGGTGCACATTCCAAATATCCGGGTGTTTGCACTTCATAATCCGCAAAGCCGTGTTCAACCGTCAATTTCATACCTGATTGAAGCTCAATTTTAATACACGCCCCAACACTTTCATCTGGCGTCCAGGATTTAAGAACAATGTCGCGAATCTGTCTATAATACAAACGTTTATCAATATGATCTGCAGCTCGGCGCAGTACAATGCCATTTTTATCTGAGATAGAAACGACCTGATAGTACTTGCCTTCCATGGTAATAAATTGTCCAGGCAGGTAGCACTGCAATACATGACCATATAATTTAGCACTGATGTAGTGTTTATCCGTTAATTCATCTTCACAAATAAAGTACGCATTCTTAAGATTTTTAATACAATTATTTATAATATGATTATCTTCTCGAATTTCGTAATGTGGATCATATTGAACACTAATACCATCCTCTAAAGTACGTTCAATTGCGACACGTTTTAGTTCAATTCTTTCATTTTCATTCGATGAATCGGTGATATGCTTACGAATTAATGCACAGAATTTATTATACAAATCTGTATGATCATCGATTGAATCTTTTCGATTAGAGGAAGATGGCTTACCCTTAAGATCGTAATCAATATTTTCAAAGATGCCGCTTAAAACTAATTCACGGCGTATAAATTCTTCTGAAAGCGGGAATGTTGTCATCATAAGCAACAACTTAAGGATAACGTTTCTTTCAGTTCGCGCATAATCTGGCACGATTGTTGGAATTGCTTTGGCATCGCTTAAAAACAGATCAATAAAATTAATCATATAATCACGCAGTAAATAATGACTGCTGATAATATTGACAAATCCTTCTTTCAAAGAGCGCGAAGAGAAAATGCGAGCCATTTCGAAAAGATTATTATATTCATCTTCGACAATCAAGTACGTACTGTCTGCTTTAGGACAATGCCAAATATTAGCACGAACTTCGAGCGCTTTATTGAATTGCTCTTGGCCAACCTCCATCCCAGTATAATGACAAATCTGATGATAATACTGTCCAGCGATCCACATCATATCGAGGATCGGAAATTTATCACAAGCGAACCAGCATTCATTTTGTTTCGAACGCTCTTTTGAGCTTTTTAGCGGTACAAGCGAATTACACACATGGTGTTTCATACCAACCAGACTAATTTCAGTACCAATTCCGAGATAGTGTGTCACATTTTCTAGAATCTTGTACTGCATATTCTGGCTATCAGCATCCCAAAAAATCTGCAAATTAAAACCGTTACCCGGCAAAGTTGCAATCACATGCGTAATACTTGTTCGTAAGGCATGAGAGAGGGCATCCACGAGTCCGTCACAGTTATGATCGCAAGTACAATAAGTGATCTTGTCACAGTGCGCCAAGTCTAGCTGATTGACGATTAAACTTAGAGCGAGTTGGCCTGTTGCAAGTATTCTTGAGGGTTCAAGAATAAAAACGAAGCCAACTTGAGCAAAGAAATCTTTGTTCGTATTCAAAATATCCAAATTGTAAATATCACTGAATTTTAAAATACCCAAATCATAGTTGTCAGGTGCTTCTGTTATAATTTCTGTTTTCCAAAGCCCATCAGCACCTAAGAAATCTTTGACACCTTTGTGCAACCACGCCTGAAAATCTTCAGCCGTCGAATCTCGTCCCATGATGAACAAGCATTTTTTATACGACAACAGATTATAAATAATGACTGGAAACAGATATTTATCCAGATCTTCGTAGAATGGATTACAGAATAAGACACTTTTTCCTTGAAGCAGTCTTACACATCCTTCAACGTAACTTGGTTCGATCTCTTCTTCTGGAAATCGCTTAAAGTAATCAGAAATTGTTTTTAAATTTTCATTGCCAGAATTCAAAAGAAAACTCAGATCCTTATCGAGCTTAGGAGCCTCTTGAGGCGCTTCCTGATCAAGGACATCTGGGTTTCTTCGAAGCATATTATCCGGGTAAGTTGTACGCAGTTCTTCCCAAATTTTGGGATATTCCGGGTTCACAGCAGGCGCTTTTTTTTCTTCTGGTTTTACTTTTTCTGGTTCGGGTTCGAATTCATAGCCATCGAGAAAAGCGACGACTTCTCCGAAGATCAAAACGATAAATACAGGATAAAACTGAGCCTTAAAAGCAGCCCATTCTGGGTGATAAACAGAGGCAAGAAAGACAGCTATCGTCGCAACGAACACCCCAAAAAAGCCAGCCCACAGCAACTTATGATAGGATGTCATTTGAGGCAGAATAAACCATTCTTTAACTAACTTATCTTCTTTATCGTCCTCAGAGCCCTTCTTTTTATTAACATTCTTCTTTTTATTATCATCCTTCTTTTTGCTTTTTTTAGATTTCTCATATCGATCATAATAGTCTGCTTTTACTTCATGGGGCTCATAAAAGCTTCTGACGGTGTACTGCAAAACATCATTCCAATCACATGCTTTGTTAATAACAGGGAGAAGCACACCTTTAATTGCTAAGAAAGCAGCCGCACAAGCAAAGTTCAAAATATAAGAAATGAGCAAATTAAGATCAAAAGCATTACCCATGAATGATCTCACCATCCGAATAAAACTCTTGATTCCTTGAGGTATTTCAAAACTAGGTAAAGTGATATCAGAGTTATTTGGCACGCTTGGGAGCTCAGCCATAAGGTTTTTTACAAAATCCTCATTTTGCATGGCCCCCCGTATGGCTTCGGTAGAAGAAGGATCAATGCCATGTTGTTGTAAAAGTGACTGAACAGCCTCATTATTCTGAATGCCCTTTAGGTTTTGGAGGAATTCTTCGCTTTCAGCACCTTTCTGACTTAATAGTTCAGAAAGAAACTGAGAGGGACTTGCGGAATGATTCGTATCAATAACCCCATCAATGGCCTTCAGTGCACCATCAAAAAGTTGAAACAATTCATCATTTAATTGTTGAATCTTAAAAAAAGCATAGACTGAAAGCAACAATGCGATAATAGGCATTGAAAACTGTCTTGCGCGATGTTTTTTTGGTAGATTGAATTTATAACACCCCCAACAAACGCCAACAAAAGGCACGAGAAATACGAACAGCTTAATCTGTTCCAGAGCACTTATCCCACCCATTATTTACCCCCTATTCCCATGTTGGTTGTATTCATCGCAATAATCTGACAAATAATCTCGTTCAATCCAGATTTGTTTTACAAATGGATATGCAGCAGAAATCTCATTTGTATCATTTATTAAAATCATGTCATTTTCATCTGACGTATTGAAGTAGAAGATTGGGTTTTTTATAGGTATCTCATCAAACCCATTAGTATAATCCAATTTCACAGGGAGACGTTTTCTGCTATACAATCTAAGCCATTTTTCATTGCGTTTTGTAGCAGCTTTAATTGCATTAGAGTAATCAATCAAACGCTTACGTATTGAGACATCTTTTTCTTTACGATTATCGATCCCAATGTACATAGACTGAAGCTTCATATAATTTAGTAAAGTCGTATAAAAATCTCCATATTGTTTTTCATACTTATCATATGATTTTTCAACTTGCTGTGTCGTGTTTGCGAATTCCTCTTCAGACCTATCAAAATCTTTTTTGTATTGACAATAGACAAAATAAGCGCCGATCGCGCCAATGAACAAAATAAACAATGTCACGAGCATAGAAGCCCCAAAGGTCAAAAAGCTACCCGTTTTAATAGATTGATAAATATACGTAGCATTACCGAGCAAGATCATGACACAAGCAACGATAGCAACCACAAACAGGGTTTCTGCAGTCATTCGAGTTTGTTCTTTTTTTTCTCGTTTTTTGCGCGCTTCAGCCATCAATTTTTCGTTATTTATTCTTTCTTTGCGCTGAATCTCTTCAAATTCTTCTGGAGTATAGATTCCCTGATTAATCAGAGCCCGTTCGTATCTAATCTTTTGTTCTTTGAGGCGATTTATCTGATATTCATCGAGCAAATGAGGTTGTGCGACAAATTCAAACGAGCGTCTTCTTATCTCACGCACATTAGCATCGAGCACGCGTTGCTTTCTCGTCGTATCTAGAGCTTTAGTTTTAGCCTGTTCAATGCGCAAATCTGCTAATTCCTGTTTATTATTATCACCGCTTCGTAAACAATCTCTCTTTGCTTCTCGTGCAGCATCATACAATTCCGTATCTGTAAAGCGGACAGCCAAAGATTCTTCATGGAAAATGACATCGTCAGGTTCAAACGTATAATCTTCAGTAGATTGCAAATAAAACTGCAATTCATGATAAGCAGAATCCAGCAAGTTAAGCTGAGAATTTAAAGCTGCAAATAGTTTATCCTCATTAATATCCAGTTTTATCTTATAAAGATTGTAGGCCTTGACCGCAGTTGCACCGATACAATTGTGTGAAAGGAGCAATACAGAGACCCAGAATTTTAATAAATCCTGTTCATATCTGTAATTATCACTATTCATCACATCCATGTACATAAAACGGCAACAAGCGGGATAGTTGTTACGTTCCCAAAACAAGGTCTGATCTGTTTTTTGGTAACTAGCCCATAAATTTGTTAGAGCTTCTTTTTCATCTGTTTCCGCTTTGTGTCGCGTTGCAAAGAGCAAAATCTCGGTAGGTCGATTGTCTGCAAAACGATACTTATTACTTAAATCCTTTTGACAGTTTAAGTGCTCATCGTCTTGTAAAACAGTCTTAAAGACAGCTTTTAATTCTTCCTTATTATTAATAACATCTTCTATTTCCAAAATAGAAGAGACAGACAACTGATGCGTTTGAGAATAAGACTTTTCTTCGTCGGCGGCCTCAACGATGCACTGAACGAACAGATGATCTTTTTCAACACGCTCGAAAGGCACCTCATCAGAGAGTTGAGCATCCGTAACGCCAAGGGCATTTGATTGATCCATCCCCATTGCAAAAGCTTTTTGAGGATCAGGCAGATATACGAACTGCAAATCGTTTCTATGTTTAAGAAACATTCTAAACATATCGAGAGCAGTCAAGGAGAGACGTTGACCAGGCTCATCGTCTTCGTTCACGAATTCGACAAAAAGCATATGTTTATCAAGCAATTTATCGCGGTATTGAGCTTCGCTAATTTGCTGCCCCACATAATAAAACGAAGCATTATCGTAATTTGCAATGAGTTTAAGATAATTTTCCAAATCAGCTATTGAAAAACGCATCCAAGAGCGTTCCGTTTCATTTTTATACTCAATATAAGTAGAATTTTTATCTAAACGACGTTCATTACGAGTTTCATCAATGTACAACAAGCTCATTTCGTCTTTACGTTTAATTGTTTGGAGCTTGTACACTTTATTAGGACTGTTAAAAGAAATGCGTTTATGACGTTTTACATAATGATCGACATAGTCAACGAATAGATTATTCTGATTTATATTTTCTGCATCGCAACCATCGGGTTGATATACAAATCGTCCTTCCGATTTGAATGATAAATAGTATTCAATAATTTTGAATTGAGTTTGTGACAAACGATTGACTTCATCATCGTTCATGGCTTCTAAGAATATTCTATCTTTCATCAAATATTCGGTATGAACAACGTTTCCATCCTCGTCATTTGAAACATATAGAAAGCGAAACTGATCGTGTTGTTCACAAAACTGGAAATCAAACAAGTTCATCAAAACATCGATAGATATTTTGTATGTTTTACCTGTTTCATCATCAAAGCACTCGACATATAAAAAGCGTTTATCGAGCAATTCATTTTTTCTTTCATCATCAAAAGAGCGGTAGAACGTCAATTGCTTTTTGTTACTTTTGATGACATGAAAACTGTCGAAGTAATCTTCGGGGATAGAGCGAATTTCTTCCAACTCATCATTATAATACTCTAATTCAGCACGAAATCCTTTAATTCTGCTATAATTGTAACCAGCGAGCATATGCGTCAAACGGATTAACGGCACAGTGCTTTCATGAGGTTCTGTATTTGAATCGATATCAGAGTAATCAAAAGGGTTATTTTCTTTTGCTTTTAGGGTAGTATCATCTGCCTCTTCGTGGCTTCCAAAAGCCTGAGCCAATTTGTCATTTTTGCCATAATCGTAGCTAGAATCCATATTTAAGATTACAGCTCGCCACTCTTTTTTATCTTTGAGGATCCGGTACAAGTCAGGAGCAGCTGTTTCGATACTATTTTCTTCCGTAAACCATGGGCAAAAGCACATTTCACCTTTATCGATAAAAGGCTGAAACAGGAATTGATAATTTCTGCGCTGCTGCTCAGTACGAGAATTGACAAATATGACGGTAAACAAACTAACCTGCCTTATTGTAATGCATAATACATCATAAGATATATTATTTTAATACGTCGTAATGAATACCAAAAGCAAGGGGGGCGTGGCGGGGGTATCCCCCGCAAAGGGGGTCGCAGCGTATGGATCAGGCGTCAAGCCTGAGCCATAGCTGCGCAGGGGGCTTAAGCCCCCTAAACAATAAACAACTGAGATCAATCGTTCTTGTCGCAAAATTCATCGAAATCGTTTTCGATCCATTCGCCGTCTTCGTACAAACCAGTTTCAGCGAATTCATCACCTTGGAGCATATCGATGATGGAGCGAATAAGAGCCCAGAAGTAATCTCTGAAACCGAAACTATTATATCTGTTGCAGTGATCTCTGAACTGTTCATATTGTGCTTTAACGAATGCCCCGAACTCGTTAGGAACTTCCATCGGAGCAGCCATGCGTTTAATATAATCGAGGATAGCACGGAACATAGAAACGAGCAGATCGCAGCCGACTTCTGCACGGAAATCCGAAGGAGGCGTTGACTGTTTGAGAATGACAGCCAAGTCAATAAGTGTCAGTTCTCTATAATCGAAGCCATCATTTTGATTTCCGTCTTTATCACGAATGCCTTCTTCACGCAGTTTGAGTTCGTCAAGAGCATGTTTCAGTGCGCTATTTTCGAATTTAAGATTACAAGTCCTATTTAATTCTTTATTAATCTTTTCTTCGGCATAGTCGATGATATTTTTGACGATAACCGGATTAATAATTAGCGCATCGAGAACTTCGTAGTAACGATCGCACGGCGTTTTATTAGAAACGACAAATTCTTCCGTACTTGAGCCTTTAAGACTCAATTTATAAATATTGCCTCGGAAGTGTTTATCATAACGAATGCGTTTGAACAGCCAAGCATACAGGAATGCTCTGTAGATGAGATCTTCCTGATTTTTTTGGTTCTGATCATCGAGATCGGGCATAACATTCGTAATATGCCACGTCTTATCGATATGCGGTGTAATAACAGGTGTTTTATCGGTTTTGGGAACGACCTGATTGACGATATCGAAATACGATTTAAAGTACTCACCGGCAGTACGTACTTCGTTGCTCGCGAGTAGTTTTTTAGGCGGAGCAAACTTAGACAAATTATTAGCTCTAAGTCCATAAACAGCCTGATAGAAGAGGATTGTTTCATTAGAAATATCCTCATCAGCGACGGCACCATAATCATTCAAGGCCTTTCCAATTAATGCGGATCGGGGTGAATCATCTTTGGGATCAAGCGACGGATTGTAAGAGCACGCACTAATCGGCGGACGCTGTTCCCCAAGCGGCGTTTCGATGAATGGCGTCGCGAGTTTTCGAGTGTCACTAATAATATCTTCAACAGCCCGAATAATCTTATCAGGATCGGCTTCGTTATTTTCCAATTCGACTTCGCGTTCGATCGCGTCGATAACATTCATGTATAATTTCGACGAATGCGCTTCGCGGAGTTCTTTTTTGAAATGACCAACGATTTGTTCTTTAAATATACCATTAAAGAACCCCTGACGTTTTTCGGGCTCGTTAGCGCTGAAATCAACGAATTCAAATATTTTATTAAGAATATTCAATGTCATTTCTTCGCTGACGGTATTTGCATTTCCCATATAAGGATTTGCGGCGACCATTTTTTCGAGCATTTTCTGAGAAGCGCAGACATAGCGCGTCGTTCTGCCAGGAATAGGCATGAACTTTTTAGAAATGACCTGACTTGTTTTTTCTACATCGCGAATGCCATCTGAAAGCGAATCATAGAATGCTTCGAAAGAATCGCAGCGACTTTTCAGGAAGTAATCTTTTGCCTGAGCGAGGATCGCTTCCTTATAACTCAAGGCCTTGTAATCATAGAGCGTTTTGACAGCCGACTTAATTGTATTAATGCATTTACCTTTATCTTCGAGTTTTTCACCGCCCATCATACCTTTTTTATTTTTATTGAGCTTGTCGAGATCAGCGGGCAAAGCGTCGACGGCTTTTTTTAAGCCAGTGGATTTATCATTAAGCTGATCAGACACATCTTTGTGTTCACTCACAGCAAGTTTGTAAGCTTTATACAAGAAATAGCGAATCGCATTGGGATGCATGATATGGCCAGTCTTGTCTTTAAGGAAGTTCTGAATTGCATAACTGGGCAAATCCTCTGTTTTGAGCTGAAAATCGCGTTGAGAGAAGAGGCTTTTAGCGCAATCTTTTTTGAGAACTTCGATCGCCATCAGCAATTCTTTGGACGAATTGCTCATTTTACTCAATTGATTTCTAATAACACTATCTTCTGGTTCGCCATCTTGCGGTGAAACCATCTTTTTGCATCGGTCGATATCTTCTTGGATCGATTCAAGTCCAGTCCAACGATCAACACCTTCATTACAAAGCTCCTGAATATACTGCACCCATCTTCCAGTGCCTTGATCCAAAGGATTTTCTGCTGGAACGACGGTTTGCTCGATAATATATTTAGCGAGTTCGTTATTATCTTTAACTTTATTTTCGATTGTGCTGCAGTAGGCATCGCAGCGATCTGTTTTGCGTTCGCTAGGTTTCTTTTGTAGATAATCTTTATCAAACTGGAGCCACGAATCAGAGACGCTTTGTTTTGTCCAATTGAGGGCGATATACTCCTCAACATCTTTAAGCGGATAGACGATACTGGAGCTTCCTGCGCCCGCGTATCGGTTACGTCCACGTTCAGCGCAGAGCTCACGAATTGTGTTATCTTCACTGGAATTACTACGTTTGTTCATCGGACCGATGGACTGTGTGTAAATACAGTTTGCAGCATGATCGAGGTACTGATTATAGTTATTCAGCTTACGTCCTTGAGCATTTTGAGCATCAAAGAGGAAGCAGAAATCATAAGGACGCACGTTGTATTCTTCATATTCGTCCGAACCTGGGCGTGGGAATTTAATACGGAACTTATCTTCGAACTGAAGAGGAAGCGTACCATCCCCTTTCATCAAGAAAGCATCCAATTCGCGAATTGTCGCATAGGCGTTGCAACGAAGGTTATTGCGCTCAACTTCGCCAGGGATAACATTATAGAACACCTCGGGCATAATAAAGAACCCGCGCATGATATTTGCACTTTGTCGGAAGCGCGTTGTTAGATAATTGCGCAGGTATAGCGCGACGGGCAAAATGAGCCCCGACCCAGTACCACCGCAAAGCGAGCTGGCGATCACGATACGCAGGGCTTGTTCGGCTTGATTTTGTTCCAATTTGTAGAGCGATTCGATCGTATGATGGAGGGGCTCCATCTTACCAGCCCGGATCGAGGTTTCCAGGGCCAGTCTTGAGATTGCGCGCACCTGACCGGCGCCTTCCGTAAGTGTTTTGCTATTAAGAATCGGATTAACGGGAAACCATTCGTCACGTGCATGCGCATCCAAGTTCAAATACTCACCTACAGTGAGTTTTGTCGAAGTCTGAATTGGGGTCACACGAGGATTCCTGAGGTGAATTTCCTGAAGCTCGTTAATATCGGTATCAAACACCGCATAAGCAATGCGATTTTGGAGCTGTTCAGGAACCTCTTCACTGACTCTCGTTGCAACTCTGTCTACGATTTTGGAACCAACTCCACCAAGACCGATGAGAAGCGTAGGTGCTAGCATGATGTCTCCTTTGAATAGGGTAGAAACAAATAATACGTTTTATACTATTTGCATACAAATGAACATTTTATTTATTACGATATCAAATCAAATCGATATTATATTCTAATTTTTTCGTACAAACCTTTACGGCACCTTCACCGACGGAAAGCATTACCTTGTCACTCTCTTGATCAATACGTTCGCCATCAACCGTGATACTGATCCCATCGTCTTTAATTTGAGCTTTGAGATCCTCAAGGTTAGTAATCAACATTTTAGAATTTTTGCCACATTTTACAGCTTTGATCTTAAAATAGACTTCCTGATCAGGCGTAGCAAATGATCCCGTTTGAGCGACGTAGGGAATCATTGCGAAAGAGTATTGTGGTTTACAATTAATATCTTCATCGTGGTTATGGTTAGAACCGTATCTCATTTTGTGTTCTTTGCCCTTGACCTTAAATTTAGGCAAGCGCGGTTTTATTATTTCGCCCACAATAATGATCAACGCGATCAGAGCAACGATCAATTCACCGAGATAGTGCATGATCCAGCAACTAACGGAGATATCGCTACCAATTGAAAGCTGTTCATGTTTTGGATCAGCAGGTGATTTCGCAATAAGCAAATCTGTATTAAGGGAACCGCCAGCGATTTCAAATTCAACGATACTTTTTTCGTTTTCAAACGGCGTATTGAGTGCGAGTTCGCTCCATAATGGCTGGCAAACGAAAACGCCTTTTTGATCCGTTTTGACGCAATCATCAAAGCCTTCGACACTCATATCCTTTTTAAGCAAATTTAGAGAAGGAGGCTGAAGCAGGTTCCACATTTCATCTGTAAGCTCATGATTTTTGAGTGAGACTGAGACTTTAATGGGAGCATCTTTAGGCGCTATACCATCACAGACGATACAATAATTTTCGAGAGCCAGGGGTTTCCAGAGCAGTTCGTCGACATCGATATCATTGTGAAACGCGATGATTGTTTTAAAATTCCCTTCTACGTCGAGCGAATCCGAGGTAATTTTTGGTGTAATTGTAATTTCGGCATTTTGTGTTTTAATGCTCGAGAAATCACTCTCGACGAAATGTGGAATAATATCAATAGACTTATCGATATTCTTTTTTATTTCAAACGATGTGACAATTCCTGCAATTTTGTCAGGGGAAACGGAGAAATTCAATTTTCCCCAATCGGAGGCGCTAATTTCGACAGGACGACCGGAATAATCTTTAGCTTCAAGCGAAAAGTGTAGCGGCTGACCATCAGATTTAAATCCAGCGCCTGTAATGCTATAACTTGCGTGATCATTTCCGGAACCGTCCGCAGCATTTTGAGAAAACGAAACTTTTGGATTAGGAATTCTGGGTGGCAGCATAAACGCCCCATCTTTTCCGTCATCTTTAGAGCTCAGCGTATTATACTCAAGGTATTTGCCATAATACTCAATGCGTGCTCGCTGTCCAGCGGCGAGTTCAAAGTCAGTAGACATATTGAAGTCTGACTTAGAGACTATTTCTTCAGCGCCAGTATCTGGATTATTGCGAATAATAGTAAGGATACCTTTAATCGAAGGATCTTCGCCAGTTTTAGGATTTTTTAGAAATTCATTTTTAATTTTTTCGTGAGTTTCTGGATTTTCGAACTGGAGATCGACGTGATACTTGCCTGGTTCCATTTTATTAGGAACGAGCTCACTCCCCTGCTCATCAAAGACCTTGATACCGATACCGACGAAAGCATCGTAATAGATTTGAATATTTTGGCTTTCAGCCCCTTCAGTATCGACGTGATAAGTATCGGGGGCAAAGAAGCGATTATTACTAAAGCCGATGAATGTAGCGAGTTGGCCGTTGAGAGCACCGTTTGTGTTCTGAATTGTTTCATCGATTTTGAGGAGATCGCGTTTACGCAGGGTTGCCTGATTTTTTGAGGGCTGGGTTGCTCGAACGCTCGTGACGGGACGATTACTTTTTTGATTATTGGAGTTAGTCAGGGAAGGAATATCAACGTTTTGACCTTGAGCAAACACGATGATTTTTTTCATCGGGATATTAAGGGTAAACGTATTATCCGCCGCAACGGGAATTGTATTACGTTGAAAGATTCTATTTCCGATTTGTGTCAATTCATTGAGGACATCCTGCGAAGTCTGAGCATGGCGAACCAGCAAGCCATTTTCTTCGTTAGGAACGATTGTGGTATCGACCAATTTTCCGATGGACAGGACGACGACATTAACGTCTTGAGAGAAATCATTATAATATTTTTGAGTAGTTTGCGAATTAGAATCTTCGAACTGCCCATCCGTCACAATGACGAGCCATTTATCTTCTTTGGGCTTATCAGTATTTAATTTAAGGTCTTGGTAAGCGTCAACGACGGGGCAGAACGGCGTATCTCCGTCAGTAGTCGTTGTTTCCTGGACCATATTGACATTTTGCTGAATGATTCCAGCATTAAGGCTACCATGAATATTCAGAGCAGGTGAAGCTTTAGGCTTAATTTTATTTTTACAATTTGAGAAATCGTTATTTTTTACAAGATCGTAAGAGCTCATATAATAAACATTAAGTTTATCATTTTCGCCGAGCATAGCCGTGAGCACTTCCATCGAGTATTTTGCCTGACACCAAGTATCGACATAGGTTTTATAATTTGACGCAGGATCTACGATCATACTTCCGGAATCATCATAGACGACGTGAATGATTCTTGACGGAACGACAGGATCAGCGAAGGCATTCGAAACGCCGAAAGCCATTTCAAAAGCGAGTAGAGCAGCGATTTTAAACGACTGTCTTTTCATGAGCAGTACCGTTAGCTAGACGAGAGAGGCGAGGCCCAAAGAGCATAATCTATGCGCGAGCAAAGACTGAGGACACGAGTTGCTATTCAAGTCATCCATGACAAAACGAAAATCCGATTTTAGGTATCATTATTCGGAGTAAAAGTCTAATCTTTCAGGGCAAAACATTATTGTCCCACAAATTTGATATAACAAAGCTACAGTAGAGTTATCCGAGTCTTTTACTAAAATTTTGTAGGACAGCAGTGGTGACGAATGATAAATTTAATTAAAACAAGCGAAACGAGTACGTAGAATAGAGAAATAGATTTAAGGATATAGCGGAGGCGTATTCGCGAAGCGAAAAGCCGGAGAAGAGGCCGCGTATCGGCGTTGCCGAAGCGGCCTCAGTCTGACCGTATGCTGCAAGCATAGGTCAGACGATAAGGGAAGCGTGCGAATTTCAATAAAAGTGACAAACGAGCCCAAAAGTGCTTGCAAAATTATGGAAAGGGCGTAAAAAGCGTAACGGTTTTTCGCAGCGTGTGAAAACGGGCTGCGTTATCGTCATCCAGATGTTGAGTGATGACAAATCTGCTGATTTTAGTCATTTCGAAGATTTAGGAGCTCAAAATGGCCCGCAAATGTGCATTTACCGGTAAGGCCCCCCTCGTTGGCCACACAATTTCTCACGCGCATAACAAAACAAATATGGTTCAGCTTCCGAACATGCAGTCCAAACGCATTTTCGTCAGCGAACTCAACCGTTATGTCCGCGTTCGTCTTTCTGCTCGCGCACTCCGCACGGTTACCAAACTCGGTCTCATGCAGTACATGAAAGACTGTGGTATCCAGCTCAAAGATATTGAGTACTAGTTAGAACTCAGTCAAAAAATATTAGAGCACCGCTTGTCGGTGCTCTTTTTGTTTATGCTTTTTGCGCCCAACACCTTAGCCATGAAGCGAATAGCCTTTCTCATTGGGTGTGCAGCCCTATTTGGCTGCTCAACCCCACCCCAAGAAGTTTCCCAACCAGCGCCAGTAGCGGCGGAGATTGAAAGCGCACTTCAGACGCCAAAACTCCGACAATATTTGCCGGAGCTGCAAAATTATGCGCAGTCGCGCATCCTGAACGAAGCGCTCGAAGTAAAGCAGCAACAACGCAGCCAACTAGCGTCGGACCGCAGCGAGCGTATGGCGAAGTATGAAGAAGCCAAAGGGCGCGGAGAGAAAGCCAAAGCCCCGGCGAGAGCTGTTGTTGCCACAGAAAAGGCGTTTGAAGATGCCTTTCCGAAGCTTCATTATCCGAATCTTTTGGCAGAGATATACGACATAGAGAATCAGCCTGTTGGGGAACATTTTGTTCGCAATGACGGATCGCTGACGGCCTTAGGATCGCTCGTCGTAGAAACCATTCAAAGTGCAGATTTACATGCACTTGACGTCGAAGATTTTGCGCCACAGAAGATTCTTGAAGCAACAGAACATTATAAGAAATTGTCCGAAGCTGCATCTCAGCAAATTGGATTAGCGCTAAACGAACGCGAACTGCAGAGTCTTGATCGATTTCTACAAAATCACCCCGAAAGAATTACAGAACTTGAGGAAAAAAGCGAGGACGCTGGTAAAGTTTTATTTTCGATCCTTTCAGATTTTGATAGCTCACCAGTTCCGCGCTTTGCGGCTGCTTTTACCACGTGGAAAGAGCGACAAAAGTACGTCCTCAACTATCGAGAGCAGCTAGAATTTGTGATTGCGGATGCATATTTACATTGGGCGGAACAACTCAAACTGGGTAATCTTGAGAAATTTTCTAAGGAAGAGCTAGAGAATTACACCACGCAGGACAATCCAAACGACATTCATCCAAAATATTATACAAAAATTGTTGAGGAACGTCTCCGAGAAGCGTTTAACGCCTTTATAGCGCTCAACGATATTGAATCTGCGAGAACGCAACTTGATCATCTTATTCCCAAACATGATCAATACGTGCGTCTTCAGCGTGCCCGCGAGCGTTACCGCGAGATTGTTGCAAACGGCGGTTGGAAAGAGGTTCCTCCGGATAATATGAATGCAGGAGGACGAGCACCACTCGTTTTAACGCTGAAAAAAAGACTCGCGGCCGAAGGCTACTACAACGGCAATATGGATGAGCTTTTCGATCAGACGCTGACCCAGGCTATTTCGGCCTATCAAACGCATCATCAGCTTGATGTGACAGGAACTGTTGACCAAACATTTTGGCGTAGTCTTAATGTTTCGGCCGAACAGCGTTTAGCAGAGATCGAAGTTAATATTAGGCGCTGGCACCGAACGATGTTTGAGCCGGTAGACCGGTTCATATACATTAATATACCATCATTTACTGTTGAACTGTGGGACAAGGGCAAAATTGTTGATGAACACAACGTTATCGTTGGCAATTCCACCCGAATCTGCAATGCGCGCACGCGCGAATGGGAGCTCATGAATGCAACGCATTTGCTGCATTCGCGCATGACCTACATCGTATTTAATCCGTATTGGAATGTTCCACCTCGCATTGAAGTTGATGAGTATCAAAAGCGGATCGCCGAGAATCCGAAATGGCTTGAGCAATCCGATTTTGAGTATTACACGCCTAAAGGCGGCGGACGTGTTTTAAGGCAAAAGCCTGGCCCGAACAACGCACTGGGCAAAGTCAAACTCATCTTCCCTAACCGCTACAATATCTACCTTCACGACACGCCTAAACAGACCATGTTCCAGTACTCTGTGCGAGCGTTTTCACACGGATGTATGCGCGTTCAGGATGCAATGAAGTTCGCAGAAAGCGTACTCCGTTTGGATGGGCAGTGGGACAAGAAACGCATTGACAAATTTTTTGTCGAAAAAGGTGAACATGCCGTTGATTTACTTCACCCAATTGACGTTTTTATCGAGTATCACACTGTAACCGTCGACGATGAAGGACAGGTCTATTTTTTGGCAGATGTTTACAAAATCATAAAGAATCAAATCCGACCGCCAACGGCACTTGAACGGGCGTGTGATCCGAGTGTCGACAAAGTGTCTAGCTTTAGATCAGGCGGAGCTGCCGCAGGGGATACTGGCCCCTAGAATTACCCCAGTTTGCCAAGCGATCTTTTTATTCTCATCGAGCTTTAGACTCAGGTAACGCTATCCATGACGAAAATTACACATATCAATACGCATGATACTGATGTTTATCAGTCAAATCACGAACATGAGCACACTTGCTCGTGCAACCACGAACATGAGCACACTTGCTCGTGCAACAGCCAGCCAGTACCCTCTGCAGCATCCAAAGTCGCCGCAACGCCTGCATTTGGCACACAGCCTAAAGACAAAGGTGTAAGTCTTGGATCTGATCTTGAGGCAGAGATCGCCGAAGCCATGATGCAACGCTACAAGCGATTTTTGAACCCGAACGAGCGATTCACGGTTAAAACAGAAGTTTGTCATCAATTTGGATTGGTCAGTGCCCTTCTAACGAGTACCGACAGAACAACGAACGTTGAAGCAGAAGTATGTATCGAATGCGAACCGAATGACTTAGACAACCCAATCGAAGCGTATCAAGTAGCCTTAGACGTTCTAGACACCGTTCTTTTAGAGTACTTTGATTCTGATCGTATTTCGCATTATCTTCCGATCTGGCAATGCTACGAAGTAGACGACCATACGGCCAACGTTCGTCTTGATCATGCCAATCTAGCTCTTGATGACGAAGCAAGTGCCTTTCTAAAAGCACACGGTTTTACGGAAGGTGGTCTTGAGATCGAACCAGAAGACGATTTCGAAGCAAGCCAAGAAGAAGACGTCACCGAAGAGGATAGCCATTCGGACGAAGACGAAGACGAAACGCTGTAAATTGTGTAATAAAAAGCCAGCGCTCTGTGTTATAAGGCGAGGCCCTATTTTGGGTCTACTGCCCAAATTTGGGATTGTGGGTGCTTTGAAGACTGAGGCAGAAAGCTCTGTCAGCGATTGGGATACATTTTAAGTGAAGAAATTTAACGCCTTAAATATTCTATTAATGCTCAGCATTGTCGCACTATTTGTGTATATTTTTGCACAAACGAACGGCCATGCAACGACTTCTCAACTCAAGTACAGTGATTTTACGCAGAAAATTCGCGACGGCCAGATTGAGAGCGTTATCGTCAAGGGCAACAAGATCACCGGCAACTTTGTACGTCAAGAAAATGCCGCCAATGAGAATATTTCGAACTTCGAGACGATAGGTTATCTCAATGCCGACGTCCAAGATCTCCTTGAAGAGAAGGGGATTTCTTACGAGTTTCAAGAAGTCGAGGACGATGATTTTTGGAAGCTTTTGATCATTTACATGCTTCCGACATTACTCCTCATTGGCGTCTTTTATTTTATCTTTTCGCAATCTGCGATGGGTGGCAACAAAGCAATGAGTTTTGGCAAATCCAAAGCGCACATGCTTTCGCCTGATCAACACAAAGTGACCTTTGCCGATATTGCAGGCATCGACGAAGCCAAAGAAGAACTCTTTGAAATTGTTGATTTTCTTAAGAATCCCCAAAAATACCAACGCCTTGGAGGCCGTATTCCCAAAGGTGTTCTTTTGATGGGCTCCCCGGGTACAGGTAAAACCTTATTAGCCAAAGGTGTCGCAGGCGAAGCGGGTGTTCCCTTCTATTCGATCTCGGGTTCAGACTTTGTTGAAATGTTCGTTGGTGTGGGTGCAAGCCGAGTACGCGACCTTTTTGAACAAGCTAAAAAATCCGGTCGATGCATTATTTTTATCGATGAAATTGATGCTGTTGGTCGTTACCGTGGTGCCGGTCTAGGCGGAGGTCACGACGAACGCGAACAGACCTTAAACCAACTCCTCGTCGAAATGGACGGCTTCGAAGCGAATGTAGGCATTATCGTCATGGCAGCCACGAACCGCCCCGACGTACTTGATCCAGCGCTTTTACGTCCTGGACGCTTCGACAGACGCGTCGTCGTCCCCACTCCTGACGTTCGTGGTCGTAAAGCAATTCTCGAAGTTCATGCAAAAGGCAAAGCCATTGGTACCGATGTTGACCTTGAACGCATTGCCAAGCTTACGCCTGGAGCATCAGGTGCAGATCTAGCGAACCTCGTCAACGAAGCCGCTTTGATCGCTGCTTCTCGCGATGCAAGCACGATTGAAGACCGAGATTTTGTTGAAGCACGCGACAAAATCAACATGGGACGTGAACGCAAAAGCATGGTCGTCTCCGAAGCCGAAAAACGTACGACGGCCTTCCACGAGGCCGGTCACGCTATCGCCACAATCGTTCTCGGCAAAGAAGTCGATCCGCTCTCAAAAGTTACCATCGTTCCTCGCGGACGCGCACTCGGAATTACTTATTCGATTCCTAGCGAAGATCATCTCAGCTACTCACGCTCTTTCTTGCTTAACCAAATCGTCATTATGATGGGTGGCCGCGTTGCAGAAGAGATCACGTTCAATCACCTTACGACAGGTGCAGGCAACGACCTCGAACGCGCAACACAGATGGCCCACAATATGGTCGCCAAATGGGGTATGAGCGATGCACTCGGTCCCCTCGCGTTTGCGGATCAAGAAGACCAGCCCTTCCTCGGACGTGAGCTTTCTCACACCCGTAACTACTCCGAAAAAACTGCCCAGATCATCGATGAAGAAGTCAGACATATCCTCGGCGATTGCTATAACCGTTGCCGCCATATGCTCACTGAGAACCTTGAAAAACTCAATAGCCTCGCAGAGGCACTCATCGAATTCGAAACACTGGACGCCCCCGACATTGACCTCCTCCTCTCGGATGGCATTGATGCTGTTCGAGCAGCATTCAAAGAACGTGACGCTAAAAAAGAAGAACAACGGGCAGTCAAAGTCACCTTCTCGTCCCTCGTCGCAGAACTCGCAGCCAAAGGCACAACGCCAAGAGACAACGACGAAAACAACGACGACGAAAAGCAAAATGTTACTTTCTCTTCCCTCGACGCTGTACTTGATACGCCCAAAGACAAAACGTCCGACGACGAGAAGAGCGTTAAACTCAAAAAAGATGTCACGTTCTCTTCCCTCGACGCCCTGCTTATCGAAGACAAGACCAAAAATAATCCTGCAAAAAAACATCCTGAGGAAGATCTCAAGCCCATTGAACTCTTCCCCGAAGACAAAGATCACCACGAAAACTCATGACACTTAAAGTTCTGAATGCCCCCTTCAAGGGGGCACCCATCACGATTCAGAATCTTTGCAAACGGTCGCCTTCATGGCGGCCGTTTCTCGTTTCTGACACTCCGTTAAAAGCACTCCCGGGTTTCGATACCTGTGCCGTCCCAGGCTCGCCCCTAGAATTGTCTCACTTAACAGGCCTCGATACACAAAACGGAATTTGGGCCGCATTTCCGCTTCATGCGCTGTCATGGTACCAACTCGCGGAGGAACACCTAGCACGACATGCCTTGTCACGCTTCTGCGCTAAACAACGCGTGTGGCGACTTCCACAACAAACGCTCGATCTGGCTCAACCCGCAATCATGGCCATTTGGAACGTAACCCCGGATTCGTTTTCTACCCAGTCCCTCGCAGACGCAACCAACGCCTACGCGCAAGAGCTCATCGCATCAGGCGCAGATATCCTTGATATTGGTGCTGAATCTACACGCCCCGGCGCCCAACCGCTTACGCCTGACGAAGAAATTGAACGCCTTCGCTCTCCCTTAGCCTTTGCTACCCACTTCCATACCCCCATCTCTCTTGATACACGCCATCCCCAAACACTCGCGTGGGCTGCCGACAAGATTGACATCCTCAATGACATTGGCGAAGGCTTCGAACAACCAGGACGAGACGAAGCCATGTTCGAATACGTTCGCAAACACCAACTCGGCTGCGTCATCATGGCTTTTCATCCACACGATCACGCCTTCGCTAGCTTCGAAGACTGTATTCGTGGAATCCTCACTCAGCTCGATCAAAGACTCTCCGTCGCCTTTAACTGTGGCGTCCACCTCGATCAAATCGTCCTCGATCCCGGTATCGGCTTCGGTAAAGGCCTAGACAACGATCTCCTGCTTATCGCACACGCCGCAAAAGCATTAAATACCCTCGGACGTCCCTCGCTCATCGCACATAGCCGTAAACGCTGCATTGGAGCAGCCACTGGGCGCTCCGTTCACGAACGCGACACAGCAACGGCAATCGCATCTGCGATTGCTTTCCAAAACGGAGCCTCACTGGTTCGCGTTCACGATCCTAAAGGTTCTGTCGATGCTCGCGCTCTTACGCGTTTGATCTAGCACTCTGCATGCGTTTATTTACTATCATGGTGCAGATATTGCTTATTAATATCAGCTTGCTTGTGTAGCAACGTGATCGTCGCTTAAAGGCAACAATACCTTTTCATTTACACACTGGGTTGGAGATAATAACAATGAAACTTATACATATTTTAACTCTTTCTATTGCATTTTCTTTTATACTCCCACCATCTGTATTCGCGAATCCAGTTCCTAAAAAAACTTATCAAATCAGAGAAATTGATCGCCGTCCGCAATGGATGAAGGACCAGGACAAAGCGAATAATCCAGACGAAGAAGAAGAAAAAAAATACGAGCCTATCCCCAACGTTCATCCTAAACTGCCCAATGTCCACCCAAATCGTGCCGATCAAGCCATCGTTCGCCCACCGACTGGCATTCGCCCTGATGGCAAAGAAACGCAGCCCAACCGCTCTCAAACAGACACAAAATCCAACCCGCGCCGCATTCCCGGTGTGACAGCCCCTGGCACAGGTGACAATCCCGGCGATTTTGCGCCCGAATCAGAGACTAAAAACCGCCGAGCTCACGCAATCACACCAAATTATAATGTCCAGCCCGAGTCGTTTGTCTACCCAAATGCATTTGATGAAATGCTGCGTGAGATTTCGAGCAAGTCTTTTGGCAGTGACCAGGTTGCCGTCGTGCGCGCACATCGCAATGAACATTTCTCTTCCGATCAAGTCTATAAAATTATGAAAGCTCTAAAATATGATACAGACCGTGTCGATGTCGGCATGATGCTATATCCAAAAGTCAGAGATCCTCAAAATTGGAGCGTGGTCTACGGCGCAATTACATTTTCTTCAAATCGCGCTGCACTTGAACGACAAACAAGTAAATAATAATAATACAAACGTCAAAAATAATAAGTGGGGGGAAGTCGGAAAATTGTCAATCCAAATGCATATTTGAGTAAACCATTTCCGGTGTCTTCCAACCAAGTACTTTTCGAGGTCTCTGATTAATTTCATTACAGACACGTTTGATATAGCTGTCAGAGACCTTAGTAA
>JAZRWH010000086.1:0-14845 GCA_045599585.1 Myxococcota bacterium
GCATGTTGAAGACGAAGTCAAGTTCGCGCCCGCCGATGAGCGAATTAAATCCATCCCATTTACCTGCATACACCATGGGTCTGCCGCGCGTGCAGCTTGTCTGAACGAAGTGAGTTCTGCACGCGCGACAAAAGAGCGCGGAGATTCCAAAGGGGCGTCCGCAGGACAGAATGAGAATAAGAAAAGTATAAAATTCTGTAACGAGCGCATTTCGTTACAGTTAATGAGAATATGTTGTGGGACAGCAGTGTAATACGATATCATATTAATCATAAATGCGTTGATATAATCCTCATCAATGATGACGAGCGTGAGCAAAATACTTACGCCGCATGAAGCTTATTTGCGCTCTATTCAGAGCGCTAAAAAAGGTGTAGAATAGAGCGGATCAGCTTATAAGCTGATTTAATCTTCTTAAGCGTACTCTGAGTAATGGGGTATCAGCGCCGCAGGCTATGAAGGGGTAGCGGCGTATTTGCAGAGCAAATAGCCGCTCAGGGGGACACATCCCCCTCAAAGCAATACATTATTCAGAGATTCCTTAGGTATTTGGAGTAAGTAATATAATGGCTCGGACACAGATTGAATTTCCCAGTATGCCGCATGCAATGATGCTTTTTGGACCTCGTCAATGTAATTTAAATTACATTGAAGATGCGCTCGACTTGCAAATCGAAGCTTCGGGAAATGGTGTGATGATATATGGAAGTCAGGCAAATGTATCGTTAGCAGAACGCGTTTTACTTTCGTTATACGAAGAAACAAAGGCAAACCGCGAGATTGTTGCCAGTGAGATTGCAGAGTGTATCGAATCATTTAAAAGCGGAAAAAGCGAAAAATCATCAGACCATTCAGATTCGGCCATCTTAATTACGGGCGATAAACGCATCATCGCAGCCAAAACGACAAATCAAAGAGCTTATGTTCGAGCAATTCGCAATGTCGATGTTGTATTTGGCGTTGGTCCGGCGGGCACAGGCAAAACTTATCTCGCCATGGCCATGGCTGTCGATGCGTTGTTGAGAAGACAGGTCAAACGCATCGTACTGGTCAGACCTGCAGTTGAAGCGGGTGAACGACTTGGTTTTCTGCCTGGCGATATGGCCGAGAAAGTTAATCCGTATTTGCGTCCATTGTACGATGCTTTATACGATATGGTCGATATGGAGCGTGCTCAGCGATGGATCTCACAAGGGGCAATCGAAGTCGCACCTTTGGCTTTTATGCGAGGACGTACCTTAAACGCTGCATTTGTAATATTAGATGAAGCTCAAAATACGACCCAAGAACAAATGAAAATGTTCTTAACCAGAATGGGGTTTGGTTCAAAAGTTGTCGTGACGGGAGATCTAACGCAAACAGACTTGGAACGCGGCCAAAAATCAGGACTCCAACAAGCAGTCAATATTTTAGAAAACGTTGATGGAATCGAAATCATACACCTAACCGAAGCTGATATCGTACGACATCCACTTGTTCAAAAAATTGTACTCGCATACGAGGCTGCCTCTCTGGATTCGCATTCGAACAATTAATATTATGAACGCATTCGTGCGTGGAGAATACAATGGACGAATATCGTCAAAAAGAATCTTTGAGCTTCGATAAAAATAAACGTCGAAGAAAAAAGTCACATTATACATCATGGAGTATTGAAAATCCCGTTCTCATCATTTGTTTTGTCATACTGATGGCAGTGGGGCTTGTCGTATGGATGGGCAGCCACCTCGGGATGGAAAGCAGCATTATACAAAAATCTGCAATTGGTTCGATCGCTCTGCATGATTATAAAGCTCCGCGCGATTTTGTTGACGAACGCATTGACACGAAAACTACTGAAAGCATTCGTGCACAGCGCGTCGCAGAAGTATTACCAATCTATTCATGGAATAATATATTTTACGAACAGGAAACAGCAAAACTCAACGCTGCCTTTGATTCAATTCGTGAAAATTTTGTAAAATACCGCGATAACGAAGTTCAAAAGCGTATCCCCAAAACAACTGCAGATGGTGAAACCATTGCTGAGAATAACCAAATAGCTCTATTAGATGCGATGTTTGGACCGTTTGAAGGAGAAGCTGTTTTCGACGAATTTTTATCCACAAGACCACTAAACGGTTCAGAACTCGCCGCTTCACTCACAGCTTGGTCAACAGAAAACCGCTCTAGTTTTGAAACGAAACTTGGGGTTACCCTCGACGACGACGCTTATACATGGCTCGTCTCCAAGAGTTTTTCGCGCGAATTACAGGACGAAATCATTCGCGCTATTAACACTGTTTTGACGCAAAAAATTGTAAATTCTCGCTCAGTACTTGAAAATACTGACAATATTACAGTGCAATGGATTGAGTCTGGACATACAAGAACAACAATTTATACAGAATCCGATAAAACCCTCATCGCCGAACTCTCAGACAGCAAAGCTTTAATGCGCTCCTTAATCAAAGAACGCTTTGCTGACGCCCCATTGTCATTTACAACTTTCATGCTATCTTATGTCAAAGAAAACTTTGCATATAATGAAAGCGCTACCGAACACGAACGCGAGAATGTTCGAGATAAGACAATTGCAGTAAGCTACAAAGAAGAATATAAAAAAGGCCAAACAATTATCAGTAGTGGTAATCAAATTACAGAAGAACACTATCTACTGTTTCAAAAGATGATGAGCGGCCTCAAAGAGTATGATAATCGATTTAGCCACTGGGCTGGAATTGCAATTATCATAGCCTTGATGGGAGTACTCGTTTGTATTCCTATCATGCGAACAGGTGCCATTAGCCGACGAAAAAAGAATCGCGATCTTATATTCTTATTTACCTGTATCGGTATTTACGCAATAGGCATAAAAAGCGCTTCAATTGTATTTAACACGCTCGACTCAGTTTATCATTTTCCATATTCGCTATTCTTAGTATTTCCCTTTGCTGGCGGTGGAATGCTCGTAAGGATTGTCATCACTAAACAATATGCATTCTATTATGCCGTCATGACTGCAATTCTTACCTCTCTTTTGACCGAGGATCTCAATATTGTACTGCCTTATGCCATCGTATCAGCGCTAGCTAGTAGTCTGTTGATTGAACGACCGAAAAGAAGTAGCGCAATCCTTCGTGCGGGCATATGGCTAGGCATTCTTGCTGCAGCAACGGGCGAGGCACTTTACTTGCTTCGTGGGGGCACACTGCTCACTGCAAATTATATTACCATTGCACTCTTAGGCCTTTCCAGTGGCCTTTTATCGTGCGGTGTTGTTATGATCGGTCTCCCACTTGCCGAGAGTTTATTTGGTTATGCAACCTCTAACAAACTTCTTGAACTCTCCAACCTTGAACATCCAGCTCTTAAAACGCTTTTTATGGAAGCACCAGGAACTTACCAACATTCTATTATGGTTGGAACATTAAATGAAGCTGCTGCAGATGCGATCGGCGCTAATGCTATCCTTGCTCGCGTTGGTGGCTATTATCACGACATCGGTAAAACTAAAAACGCACAGTATTTTGCAGAAAATCAACATGGCGACAATCCTCATAATCGCTTAAAACCAAATATGAGTGCTCTTATCCTAAAAGCGCATGAACGTGATGGATTGGAAATTGCCAGCAAATACCATTTGCCCAAAGATATCCTCGATTTTATTATATCTCACCATGGTACGGGCAAAATGGGCTTTTTTTATGATCGTGCTATAAAAATGCAGGCTGACGTACGAGAAGAAGATTATCGTTATCCTGGTCCAAAACCACAAACTCGCGAAACAGGTATTTGCATGGTTTCTGACATGGTCGAAGCTGCTGTGCGTTCTATGAAACCAGAACAACGTACACCTGACGGCATCAAAGTCCTTGTCAGAAAATTGATCAATGCCAAATTCGCTGACGGCCAGTTTGATGAGTGTGATCTTACCTTACGCGATCTTAATGATATTGCTGGAGCTGTATGCGGCATTATGAATGCCTTCTATCATCATCGCCCTGAATATCCGGAGCAGAAAAAAGAACGCGAAAGACTTGAAGCAGAAAAACGAGCGAAAGAAGCTGCTGAAGCTGACAAAACCGCTACTGCAAACAACCTTGAGCCCGTCGATAGTTCTCATACCGATGTTGAATCAACGCAATCCGAAATCACTTCTGATGCGCTTGAACCGGTTTCGGCCCCCCATCAGTCGATGACAAAACTCGATGCAATTCATGCAAAAGAAGAAACTCAAACGAAAGGTGAGCCTTCAAATACAGAATACCTAAAGAAAAACGCTGAAACGACCACTCCTCCTGCCACAGCCCAGACTGAAACGAAGAAAAACGAGCGGTCAACGGAGCATCCATCGCATGCGCAAACAGAGACAGTCGCTTCAAATTCTGAAAAACAATCCAAAACAAAGAAAACTACAAAATCAGAGAATAAATCCGATGAACTAGCAAAAGAATTAAAAATTGTTCAGATTCTCGAGGATTCCATCGATCAACCAAACGTCGAACCCACAGATGATAAGGCAAACGAAGATCAACAGGCCCTCTCGAACGCAGATCTATTTGAACCCGAAAACTCGCAGCTTTTGGAGACCGAAATTGTAATTGCTTCAGATTCCAACCAACTCCCCTCTCCCGATGAGGCAATTTCTGCCTCAGAAAAAGGTGATGAAGAAGCCGAAGCAAATGCTCTATTGAAAGATGATCCTGAAGCAGCGTCACGTGCAGACGCAGAAAACACACAAGCTGAAGAGGATAGACGCGCTCTCATGAGTTCAGAAACTTACGAAATCTCGCTTTCGAGCCATGTCGATGTTTTTAGGAAATCATAGTTTACATTCGTTATAACGTGCACATATGCACGCTATAACGAATGTGTAGATCATCGACATTTTTTTATACACTACTCCCATTTTGTCACGACTCTCAGATTTAACTTAATTTCATCTATAAATGATGGTTGATTTGTTCATTTTCTGAGCAGTCGAGGTGATGATGATAAAATTCGATTGATAAGACCAGATGTTCTTTCTAAAAGTACTTCAGTTATGTTGGGAAAGATAATAACAAGGCAGGGAAAATCGACGACTAAGTTGGCCATAAACATCCCTCAAAATATCTATTTTGGGTTTATTATATCATAAGTGAAACAAAAGCTATGACATGGTAAACAAAAACAATTTTTATGATAGAAAACCAAACATTAACTAGAATTTATTATTTCACTAAGCAAAAAACTTGGCTTTTTCCCTTGAAATCAGTCGCATTTTGTTCGAAATATATCGTGCTATTTTCAAGAGCAAAGTTGGACTTAGCGTCTTGCTCCTGAAAAGAAAGCAGCCTTACACGCCAAAATTGATTAAGTAGGATTAAGTATGATGAGCGATTCTTCTGTTTATTATCTCGAAAAGCCTGACATTTTTTATAAACCTACAGGCAGCATACCTAAATCCGGGCATGGCGTCATTGAAGCAAGTGCAGGAACTGGTAAAACTTATACCATTTCGAAGTTGTTTCTCGATTTTATATATCAAGGAGTCCCTGCTGAAAAATGCTTGTTTATTACATTTACACGCAAAGCTACTGCTGAAATGCAAGAAAGGCTTCGTAGTGAGCTTGAAAATCTCGTCTTACGCTTTAACATAACAGCTCATAAAGATCAGAAGGATACAGATTCTAACGAAAATAATCAGGAAAAACAAAATACATCCCCTCTTTTAGAAACTCGTCCGCCCAAAATAAGTGACGATGAGCTTTATGCAAAGTACTGGGTCCTTGATGCAGAACATCAAAACCGCATTCGACAAGCAGCGGATGAATTTTCTAAAGTTAGAATTTGTACAATCGACAGCCTGACCCATCGCATGCTTCAAGAATGCGGAGACATGACAGCGCTGTCAGCTAACACGCAAGTCTCTAACAATCCACCAGAAGACGAAGCATTCGATCGCTTTATGCGCCTGGATGTGATGCAAGATCCAATTCTCAGAGCCGTCGCTGTTGCCTATGACCACTTCGTAAAAATAGAGAGCGACACAATAGAATCTGATTCGTTGAACAGTTATCAGAGTAAGTACTTTAAAACTGCACTCTTGGCGGTCTACCAAACAGGAGCAAAAGATACCGTAGAACTTGATGCTTTATTGCAAAATAGTGATTTTGGTGGTTCTATTACATTATATCGTCAAAAATGCATTAGCCTACTTGAAGAAATCAAGCATGATTTCTCGGGATGTGAGAGCCTTGCGGCCTTTCGAGAACAATTAAATTTATCCAACGAAACCTCCGAAAAAAACAAAGGCAAAAGCAAAAAGAAAATTGCGGATAACGATATAGACATTGATTTTTACAATTATCTGCAGTCTTTTGCATCAAACGGAACACAACTTCAACAAGACATCTGGTTGAAATTGACGATTTTATCAGGCTCATTCAAAGATGGTGGGCATCCCCCCCTTAATGAACTAAGAAGCTATGCCTTACCCGAATCTTACTTTTTGGCAAAATATGCCCTCCCTAAATTCAGCATACGCATGAAAGAAGCTAAAGAAGATGCGGGCATTTTTGAACACAAAGATTTCACGAAACAACTCGCCCTAGATATTCGAACCAACGAAAGACTAAAAGCCAAATTTAAGGAACTATGGCAGATTGCAGTTGTAGATGAGTTTCAGGATACGAGCGCAGAACAGTGGATTATCTTTAAAAATGCCTTTATTGGTAACAACGAGCATACAAATATTGATGGCGCTCGGTTATTTATTGTAGGCGATCCCAAGCAAGCGATTTACGGTTTCCGTGGCGGCGACGTTAAGATGTATACCAAAGCAGTCAAACGCATTGATAACCCGCCCGCAACACTAAACAAAAATTTCAGAGCATCAGCATCAATCATCAGAGGATGTAATGCTATCTTCAGCGCAATCGTTCATGATTTGCGTGAAACATCGAAATCTGCCCTCTGTAATGATTTTCAATTTACCCCGGTTGATTCAGTTCATGAGGATTGGGCAATCTATCATTCGTCGAATGATTATTATAATAACAAACCTATCCCCTCTATAGCAATCGGGGCTTTTAATGAAACTCAAATTGCCTTAGAAATTGAACATCTTTTGCGCCATGCAGTGATCAAAAAAGATGACAACACCCCCCAACCTATTCGCAAAATATACATCCTAGGGAAAAAGAAATATGACTTCGAAAATATAAAAACTGCTCTCAATATGCAGGGCATCGACTATGTTGACAGTTACGAGAGTTCACCAAAAGAACTCTTTGAACAGCCTGAAATACGCTCATTAGCCACTGTCATGCGGGCCATTCGTGATCCGTATCACAAAGGTCGTATAGAAGCGGCTCTTAACTCCATAATATTTGGTTTAAACCTGGATACACTGAGAAAGCTAACGTCAACCATGCCGCTCATTGAAACTTGTTACGGCGAAAAATTTAAGTATTGGCACGAATTAACCTTAAAACCGTTTAGTGCAGGCATTATTTTTGAAGATCTACTAAGATTTTGCAATTTTGCCGAACGCTTAGCCTTACTAAGTCAAGGGATTATGCCATACGAACGCGTGCGCGGCGTCGTAGATTATTTAGCGTCTCTTTCAGTATCCGAAAAATTATCCTGGGAAGAGCTTATAGAACGCATGTCAGCGATTCGCAAAGGTGAGATTCAGCTGAGTGAAGAAGATATTGTCATTTCTCACGCAGATGCACGTGTTCAGTTGCTTACAGTGCATAAAAGCAAGGGGCTAGAAGCTGATGTTGTATTTGTATTACCCTTTACAAAGGATTCAAACAAGCCCAACCGATTTAAACGCTTTCATGTAACGCAAGAAGATCTCAACGATGTAGACGACGATAAGCATGATGATATTCGATGTATCCCAGAAGATTTATCCAAATACGTTTCATCATCAACAGAAGAGCTTCAAGCTCAAACAGAAGCAGAAGCAGAAACCCTGCGACTATTTTACGTCGCTCTAACGCGAGCAAGCTCAAGACTTTATGTTTGCACACCAGCCAAAAGCGCTAAAGATACAACGCTTAGTATTGTAGAACAATTTTACAAAACGCTCACAAATCAAGTCGAGCCATGCGGGTTTGATACCCAATGTGGAAGAGCTTCACAAACCGATATAACCAAAGACTACATCGACCATAATATCATTCGTACACTCGTATCCGAAACCGAAATTCTCAATCATCTCGAAAGAGAACAAGGGGATTATAGTCAAAGAACGAGAAACGTCGTTTCGTACACAGCAGTGTCTAGGACACTCGACTCGGAGAGTGACACTGACATTTGGCATACTCAATACAACCGTTCGACAAACGCACACTGGAACATCGAAAAAGGTAAGAATACAGGGTTATTCCTGCATAAGATGTTTGAAACCATAGATCTGAATTCAGTGTTCAATCCTGCAGACGGCAAGCTTATGACTTATAAGAAGTGGTCTAAAGAAACCTTCATTGCTAAACAATTTGCACGCTGGGGCAATTATTTCAGTATTCGTAGACGTGACGTAGAACCTGCTACTGAGCTTGTCTATACCGTATTAACGCGTCCGCTAAAGCCTTGCGCTATAAATGATAATATTAAATTACCGCCCCGATTTTGTGATATCAACAATCAGGACAAAGTATGTGAGCTAGATTTTGTCTGCCGAGCGTGTGATGTTGCAAATTCTCCTGTTATTGATGCATTTTTTGAGAATGATACATCATTTCGTGACCAATTAAATACCCAGGTCTCAAATTCAACCTTAATTCGCGGCACTTTCGATATGTTATTTAAAGTGCCAACAGATGATGCAACACTCGTTTATCTCGTTGACTGGAAAAGCGATTCTTTGGATGGGTATGATGAAATATCTATGCGAAATTATATCAAAGAACACTTTACACTTCAGGCAGCATTTTACGCGCACGCAGTTCAAAATGAGTTAAAGCGCATCAACAATCAACTAGACAACCCCCACCGATACGCAGGTATGCTTTATGTTTTTTTGAGAGGCATCTCTCCAGAAGCTGCTTCGAGCGATGGTCTATACTTTATTCCAGCGTATGAATCATGTTAAGCGTCAGCTGCCGAATTTTAACACAATAAGACCGGACGTATTCTTAAAAAGAATAGTCCGGTCTATGTGCGCGTATTGGCCGTAAGGCCAATAGCAGCGCATGCCGGCCGTATGCAGCATGCATAGGCCGGCCCAAATCATAAATCATTGTTTTTTTGAGAAGCTTTAAGAATTAATTGAGCCTGCTTTGAATTAGGTCGAATTTTAAGAGCCCTTTCTGCAGCATTACTTGCATGAGAGAGTTCCCCTGCTCTGAGAGCAAACTCTGCTTCGGCCAACAACGCGTCAAAACGACATGACTTTGTGGTAAGAGCAATCTTATTGAGCCTAAACAAGACACGCGAAAATTCATTTTTAGTATTATCATCTATAGGGGCATAATAAGCGATATAAATTGCTCGAAGGCGCCAATAATCAGATTCGTCACTCAACGAAATTTCAGTGCTATGCAAAAGAGATAATAATTTTTCGGTATCTTTAATATTAACGAGCCAAGAAGTTAAAACAACAAAATCATTTATATTATCTACAACAGAAATGCTTTCTGCTATGTCTTTGGCCCCCTCCATAAAGCCCATCTCGAGCCAAGTATTGTAACGAATGTGCCTACCAATATGTGGTTCATCAAGCGCATCGGCATGGTTAGCCATTTCAAGGGATTCTACAAATTTGCGAGATTTTAATAAAATCGTGCTCATTTGAAGCAAACGCGAGGCAAACGGTTTGCGAATCGATATTCGTTGAAATACAGCTTCGGGAAACTGATGCAATTCAGACGCAGCAATGAGGGTATGCTGGGTATTATTCTCAATTGCATCCGAAAGTGAGCGCGCAGCCAGGTCGTTATCCTGAAGCGCAAGCGCATTTTTAGCAAGTCGAAGCAAATATTGAGATGTTTTCGGTTCGCGTTTGACTGCAGTCTGGATCCATAAAAGAGAAGTTGTATAAATATTTTTTTTATTTAAACTATTATTATTTGCAGTCAGGAGTGCATGCGAAACGAGTGCAGGAAAAGCAGCTGAGGCAGCATGGGCAGACAGATAGCGGCGAACAGCAGACTTGTCTCTAAACAGGACTTCGCCAGCGTCTGAGCCGATTTCGAGTCCCTGCGAAAACGACTCTCTAAAACGCTTAAACTGTGTATTTGTTAGTCCATCGGTAGCATCCCCCAAAGACGAGATCGCAATCATAATACTACTTATCGTGAACAGGCACGAAACAATCTTGAGTGAGCATACCAGCCTGGGACGAGACTTTGGTGGATCACTCTGAGACGGAGACTTGGAATTTAGATAATCCACACGTCCACAAATAATCCCCGCAAAAAGAACAGCCGGAAATCCGGTAGTCCAATAACGAAGACCAAAGTCAAAGAAGTTTTGTATTATAAGAACGAGCAGCGCCAACATAAGCGCGTTCATCGTTCGATCACTATGAAAACGATTATTCGTTCTTACAACAACAGTTGTTCCTATCATCAGAAATACGAATAAAACGGCTGATACAAGAACCCCATACTCCATGATGATTTCAAAAGGCTCATTTTCTGCATGGTTAAAGCGTTTGGAGAAAGCAAAAGACTGATATTTGGGAAAAACATCATCAAAGGCATTTCGTCCATACCCCACAGGAAACCAATCTTGTGCAAGTTTAAGAAAATCAGCGTAGAGAATTGTTTTTTCGAGGGGTTTATCCGGCGTAGGCGCGGCAAAGCCATAATCATCGGCCGAAAAAGCGATATTAGTATTCTGGATTTCCTGTACGGATCGTTCAATTGAAGCGTGGGAAATCAGCACCAAACCTGCGCCCAATGAAATAAGCAGAATAATGCTAAGAATTATGGAACGTGCACGTGAGCGAACTGCGCGCATAAAGAGGACAGCAATAAGCAGGAGGTGGGCAATCCCCCACGCCAGCATCGCACCTCTACTTTGAAGCATAAAAACGCAAGCCGACGTGATAAACCAAACGGCAAGTCTTCCGATTTTTTTGTTTAGCGCTGGATCGCCGTGCCGTTTGAGGAGATCACTCGCGAGTGCGAGCACTGAAATGGCAGCCAGCGTACCAGCAGCGTGATTGGGATTGATTGGGACTCCGATATGCCAGAGTGCCGACGCCCCCGTTGCGCCGCTGGAAAGCGCTCCAGAGAGCACAGTATTGGCCAACTCCATGATGACGAGCAGCCCGCCGGCGGCAAACAGAACGCCTAAAGAAAATTTTATATTTTCGCGTCGATAAAACGTACGTGCAGCAGCATTAAACAAAGCAAACTGTCCGAGCAACACCCACAAAGCATACGCAGTATCAGCGCGAGAAACACTAAAAGAGGCTGTTGAGGGTAAATCCCCTAAAAGCAGCGCATTTTCATAATAATATTGAGCAGCATTTGGAGAAATTGCCTTCACAAACGCGTAAGGAAACGGTAACAGAGAAAACGCACAGACAACGATCATGCAAATCCAAAAAGCATTAAACGCAGTCATAGCACCGATGTTATTTGGAGACAAAACATCAGAATCTGTCAGTGAAGAACGATTGCCCCAAACCGCAAATCCTAGCCAAACAAAAGCCAAGAACACTAAGGCGTACGAAGGTATTAAATGCGCAGCCCCTGCAGTTATCACCCAAACTAGCGTGGTCAAGCTGAACAGAATTACGCAAATCTTTTGAAATTTGTTCGACAGTATCATTTATACAAATTTTATATACAAACAATCACTAAATATACGTATCTGATTATTTCAGAAAAGTCTACCTTTTAGGCAAACAGTTCTGTCTCCAAACAGGTCGCGCTCACTCCCTCCAACAGAATAACACAATTTGATAGAATTGATTTTATAATATCAACATTTCGGGAACAGGCATATTTGTCCAAATTTTGTGAAGCACTTCCGATGAAGAAAGTGTTTGATCTCCGAAGTCGTTCCAAGATTGAACTTTGTGGTTTGGCTTACAGATCGTGAGCACGAGTCCGTCAAGATCTGCGCCACTTCGTGCAATCATGGTATCGGCCGAAACCAATTGCCCTGGAACGCCACCAAGCGTTGCTAGATGAGCATATCGACTGCATAGGCCGCAAGCGTGTTCAATCAAGATTGTGTTTCCCAGTTTAGGAATCGTGCCACATTTCACAATGCGCCCGCAAGCAATCGGATAGATGGGGGTACCGAGCGGAACTCTATAGTGCGTATCCGTTTCTGTAACGGAGATCTGAGCTTGTGTTTGCCGTGCGATTGGCGGAACCGGAATCTCCGCAGGTTGATCGAATAGATCGGCAAGCCACAGGTGTGTAAGTACCTGCATTTGGACAAGAGGAGCATCTATATAATCATTCAATCTTCTTAGAGGCTGTTGTCGGATAGCTCTGAAATCGTCATCTTCCAAGCGAAAAGCATGTTTGTCGAAATTATCATAAATTTCAACAGCGTGATTGTGGGCCCGCACGATGGCTTTGAGGGGCAACGTTTGAGGGTCTCTTAATAAGCGAGCAAGTGTCGTTTTAAACCATCGCCGTCTATAAGGCTGTCCATCAACCGAACCTAAGGGTAAAGACTTATCCGAGACATCGTGAATCAAGATATCTCCACGGACTTGAGCAGCCAGTCTTCCAACCCACATTTCGAGTGCACGCTCCTGTTGCGGAAAGAGCTTTGAGCAAGCAACTTCATTGAATTTTTCAGACAGAAAGAGAGGCGTATTCCGACATAAGATTGTCCAACCATCGGGCATCTGAACTGCACGCGTATGTGACAAACTGTTGACCGGAAGAGACTGAATGGCAGTGATAAACAAATCCTGTTGTGCCTTAGTCATGGGAGAAAGCGGCTCGATAATGCGATCCCCCAACGTCAAAACGTTGTTTTGAGAAAGGATCACAGGCGTAGGTTCATGAAGTGGTTTGTGAATCTCGGGCAACTCTGGTTCAAAGGAAGCGTTCTGCCAAGCTTGATTTTGGGCATCAGGCCCCAAAAAGACGGTTTCATCGTAGTGTCGTCCATCAATATCGCCTTCACCTTCAACGATTGTCTCGAGTCGATTTTGCCAGTGCGAAGCCAAATGACCGTGCATTTTCGACAAAAAAGCATCCGCCAAAGTCAAGCATTTATCGGTATCTGAGCGCCCAATGAGCGGCTTGATATCGACTTCCGTGCGTATACAGGCAGAATCATAAAGCAAAGCAAAACCGCGCAAGGATGTCATCCCCATTCGGAGGGCATCATTTTTTGCGGTATTAAAGCGTTTGCCAGTAACCTGCTGCAGTTGCAGCGCTTGCGCGGCCGGATGAAGTGAGAGACGTTTGAGACCGCCTTCGATGTCTTCGGGCAGTTGAAGTTGTTTTCTTGATAAAATTGGATCGTAACGCAGAATAAAGCGTTGTTCAAAAAAGTCTGCGAGCGAATTTTGCCCTTCTTCGACAGCCTCACGAAGCGGCGTATTTGCGTCACCAAAAAAGTGATCATAAAAGCGGTCATGATCCATACCGCAAACAGCCGGAGAAGAAGCTAAGAAATGGGCGAGCGAGCCATCGTGTAGGGAAAGGCCGAGTCCATATCGAAGATCTCCAGAACGCGAAATATCAATTGAAGCATAGTCGTTGGCTTCATTATCTAGAAAGCGATTGAGCGCGCAGAGGCGCGCCATGAGCGGTTTTTCAGAAACAGAGTTTACGCCAGCCCAATCTAGAATTGCGCTTGCCTCGTTGAAGATTCCCGAGAATTCAGGCGTGACGGTTGAAAGCGTCTTGAGGGGCGTCATTGCCTGATTGAGAGCAGCTAAAAAGGCAGACAAGTCGTTCTGGCTAGCCAGCAGCCGGTAGACACATTGGAGATCAGCCGACGAAATACGGTTGAGGGCATTAGATTTTAGAAAAGAAGTGAGCAAAAGCTCGAGCGCGTGAAGAAAATTGAGAATGCGGGCATTCATAGAACCTCCAAAGACCGTACAGACTATACCACAAGGACGGCAAAAGCGTGTAAAAGGGAGGGATTGCAAACGGTTGGATAGAATCATTGAATGACAAGAATGAGAATGTGTTCAAACAGGGACTGAGGGGGAAGTGAAGACTCTGTACCTTATGATACAGCAAAATTACGTCCAAACAGGGACTGAGGGGGAAGTGCCCCCCTGAGCTGCTATTGCCGCCGCCAAGGCAAAAGAAAGTATTTAGGCATCGAATTTAGTCGAGCGACGTCGTTCTCTAGCGGCGTGATAGGATTGTTTTGTCATCAAATGGTATCCAGGCGGAGCAAAAGGGTTGCCTTGGCGGCGTCAATACGCAGCTACCCCCTCTGCCTGCGGCAGCTCGAAACGAAAGGGACATCTTAAAACGCGGATGATGTTCGAATGTGGATGAATGACTCGAAATCATCTTTCAAAAAAAAAAAAAAAGAAAATAGTTCTTGACGAAAAGTCAAAGCACGAGTAAAAGCCGCATACGTTGCGAAGCTCAATGGAGCTAGCAACAGAGTTCACCAAAGTAGTTAAACGACCTAGAGGACGAAACCGAAGAGGTTTTGAAGATGTTCGTTTAACAACGAATGGCGAGTTCGTCTAGTGGTTAGGACGCTGGCCTCTCACGTCGGTAACACGAGTTCGAATCTCGTACTCGCTGCTTTCATCTTCTGGTGAATTAAAAAAGCAAAAGAAAGCGCTTATTCCGCGATCGTCCAATGGCAGGACACCGGGTCCTGGCCCCGACAATCTAGGTTCGAATCCTGGCCGCGGAATTATGGCGAGTTCGTCTAGTGGTTAGGACGCTGGCCGCTCACGTCGGTA
>JAZRWH010000087.1:0-46867 GCA_045599585.1 Myxococcota bacterium
CTTCTTTTCCTCACTACTATACTAGCGCTCGGGTCGCTCCTCAGCGTTGCCTTATCCTCTGGAATAGTGGTCGAGTATTTTATCAAAACAAATGAGGGATGTCGCCCCCTCGTTTTCAAATTGTCCTTGATTTGGGGGACACTTCACATACCCCGCCCGTCTTGCCTTCGGCTTCGACGGATAGGGTTATTCAAGTCGGCGGCTTCCAGCCGCGTGGACACTCGCTAGCTTATGCGTCAAAACATGATGAACGTCTCGCGCTTCGAACGCTTCGCGTTCATGCACTTATTGCTTTTTATTTAGTTCGGCCGAGTAGTAACGCTCACGCAACTAAAGAGCGCAGGGATTCCCAAGGGGCGGACGCGATACGACGCCCCTTGGGGCCGTCCGCAGGACAAATACTAAAGACGATATTAAGTTCAAAATCGAAGTGCGTTCTGCTCGCGCAACTAAAGAGCACAGCGTTATTGGGGACGATGGAGTAAATTGCCTTGACATGCGTTTAGAATGGCATATAAAGCGCAGACCTTTCGATTCCAACGTTTTTGGATCGAATCCCCCTCAATGCCCATGCGTTATACTTTTAAGGAGTCATACCATGAAATTCATCAATTCAATTGCTCTCTGTAGTGCAACCCTGCTCGCATTCGCTGGTTGTTCCCAAACATCAAATCAAGATGCACCAAAAGCTGAACAGTAAGCTGAAAAGCAAGATGCCCCCAAAGCTGAAAAAAAAGACCAAGCGCAAGATAAAACAAACCCGATGACCTTAACCGATGGGTTTAACCAATACATTAGTGACTCAATAAAGAGTGAAGCCAAAGTGAATCTAAGAGCCATTGCAGAAGGTGCACTCGCCTTTCATTTAACAGAACACCCAGCTGATCCATCCGGTATGTCTTTTTTTACGGCTCAATACCCCAAATCCGAAACACAAAGCCAAATCGGTCCTACTGTCGGTGCAGATACGGTCAAAAAAACCTATATTCCAACCGCCGACATGTTTGATACGGATGTATGGCGACAACTCAATTTTATGACAACTACAAAATCGTATTACACCTATTACTATATTTCGGATGGCAACGAATTTGTCGTAAAAGCCAGCGCCAGTATTAACCGTCCTTGTGACTCTATTTTTATGATCAAAGGCACCACAAACAACAATAAAGAGCCTACACATACGCCTGTCGTAGACCTTTCTGAAGATCCCAATGCAATTGCAGAATGCAATACGGTTAAGCTTCATTAAAGCATCTTAGCGTCGACGCATTGAGCCGGCGCTTTTCATCATTTTCGTACGAACGGACCGCCCCTTGATGCCTTCTGTAGAACTACAAGGGGCGGTCAATCTATCTTAGGGTTTCATCAAACGTCGTCTCGTGAAGACAGCCCCTAAAACGAATAGTATTGCCCATACGACCAAAGATTGCGCAGGCCGGCGTACAGTCGTGGAAGAACAGCCCGACTCGGAGTGATCGCTTTTGTGATTTTCTTCACTGCCATCAAGCCCGGATTGCGTTTCATCCCCATCCGTCGAGTCTGATTGTCCAGGCTGGTTGCCAGAATTGCCACTTCCTGGGCTACTCGGGTCTTCGTTGCCAGATCCACCTGAAGGATGATCGTCACCAGAATCATTTCCACCACCAGGCTGATCGCCCTGTTCTTGATCAGATGAAACAGGCGGCAGATCGACATTGCTCCACGTCTCGTTGTCTGCGCAGCTGCCAAACGTCAAAGTTCCCGAAGCAGGAAAACGCGACTTGCTGCCATCGGCGGCTTCGATATCAAAATAGTAATGAATACACGATGTGGCGTTAAGCAGTTCAGGGGCAAGTTGAGCTTCATGAACGGCGTAGTAGGCGTTATCACTTAAGCCATCCTGTTCGAGTCCAATCTCAAGTGGCATACTGTAGATGGCATGTTCGCTACCAATGTGCAGTCTCGCGGTATGAATTTTAGCTGCTCGCCCGTTGCCGTCACCAGCCGTTAGGGCAAAAACGTGTTTTCCGTCGTCCAAGAAATGCGATCCCATGCTGATCAGCGGTATATCGTGCTTGAGATCGGCAAATTCCTGTCCCCAATACGGCGCATAAATAGAAATTCCCAAAGCATTATACTGACGATTGAGAATGTTTTTGCGGTGTCCATTGGTGTGTGTGACGTTTTCATCCTCAAACAAAAAACCGTTTAACATCGTGCGAGGCTCAGCTTGTCGAGGATCATAAGAGATGTTTTCGGAGGATGTTTTGGGAACGGAATCAAAGAAAAGGGCAAATCGATCTGCTGGCGACGGGTAACCTGCATACATCGTTTGACAATCCTCCCCTTGAGCTGGATTGCAACAAACGGGCGTATCTTCACAGATGCAAGAGGCCAGATTCTCTTTGTCACAGCCGATTTTAAGCGCCAGTTCTGCGGCGTTAGCTTTGAAATGACAAGGGGAATAGTGACCGGCATAGACATTTTGTTTGCAAGCGTCGTAGACTTCTGTAGCAAGTCTTGCCGATTGGTATAATGCTGCGTCAAAAAAGAGCGGTTGAACACCGAGACTACCTTCTTTGAGTTGTGCCAAGTGCAAATTCGCGTCGTTTTGACAAGGCGCACCACAGGCATCGAGCGCACGTTGAACATCGGCTCGCGCTGCATTTGTCAAAACGTGAATGGCTCGCGCTGTTTCTGACAAGGTAGGTGTTTCACCGTATCCAGGAACGGTATCATAAACGTCAGGATCAAGGATTTTGGTGCCTGGAACGTACGAAACACAAGGCAAACCATTCGTTGCAGCATCAATGTCGTCTGGCCAAACGCTCGGATCATAATAATTCGGTTCGTTGGGATTCAAACATTTTAAATATAACGGCGTATAAGGCGAAACACAGTAATTACAAGGTTCGGTACAGAATTCGGGCAGAACAAAGTTCGGGTCTTTTTCGGCATTAGAAATACACTTTGGATCAAAGCGCGAATCATAATATTCCGATGACGGATCAATGCGGGGATCGTACAGCGGAGATTCCGGATTGAGGAATGGATTGTAACCAGGTTCATAATCTGGTGAATTGCGAGCATATTTGGGATCGTAACATTGGGTGTAGCACGAATCAACGGCACAAGTGCAGGATTTATCGTGGGATTCAGGAACTTGCGTCGTCGTTTCATGACAACTATTTTCGGACATCAATTTTTTAATGTAGTTTTCAAATTTGTCCCCCCAGATCTCATCGGCACTTGCCTCTGAAACATAAGACTTGAGGCGTAATCGAACCCCATCGCCCGTCCCTTCCCAAAGTGTGATAAAGGGGAAATACATTCCGAAATCACTTGGAAGCTGATAAGCCGCATAAACACCGCCAAAGCCACCCGCGTAGACGGTTAGACGATCGTAATTCATCCATTCCTTAGTAAACACGGGGAATGATTTTTCAGAACTCAAGCTGTAGCAAACATTTCCAGCGCCACGCGTATGTCCCCCAGCTTCAGCAGCAATAATGCGAATATTTGCATTTTTTGTAAGAAATTCATTGTTTAAAAGAGATGTCAAAACCTTGTAGCAAGCACCACAACCATCTTTAAAAGCAACACCAATAGTATAATGCTTACATTGTTTGTTGGGTTCAATGACATCGGTCTTAAAATGGGAAACTCTGCCAGAACAATGATCGGCGCAGTAGCCAGGTGGAACGGCAAGCATGACGGGTGATGTGTAGGGAGCCCAGACTTGACCATAAACGAGCTCTTCCATAACAAAATCATTATTATATTGCAGCGCATCCTTATTGATACAAGCATCGTAATCTATAAAATGCGAACACTTTCCTTCAAAACATATCTTTCCTGATGAATCGTTACAATCCGTCTTATACGTTTCAGGCGTACAAGTTTTGGCCTGAGACAAATCAACACACCCCGTAAAAGGACAAGCTTGACACGCAGGATGACTACAGTCACGTATTGTTGCACAATCTTCAGGCTGCCACGACGTTTCCTGAGCAAATACCGGCACGGGCAACAAAGATAATAGCGTTAAAAAAATAGACTTTTTCATCCGTTTCTCCCATAAAGGCTGTGTAAAGAATCATTGCACCAGATAAAATTTGTTCTAACTTTATTCACGTCAAACTAGGCTGAATAAATACATAATGCTCGACTGAAGCTACATTTGTACTTCCGAGCACCTTCTGTTGTTGATCTATATGAAAAGATACGAACATTTCAAGCATTCAAATGATGTCAAATGTGTGTTAGCTCATATTTTTATGCATAACGATTTTTCACGAACGACAACGAAAATGAATCTCATGAGATATTCACTCAAGGGTTCATCCCGCTTAATTGTATGAATGAGCAATCCTTGAATATTCTTGAGTTATCCACGCAAATCTCCAAGATACGACTTAATAAAGCACTCAAGGGGGATTCTCATTGACATTTTCTAAATAAGACATACAAGGCGCATAGCATTCGATCCCAATCGTATGGGATCAAATTTGTCCTAAGCTCGAATGCGTTTTGTATCAAGGAGTCAATTTTATGAAAAACATCGCTCACATTGCGCTTTTCAGCGCAGCATTGCTCACGTTTGCCGGCTGCTCCCAAACGCCTGACAAAAATAGTTCGCAAGCAGCAAAAAAAGATACCGCTCAGACTGATAACAAAGATACCGCTCAGACTGATAATAAAGATACCGCTCAGACTGATAATAAAGACGAAGCGCAAGCCAAATCGGACGCGAAACCAGTCGTTGATCCTTTTATTAAATTTAAGCGTAAATCAATAGAGGAAGATGCCAGGTTAAATATAAAAACCATAGCAGAAGGCGCATTGTCATGGTTCCAGGGAGAACACCCAACAGATCCAACTGGTACAAGTTACTTTACAAAGCAATACCCCAAATCCCCAACAGTGAGCCAAATCGGCCCCGTAGTCGGCGAAAAGACGATTGGCAAAACACACCGCATTTCACCTGAAGATTACAAACAATCGCCCGATGCGTTCGGAATGGGCGTGTGGGAACAAATGCATTTCAACTTGAGCACAGAAACTTATTATACTTATATATTATATTTCGGTTGGCGAGTCATTTACAATCTACGCCAAAGCTAGCATTGAAAAGCCTTGTGACTCTATTTTTATGCTCAAAGGTTCTACAGCTCCTAGTGGTGATCCTATGATTAGTGCAATCACGGACCTTTCGGACGATTCTGAAGCAATTGCCGAATGCAAGGCGGAATCGCTTAAATCTGCCGAAGCTGAGAAAGCCAAAGCTCAGGCAGAAGCTGAACTAGCCAAAGCTCAGGCAGAAGCTGAACTAGCCAAAGCTCAGGCAGAAGCTGAGCTAGCCAAAGCTCAGGCAGAAGCTGAGCTAGCCAAAGCTCAGGCAGAAGCTGAGCTAGCCAAAGCACAGGAAGAAGCCCTCACAGCAGTTCCTTCTACTATAATACAAAATTCTACACCTGAACCTGCTCCTGCTCCGGGAATTGGTGGCTACAAGGGCAAACGTTGCGATATTCAAACACTTTCAAATGAGAAAAAACTTCCGAAGTGGAATTGTGAAATCGTTGATACATCTATAGTAGCATCCATGCTTAAAGATGCTGAAAAAACACATATTCCATTTATAAAAATCGATGCCACCGATGACGTGAAAACAAAACTCGAAGCATATCTCAATAAGAATCTCTCGAAACTAAATATACAATCTACAGACACATTCTCGTGCGAAGCTGGTAAAGTTATCAAAACATCGAACAATATCGGTATTCAACATGTTATGTGCGACGACTCCGAGACGAGTGTTGAATTTCTCAATCTCATCTCACCAGCTGATAACAAAGCCCGAGTTTATCATACAAAAACGTTTGATCATCTCTTTGAAGATGCCCCTGACATTGACAAAACCGAAGAAACCGTTATCAATGGAGAACGTGGAACTTATGTCGCTGTAAAATATGAAACTGCCTTCGACGCTACGGGCTCCGAACATTCAGAATTAGATATTGTATATTACCTATTTTTAGGTGATAAACTTCGTTATCTCACCGACTGGACAGCTTTTCATACAGACGAAAATTCATCTTTTGATGAAGAAGATGGCACAGAAACTTATTCTTGCAACGCCAAAGCAACCGTATTGCGCATTGAAAGCACTGGTGCCAAACAAATGACACACACCATGACCATTGGAGAATAAAACACTCACCAGAGTGACAAATTACTCCGTTTATCATTCTCAAACCGAGGCGTATTCGCAGTACGCGAATAGCCTTGCCAATCATTCGTCCCAATCAAATGGTATCAGCTTTCCTAACCGCCAATGCGTTTTGTTTTAAGGAGTCATTTTTATGAAATTCTTCGCTCACGCCGCTCTCTTCAGTGCTGCACTGCTCGCGTTTGCAGGCTGTTCCCAAACGCCTGACAAAAATAGTTCGCAAGCAGCAAAAAAAGATACCGCTCAGACGGTTAAAAAAGATACCACACAAGCCAAATCGGACTCGAAACCGACTGTCGATCCTTTTATTAAATTTAAGCGTAACTCAATAAAGGCTGAAGCCGGGACAAATCTAAAAGCCATAGCAGAAGGCGCCATTGCATGGTTCGATACAGAACACCCGACAGATGAAAGCTATACGTCTTCTTTTACAAAAAGGTACCCCATATCAAAAACACAGAGCCAACTTGGCCCAGAAGTCGGAGAAAAGACGATTGGCAAAACACACCGCATATCACCAGATGAATATAAACAATCGCCCGATGCGTTTGGAAGAGGCGTGTGGGAACAATTGAGGTTCGAATTGAACACAGAAACCTATTATACTTATTATTATATTTCGGACGGCAGTTCTTTTACGGTCAAAGCCAGTGCTAGCATTGAAAAGCCCTGTGACTCTATTTATAAACTCACAGGCTTTACTCGTTCTGATAATGCTTTTGTGCATCAAATCATAGACCTTTCAGATGATCCGGATGCAATTTACGAATGCAATACGGTTAAACTTTATTAAGTAAGCCAACACGATGAGTCGTCGGTGTATTGAGCGAAGCGAAAAGCCGACGCCGCCTGCGCGTATTGGCCGAAGGCCGATAGCGCAGACAATTCGCGGCGTATTGGCACAGCCAATAGCCGCGATCGTACAACAAGAAAGAGACGCCAGAACCACATCAGACGCATCCAATCCGATTCTCTGATCAACAAAGTGAAAAAACTGTTTGTTTATTGCTCTAAAGGGGGTAGAACGACGCGCCCCGCGTGTGGGTTTAGAGCGCACAAGAGCGAGTTTTATGGAGTTTGAGGATAGAAAATGACGAGTGAGTGGCGCAGCGAAAAGAACGGTCAGCCGCTGGAGATCTTTGCAAAGGCGAAACTGCCTACGCAGTTTGGCGAGTTTACGATCGTGGCATTTTGTGCAGGATCGGAGCGGATCGAGGATGTAGCGTTAGTACGAGGTGATGTGACGGGCCAGGAGAATATTCCGACGCGACTTCATTCGGAATGTCTAACGGGCGATGTGTTTCATTCTCTCCGATGCGACTGCCGCCAGCAATTAGAAAGTGCCCAACGTCATTTTTCGGAGCTTCCAACGGCTATCATTTTATATATGCGTCAGGAAGGCCGCGGCATTGGTTTAGCCAACAAAGTTGCAGCGTACAAGCTTCAGGAAGAAGGCTACGACACGGTCGATGCTAACGAACATCTTGGATTTGACGATGATCTTCGTTCGTACGACGTTGCGGCAGCCATGCTTTCGGCGTTAGGCGTCGGCTCCATCGACCTATACACGAACAACCCACGCAAGGTTGAAGGTCTAACGAAATGCGGCATACGCGTCACGGGGCGCGAGCCGATCATCATCGAGCCCAACCCATTTAATGAGCGCTATTTGCACACCAAACAAGATCGAAGTGGACATCTGCTGAACCTCGACTAAGAGGGGGCAGTCAAAGATTAATACAAACGAACCTGCTGTAACGCGCCATACATGGTGCGATCTGATCAACGCTGCGATTTATCGGGCTGGCGAATGGGCCGCAGATAAATTCGCGGCGATTTTTTTAGGCTCCTAGCGAGCCGTCTGTGAGGCTAATGATTATGGCACTTACCATTGCTGATTTTGCAAAAATGAAAGCTGAGCACGTCAAGTACACGATGCTCACGACGTACGACGCTACCTTTGCTCATCTCGTTGAAGCCGCTGGCATCGAAATGATCCTGATTGGCGACAGTCTAGGAAACGTCATGCAAGGACGTGGAACGACGATCGGTGTTTCGGTGGACGATATGATCTACCACTGTCAATGCGTCATGCGCGGCTGTACGCGTCCATTTGTCGTCTGTGATATGCCTTTTGGCTCGTACCAAGTTAATGACGACGAAGGTATGCGCTCTGCAATTCGTCTCATGCGCGAAGGCGGTGCCCATGCCGTCAAGCTCGAAGGCGGTGCTCGCTGTGTTCCGCTCGTTCGCCGTCTCGTCGAAGCGGGCATTCCCGTTGTCGGTCACATCGGCCTCACGCCCCAATCCGTCAACACGATGTCGGGCTACAAAGTCCAAGGCAAAGCCGACGCGCAGGCCGAAGAACTATACCGCGATGCACTTGCCCTCGAAGAAGCCGGTGCCTTTGCTATCGTACTCGAATGTGTGCCGCGTTCGCTCGCAAAACGCATAACCGACGCACTTACCAAAGCGTCAACGATCGGCATCGGCGCTGGCCCCGACTGCGATGCGCAGGTTCTCGTTCTTCAGGATGCCCTCGGTATGAGTACCGGTAAACGCGCTAAGTTCGTTCGCCCCTTTGCAAATCTTGGCGAAGTCATCACCAATGCACTTTCCACCTACGTCTCGGAAGTCAAAGCCGGAACCTACCCCAACGACGCTGAAAGCTACCACTAAACCATCCAATCCATCGTCCACCAAAACTGCATTCAGGACTACATCATGCAGGTTTGGTTTGGGTATCATCACGGGGAAAGCCTTCCCCGAAGCGGCTATTTGCAAGCAAATACGCCGCAACCCCTTCTTGCCGTCGGCGACAAATCATCCCTCAAATTAAGGAAGCAAATCCATGAAATCCATGATCAAAATCATTCGCGATGCCGAAGAACTTAAAACGTGGGCTCGCATTCAAAAAAGAGCCGGCAAAACGATCGGCCTCGTCCCGACGATGGGCTATCTCCATGCCGGTCACCGTTCTCTCATCGAAGCAGCCGTCAAAGCATGCGATGTCGTCGTCGTATCTGACTTCGTCAATCCTACGCAATTCGGCCCGAACGAAGACTACGCGACGTACCCGCGCGATGAAGCCAAAGATACAGAACTTTGTGCTGACGCCGGTGCTACCGCCCTTTTTATTCCTTCAGTCGAAACGCTCTACCCCAATGGCCAAGATTCATCGTGGGTCGAAGTAAATCATCTTGGCGACCATTTTTGTGGCGCGCAACGTCCCGGGCACTTCCGTGGCGTCACGACCGTCGTCATGAAGCTGCTCCTCATGTCGCACGCAGATCGCGCTTTCTTCGGCGAAAAAGATTTCCAACAACTCACCATCATTCGTCGCATGGTTTCAGACTTTGGTGTTGATTGTCAGATCGTCGGCTGCCCGCTCGTCCGCGAATCGGACGGTCTTGCCCTGAGCTCGCGCAATGTCAACCTCAAAGGCTCCGCACGTCAGGATGCCCTCTGCCTCCACAACGGTTTGCTTGCTGCCAAAGCAGCCTTTGCAGCTGGTGAACGCGATGCCAAAGCGCTCGTCAAAGCTGCATCAGACGTCATCAACAACGTCGAAGGCACTTCCATCCAATACATTGAAGTTGCCAATCCCAACACGCTCGACATCTTTGCCGACAAAACAGGCGATGAAGTTCAAATGCTCATGGCCGTCCGCGTTGGTGGCGTTCGTCTGATTGACAACATGAAACTCTAATCATGAGCTGAAAGGCTTCGCCGCTACAGAGCGATTTGCTTTATCGATTCTGTCAAAAGCTCTGTCTGACGAAGCCAGCCCCTCGCAGCTAGCTACCACAATTACTCGACGTAGCGCAGTTTATTCGATATATTGACGCATCATCTGATTTGTGCGTCATAAAATTGAAACAAACGCACACATTCCTCAATTATACGCAATCCGCATCGTGCGGCTTTGGCTGGAGCCTGAAGTATGGCTAAAAATAAAAAGAAAAATCGCCCGCAACAGGCAGCCCCTAAGAAGCCGGTCGCCCTGCCTTCCCCCGTTTGTGAGCCCGAACTCGCTCAAGCCGAAGAACCTCAAACACCCCACGTTCCACAAGCCCACATTCTCTTCGGCGCCATCGCTGGTGAACTCTTCGAAAGCATTTACAAGCCTGCCTTTGTGAGTTTCGATCAACGTGTCGATGACAATCCCTTGCGAGCACTCGTCGAAAGCGTCGCAACAACGATCGCCACGCGCTCCGTCTACGACGGCTGCCGTAAACTCGACGATGTTTTTCAGCGCTACCTTTATTACGTCGAAAGCCTTCAATGCGAACCTGCAGCTGAAAAACTTCAAACCCAGGCACTTTGTGATTATTGGCGTACCCAAGTATTCATTACGCTGATCCGTGATAGCCGCATTGTATACAAACTCTTGCTCCCTAACGAGCCGACGACGTTCGTCACCCCCGGTGACGTCCTCCGTAACGATCTATTGCCCGCTCTACGACGAATTTTAACCTGTCGTCTAGGTGGCCCCGTCGGCGACGCTTCACGCGAAAACGCAACTTGCCCGTCACTCATCGATTTTGCGCGCGGCGTGAGCTTTCCATGGATTGGGTTTTCTCCTGAACGCCTCTTCGGTTTGCTCAAAGCCATTCCCGATAGCTGCACAGACGAACCCGTCCTGCACGAATTTGCGATTGCAATGCCCGAACAGGTCGTCATTTTCCGTGATGCCCTGCAATCAGCCATCAACGAAACGCTCCTCATCGATCTTGTCGCTGCACAACACAGCAAACTTTTTGCAGAGATCATGTCAGCGCACGATGATGACACGCGTCTACCGCAAGGTATCATCGAAACGATTTCCAAACGCGTACGCTTCGACAAGACCTATCAGGCTGCCTACGATGACTGCCTGGCCGGCCGAACTATCACCAAACCGCTTCACCGCGCATCGCGTTTGAATATCCATGATCTCAACGCTGTCGGCCAGCTCTACCGCGTCCTATCTGACGCAACTGACCGAAATCTCGGCGTCTACCTATTCCACTTCTACGCCTAACCCAAAACAAGCCTAGGCGTTTTCAATCGCAACTTTAATCACCCCGTCTTCGTGGTTTTCGAACAGCTTATACGCAGCCTCAATGTCAGACAGCGGATAGGTATGCGTAATGAGCGGCGTCGTATCGATCAAGCCACGAGATATTTTGTCGAGCGTTTCGGCGCAATGACACCCGTCGACGCCGCCCGTCTTAAAGATGAGATTCTTGCCGTACATCTGTGGAAGCGGCAAAACTTGAGGTGCATCATACAAAGCTACGACAGTGACAATCGCATTCGGTCTGGCTGCTTGCCAAGCCAAATCAAACGTGCCTACAGCACCTGCGACCTCCAAAACGACATCGGCTCCCCCACGATCCGTATGGGTCGCCAACACAGACATCAGCGCATCTGGCGTCGTCACAACGACCTCGGGATAATGCATTTGTACAAAAGCTCGCCGAACCGGATCAATCTCACAAATGATTGTTTTGCGATGTGGATATAATTCGACGCACGCAAGCGTACAAAGCCCCGTAGGCCCAGCGCCAAGAATCAACACCGTGTCATCCTCTCGAATCTCCGAAATGCGCGCTGCCCAGTCCCCCGTTGCCAAAATATCCCCAACGAACAACGCCGCTCTGTCTGTGACATTGTCGGGAATAACGTTGAGCCCTTGATCTGCAAAGGGTATGCGCACGTATTTCGTTTGCCCGCCATCGATGCGACACCCGAGTGCCCAGCCACCCTGGCTATCCGTGCAGTTATTGACGTAACCGCGCTTGCAAAAGAAACAATGACCGCAAAATGTTTCCACATTGACGGTGACACGTTGTCCTGTGCGTATCGTTTTGACTTCACTTCCCACTTCCTCAACGATGCCCACCATTTCATGCCCCACTGTAATTCCAGGCACAGCGCGCGGTACACTGCCATGTTTGATGTGCAGATCACTCGTGCATATGCTCGACAGCGTTACACGCACAATCGCGTCTTTGGGATCCAAAAGACGCGGTTCAGGTTTGTCGATAAGTTTAAACTGATGGTGAGCAATATAGGTATTTGCGAGCATGGGTACAGCCTCCGATTTAGGCACGAATCCTCAATATTCACGGCATCGTTGTGTCGGGGAAAGCCTTCCCCTGAGCGGCTATTTGCAAGCAAATACGCCGCTACCCCTTCTTTGCCATAGGCGCCAACATCAAATCAGGCCCCAACCGCAACGATCCCTACAAGTTCTACACATTGCATTGAGAAAAGAGACAGCGTTTTCCAATGCACTGATTATTTTTAGATGAAAATGCACAAACAATGTCGGACTTTTCCATCTGAACATCAAAGTGTTCAGCGACAAAATCGATTGCAGCTAAAACAGCCAGCCATGAATCGCGCTTACAGCATCGCGGTCCCCCAATCGCACCGATTCGTTCGAGCGCCTTAGCAGTCATTTGATTGGCCAAGCCCCACGGTTCGATCTTAAGCGGCGTCGCGCCCGCAATAATCGAAACAAACATCCCCGAGCTGATACCTGCACCACAAGCCCCCCAAAAGCCACAGGCACCACCCGGAACCTTGCGCCCGCGTTGCACCATTTCTTCGAGCGCTGAGTCCAATACAATCGCTCCCCCAGCATTTTTGTAAGCCGTCAAAAGGGCAGCCCCTACCAACACGTGATGTTCCGGGCCATGCATGTGACAAAACGGCTGACGCATCAATTTAAGAATGATTTCGATCGGATTCTTTGAGGTTTCTTGTAAACAGATCCCAACCACACGATCCATACCGCTCGTATGGCAGGCATCACACACGTAATGTCCGTGAACACAGCGCGTTTTGCTCGAAAAAGATTTGTGACATAGCGAGCATTCCATCGTCACGTCTTTGTCTAAATACGTTAGTGCGCCTTTACAGATTAAACACTCTTCATTCATTCTTCACTCCGCTCCAAAAAACATAGCACGTACAACGCTGACGTTACACATCATGCGACTTCGACGCAATTACAGCCCCACGACTACCAGGAAAACTCAATGATCTGCGGTTTCGTTCCGCACTTGACTTCACGCGTTTGAGTACGTCCATCCGCCAAGGTGACAGTGAGCGTAGATTTTTGTGAAGGGTCACAAAGCGTAGCGAAGGTGCCGTCAAGGCTACGCGTCTTCCAAACCTCACCATTGAGGCGAGGGGAATCGCTGGTATCGACCTCGGCAACGGCAGGCACCCCATCAACCGTCACGTGAATGACGTAACTCGAGCGCGTAGCTTCAAGCAGCGTCTCCCAGGTTCCACGATTGCGATGAATGGCATCGCGCTGCTTATCGCCAGTCGGATTGTGCATCGATCCTTCGACAAGATACGCAAAGGTACCCGCATAAAACCTAAACCAGTCCTGATCGGTACCGTCAACCGAATAGAGATTCTTTAATACGCCGTACGTCTGCCCGTTTGCCTGAACGCCCGCAACAGCCGACATACGTTCGCCAATCTTCCAAGCGAGGTCGCGCTCGCGCGGTGGATTTTTGAGGTCGTCGATGGAATAAGGGACAAGGATCTTGGTAGAAACAGTATGAAAACTGATCGCCGAAGCGAACTGCTGTGCAGCTACGTACGACGTCATCGTCTGAATCTCAGACTCACTACCGCCTTTGGGGCCGCGATAGTAATAGCTTGTTGGACGAGAGGACGAAGCCTTTTCGCCGTATGCCCCAAAGTAGAACGGATAATTGCGGTTTACATCGACACCTGCGCCAACGGCAATGCGGTTGGGATGATAACGATAGTACGAGCTTTTGGGATTACCGTGCCCCACGTGCGGCGGCCAGGGCGATGCGCCATCAGCCGAACCGAACACGTAGTGCCCATTTTTGCGCCCCAAATGCGTGGAAGCATGAAAGAACATGTCAGCGCCATCGGGATTGACAATCGGAATAATGCTAACTTCCATCTGATCGAGCCAAGAAGCATAACGTGCATCTTTGCGTGGATTCTCACAAAGGCTCTCTATGACATCAAAAGCAAAGTCGGTTGACAGCAGCTCAATGCCGTGGTGCGCCGCATTAAACATGACGCGCGGACGCAGCTTGTCGTCGGGAACGTTGGTCAACGTCAACGCCTGAATCGGAAGCCCAAGCGCAGAATAACCAATCGTCTCGAGTTTGACGTGCTTGATCGAACGCGAACAGACGGGCACATAAGCGTTAAGGTAGGCGCTAATCATGTCAGGATCTTTGGTGCTACGATTCGGATCGATGGGCACTTTGATGTCACAGTGCATCGGAACTTTGCACTTCATATCCATTACCGCAGTACGCCACGCCTTATCTTCGAAAGAATAGCGCGGCTCAGCGACGCGAAGCGGTGACGGCAAAAGTCCAGTTTGTGGATCGAGAAGTTGCACGATCGTCTCGGGCGAACAACGGTAAACTGTATGACCTTCGATCAGCTTCGAATCGATGATTTTGCACGATTTGACGAGCGCCGTTGCATCTTTATCTTTGCTGGGAACAAGTACGTATTCTTTGGGGTGCTGGCGTACGTAGGCGTCAGCATGTGTCCACTGGGGAGGCGTACTTTGATAAGACGCCGCCGCAAACGACAACGATTTGAGCACACTCGTCTTGTCTTGCTTGCGATGTTGACGATAGCCAATCTCACTGCCGCTGTACGATGCATCAAACGCATCGAATGTTTGAACCGCTTTGTGCGTCGCAGCATCGCGGATCTCAGCGTGAATCTTAGGCCCATTGAGATTGACGACAATTTCAACGACCTTGGGCATTTTTTTTAGCTTCACTTCGTGCGTCATGGGCGCAGGATACCCGGCTTCCCAACGATGAAGCACGACGTTAGATTTCGTGATCGACACGCTGTAACCACTGACTTCCGTGAGTCGCTCTGGAAACGTCGCTCGAAACAAAATCGAAAAGTCGGGACGTTTTCCAGGCTCAAACGTCGCCGTCAACGTGCCATCGTAGGCCGTCTTACTGTTTTGAGCCCAAAAACTATTGACGTCCGAGCCCTGTTCAACGGCATGCAAGCCATGACTATCGCTCGTCACTTCAAATTTGCCATCGGTACGCCCCTGACTGAGTCGCGCCGCGTTGAAGGTAGAGCCTTCCTGAGCTAAGACTGGCATCGAAGCCAATCCCATCCAACAAGCAAACCCTAAAGCAAAACCATATTTCATCGTTTTCCTCTCCACGCACACCATCAACAACAAAGCGCGGCGTATTGGCTTCAGCCAATAGCTGCGCAGCCTGTGCGTATTGGCCCACGCCAATAGCACAGGCCACACCCACCGCTATATTAACGCCCCTCGCTTAGCGGTTCAAACCAGGCGCCCGTCAAATCATGCAAACGTTCATAAATTTTAGGCATTCGCCCCTCGACATCTTCTGCGCGACACGGTTTCAACTCGCTCTCGATGCTCGCCCCGGCATGAATCAAAAAACTTCGACACCGAATGTTACTCTCAAGCGGAATACGGCAAAAGTTGTCAAAATCTGAACGACGACGGCGCAAACGTTTTTGATGCGCATCGACGTAACGCTCGGCATAGGTGATCTTTTCAGCACACGTTTGCAGTTGCGCAAGACTCGCGTGGATCTCAAGCATTTCGGTGATGAGCGGTTGCGGCGCATAGTTCTCCTCTTCGCACGCGTTGAACAAGCCCCCACCCCACACACTGATCGCCGTCATCACGGCCCATAAGTTCTTAGGACAGCGCATTAGTCTTTCCATTCGGGGATCTTGCCCCAGTCACCCTTGGCTTCTTTGAGCGATTCGATCAGCGTCAACATCTGACTCTTGGTCATGTGCGGCGAAATAAAGTAGCTGCGGGCAAAGACAGCATCTTCGTAACTGATGTCCACGCGCGGCAAACTGTTGTCTCCAAACACGATGTACGTCGGCAATAGATTGTGATTAAAACGCTTTTCTTTGCCGTCTTTAATCACAACCGAATCGATATAAGGATCGCTGGTCGGATAGATATCGATAAACGTGAGTATTTTGGGATCGACGCCGTTGTTTTGTCTAACAGGCCGCGGACCACCGCCAAGCGCACCGGAATGAAGATACGTCACACCGTCTAACCGTGCAGGAAAGTACGCATGCTGATGTCCCGTCACAACTAACTGCACCCCGTACTTCGCATAAAGTTCTGGCAAACGCTCATCGCGCACAATCTCTTTGGGCTTGATCGTCGTGATGGGATAAAGCGGTACGTGATGGAAGACAACCGCTCGATATGGCGTCGGATTATTCTTCAGCTGCTCCTCAAGCCACGCATATTGTTCGTCATCCAGCGCATCCATCTTCGTCGCATCCAGCCCGATGAACAGCACACCATTTTTTGTGAAGGAATAATATAAAGGATAGTTGGTATCATCGACGTACTCAAGTGCCGGCTTGCGCTCGTTCCACTGTTCAATATAGATCTCGCGCTCCTGTTCGAATTCTTTATAAGCCGATGCATCGTGATTGCCTGCAACCTGAGCCATCGGAATGCCCGCAGCGGCCAACGGATCCGTCACAACAGAATGAAACCCCGCCCACATCTTCAAGTAATTCAGCTTCGCTTTTTGCCCGGCGACCATGTCTCCAGCGTTGATGACAATGTCGGGGCGATCCTCAATGATCATCTCAATGGCACGCTTAACCTCGTCGTCATATTGATCGCTGCCATAGTTGCCATTCATATCAGACACGATGGCAAACCTCAAAAGTCGGTTTTCAGGCGAACGCTCTACAGGCTCCTCCAAAGGCGGTTCCTTCTCGATCTCTTCTATAAAGTTGGATGCCTCGTATTCAGGCACAGTGACATTCTCTTTCGGGCTATTTTGAACACTCGTACAAGCGCTCACCCCAAAAGCCAGAGCCAAAGCCAAAAACTTTTTTACGTGCCCCAATATCCTGTCTTTCATCCTTGAAAACCTCTCAAACTCCCTGGTGTCTACATGACACACACGTCTATCTTAACGATAATCTTCCAACAAGGCCAAAAAGCGGAGTAAAAAAGCACGCTGTCCCGGTTGGCTACCGAAAGGTTTAAAGCTTAAGGATGAAGAGGGGGAAGTGTCCCCCTGAGCGGCTATTGCCTTTGTTGCGGCAATACGCCGCTACCCCCTCTGCGGCTCCGCCGCCTGTCGTACACAAACGATTCCACTTTCGGCCAAGAAATGCCAAATTCAATGACATGACAAGAAAGCACAAAAAAACTATTGCTATTCAACCGACGGAATGAAAGAAGACATGCGCGATTTCGTGGACTTTTGGGAGGAACCATGAAGCATAACGGACTAAGATTTTTTTTGCTGCTCGGTTTGGCACTAAGCCTAGCAGGTTGTGATTATGCCAAAGTTGAGTCCAATACTCTGACTGCACAAGGCATGAAGTACTACAATCAGGGCAACGCGATTCAGGCAATGAACGCCTTTCGCACTGCTATAACGAAAGATCCCAACAATGATCAGCCGCTATACCGGCTTGCGCAGCTCGAGATAACACAACACAACTACGACGAAGCCAAGAGTCACCTCGAATCTTGCATTTCATTGCGTCCAGATGTTGCAGAATATTATTATATGCTCGGAACCGCGCAGTACGAAGAAGCAATGTCTCTGCCCGACACTGAAGACGCTCAAATTTCTAAAGAACGTCTTTTGACCAAGTGCATTGCATCCTTCAAACAAACCGTCGATCTTGATCCAGCCTACGCCGAAGCCCATCTTCGCCTCGGTCGCTGCTACCTCGCTAATGATCAGTTTGAAGAAGCCGTACTCGCGTTTGAAGCTTCCATTAAAGAAAACCCGCACCTCATAAGCTCCGAAAAGAATGGAGCTGCGGTAGCGTTTAAAGAGCTCGGCATGTTGTACGCAAACTACGGCTTTTATGATAAAGCCATCGCCGTATTTAGCTCAGGCATCCAGCACAATCTCGGCGACTTTCAGCTTGAAATCGAATTCGCCAACGTACTTCAGGATATGGAGCGATACGAAGAAGCTGTCATGCACTACGAAACTGCATACAGTTTCATCACGTCGAAGGACATCGATATTCAACAGGCTCTTCCTGCGATGTTCGGCGCCGGTATGACGCATTATCAATTTGCCATGCAGGCCGCCAAACAGACCAAAACACGCGAAAGTAACGACGAATACGAAAAGGCACAAAAATGGTTTAAGCGCTTCGTTGCAAACGCAGCGACAGACGACGTTCGTGCACAAAAACAAGCCGCCAATGCTTACATTACAGAAATCGATAAGATCCTCAAAAATGGCCTTGAAGCTGAAGAAGACTAGACTTGAAGATGGCTGCTGCCATGCAAAACGTGCAGAAAAGCAAAAAATATTCTATTCTGTGACGACATGAACGCATTCCGTCACTGCGTTATTTTCAAAAGGAGTTCAATAAAATGACGAAATTAAATAAAGTTTACGATATCCAAACCCCCAGTACGAAGATCCTCGCGGTTGCAATCAAACCTGATGGTACGCTTTGCGCAGCCGGCGACCGCGAAGGTTTGACACATATTATTGATATGTCGAGCGGTGAGATCGTCCGCAAACTCAAACAGCATATCGAGTTCGTTTATGCGATCGCCTTCGAACCGATGTTTGAACATTTAATTACGACGGGCAAAGACAAGAGCGTCCGCGAATGGGATGTCACCACAGCTGGTTTTGTACGTGACCACGCGGGTATTTTTGCTTCGGCTACGCCCCATACGCTCGGCGCCCAGAGCTTTAAGCCCAACACCAAAACACACTCAAAAACTATTACAAGCGTTCAGTGTGCTATGAACGGTGAAACGCGCCTCATGGTTACTGGCGGTCAAGATGGTCTCGTCAAATACTGGCTCAACGGCGAACCTATCCGTTCTTTCTCTTGGCATGAAGGCCCTGTCTCTTGTGTTCGCTTCCAGCCCGGTACGAACGTCCCGTTCTCGTCTTCCAAAGATAGAACGATCCGTTCATGGAACGTCAATAATGGCGCCATGATCCACAAATATCAGGGACACTACGACGAAGTGATTGGCATCGACTTTATCGATCAAGATCACTTCATCAGCGCAGACGCTTCGGGTACCGTACGCGTTTGGAACGTTGATAAAGAACAAAGCCTAGGCGAACTCTTTTATGCTCCCGGTCAGGTTCGCTGCATGGCCGTTGACAGCGCACACCACCTTCTTCTTCTCGGCCTCAATGACGGTCGTCTTATTGGCGTCAACACCCAGTACGACACAAAACCCGAACCGCAGAGTGCCCTCTTTACGCTTGATGACCATGCCCTAGCGATTCGCTGCATCCATGTTCTCGGCGACAAAGTTGCGACCAGTGACGAAAGCGGCAAAGTTAAAATCTGGAATATCGAAGAATAAGATAAGAAGTTTATGAAGGCTCAAGTCAAACTTAACCTGCTTCGTCATGCTGCTGCATGCGTGCTCTGCGCCTGCGCAGCTCTTGCATTCGTATTCGGTGCCTGCAGCAAAGACAACCAAACGAATACGGCTGCAACTGAAACGACTTCGCACCGCCTCGCAACGCAGGCACTCGACTTGTCCGGTGTCAGCAAAGAAACCTTTGACATCAACGAAGATGGCAAAACCGACCAGACGCGCTATGTCATTAAAGGAAGCGGTGACACGCCCGATCAGCTCAAATACGTGATGCACGATATCAACTTTGATGGCATCAATGACATCACCGAGTTTTACGAAAACGGTGAGCGTGTCCGCGATGAGATCGACCTTGACTACGATGGCATCTGCGACCTGATCGTCTATTATAAAAATGGCATCGTCACTAAAAAAGAATACGCCATTGACTTCGAAGGCAACCTCTACGGCATTCAAATCTTCGACGAAAACGGAAATCGTATTCAAGTCATGCGCGATACAAATAATGATGGTGCCATCGATATTGTCGAAAATTACAAACCTGGCGAACAAGAGCCCTACAGCGTTTCCGGGACAAACCCGAAATAACGATCACACATCCGCCAGGCCGTTTTCTCCCTTAACCTCTGCACCGAATGTCATCGGTGTAGCTCCGAACAACGCTTGACCGCCTCAGTCAATGCGGTGCTTGTTTGTATTGTCCTCGTGACAATCATAAGCTCACATCAATCTATGTCCGAAAATACAAAAACATACTTTTATCATCTGCAGAACTTGTTCGTTGCGCTCGACTTTCTGCCGTATTCAACGCAGGCTCTTCATTTAGCGAGTGAGTTGAGCGAATCGACTTGTGCATCGCTGACATGCCTCAATGTGTTGGGCAAAATTCCAACAGGTATGCGCGAAATCCTTTTTCCGTATGCCGCACTCGGTAACGACGAAGTTGAGATCCTCAACGAATTGCGATCTGGTGTCGAAGCCAAAGGCGCCAAATTCCTGCGCGACACCATGGGTGAAGCCGCAGAACACATGAAGCTTAAAGTTGACTTTGCCCGCGACTCCATGGCCAAATCCATTCTTCACGGCGCATCCGAAGTTAACGCAGACCTCATCTTTGCAGGTTCCTACGGCACGAAACCCCATACGACTGGTATTATCGGCAGTATGGCTGCAACATTTGTCGCCTATACGCGTACACCGCTTTACCTTGTTAAGGATCCAACTCACCACGGTGCACACAAAAAAATCCTCGTCGCATTTTTAGATCCAGCACTATCTGCACAATTACTGACATGGGCAGTTTCATTCGCGATGTGCTACGAAGGCTGCGATGTTGAAATTGTCACCCCTATTGCCGACTGGAACGTTTGCGACCGCTACAACGACTATCAGGGGTTTGCCCCCAGCGAACGACAACTCGCAAATGCCGTCGAATGCGTTACCAAACGCGCCAAACAAGCCGTTCAGTCGCTCAGCGTTCCGTTCGCTTTTGAGCAGCATGCACGAGAACTCTCTTTTACGCAACATGCCCCTGTTATGAATCGTGCCTCCGCAGTTCTCAGCGTCGCTGATAAGATCAGCGCAGACCTCATTGTGTTGCCCTCTGTTCAGCCGAGTCTCAACGTCGACAACGAAATCCGCGAAGTCGCACGCAACGTCACAGAGTACGCCAATCAAAACTGCCTCATCATTCCTGAAGCGTTCCTCAAATAATCATAACGTATCTGCTTTCAGACGCGCTCCCCTCGAGCGCGCCTTTGCCCTCAACACGCGTTATACTGATCATTTTATATATTTGATGATCTTTACTTGAGTTCAGTCAATATACATTGTCATTCCATACGTTTCTGCTTCTTCAATTCTTGCCTATTCAATTGACATTTTTTTAAATTAACAAGCAGGCTACAAATATGGCAACGCAAATTCAAACACCTCAAGATTCTTCAGAGTTTAACAATCTTCAGGGATCTATTTCGACAGCCGTCAACGCCAGGTCGAGCTTAAAAAACTCTCAGGAAAACACGTCCCTGGCTTCATCAGAGCATATCACAACCCCATTGCCACCCGACTTCGACCTCTCGGACGCTCACGATCCCGAAACAGAGGCTCTGCGCGACCATCCCAGTTTGGCTCCCCAATATCACATCGTTCGCCTGCTTGGCCGTGGCTCACAAGGTACAGTTTGGCTCGCTCGTACTGAATCCGACACTTACGTGGCCATCAAAGCACTTTTGCTCAATGAATTGCTCGAATGGAAATCTACCGAACTGTTCATGCGTGAGATCGAAACCCTCAAATCCATGAACGTCCAGGGTACACCAAGATACCTTGATGCGATTGATGCATCTCAGGCTCAGCCCCCATACTACTTTCTCGTTCAGACGTTAATCACAGGCCAGACCCTCGAAGATATGCTCAATTCTGGCTATACCTTCACTCCAGAAGATATATCCGCTATCGCACTCGCCGTTCTCCCCATCCTGACCCAGCTAAGAAGCTTTGTCCCTCCCGTAGTCCACCGAGATATTAAGCCATCCAACCTCATGGCCTCGCATAACGGATACATCAATCTCATCGACTTCGGCACCTCAATGCTCCACGAAAAATCGTTGGGCGGTACAACCGTCGCAGGCACCGCAGGATACATGGCCCCCGAACAGTGCCTGGGAAGCTCATGCCCAGAGTCTGATATTTATAGTCTTGGGGCAACCCTCGTACACCTGTTGACGGGCGTTCCACCATGGCAAATGACACTCAGTAGCGACATGAAGCTGCTCTTTAAGTCCTACGTCCCACTCAATACATCGCCACACCTCATTCAGCTTCTCGAGGCAATGCTCGACCCGATCCCGTCTCGCAGACTCAGTAACCTGTCCAAACTCATGCGCATGCTCCAAGAAAGCGACGAAGCAACACACACAACTCGCTTTAAGTTTATCACATCATCTATAGATAAAACCCAGACACCTCAAACAACCCAAACTAAGGCCGTTATCCCCTCCTACAAATTCAATATTCCTGGATTTGATCAACCTGTTTTCGCAAAGTCATGGGTCATCCACGTGGCTTTTTTGGTGGGTATATTCATTCTGATTCCGTGGTTTGCCAAAACAAAACTGCCCACCAATGTCATTTTTACAATCAGTGCCTCCATCCTAATCATAAACTTGGTGATTTATTATATTTTTTCACACTACCAAAGAGTTCAAAACAAAGCGCTATTTGAAAAATTACGCCAAATTCAACAGTGGAAAGAAGAGAAAAAACGCATCAATAAGTAACGCGAAGCCATTTATTATTTAATCCATGTAATGAACCATACTCCTATGAACAGCGATATATTCCAGCATCCGTCTCTCATTGGCAAATATACAATTACCCAAAAACTTGGTCATGGCACACAGGCAAAAATGTTTTTGGCGCAGTCAGCTGCCGGGAAACTCTGTGCCATCAAAGCTTACAATCTCGCAACGATCCCTAACTGGAAAGCGAATGAGTTGATGGAGCGAGAAATCGAGACGCTGAGAACGCTCGATGTTGAACACGTTCCCCACTGCCTAGAAGTTATTGACGCCAACGCATCCGAAACGCCGTATATTTTTGTCGTTCAGGAATTTGTATCAGGTTCCTCATTACAAGATATGATTGGCAATGGTCATCGTTTTTCGATTCAAGATATTCTAAATATCATGTTGGATCTTACAAAAATACTGCTGACTATCTCTCAAAATTATCACATTGTTCACCGTGATATCAAACCGTCAAATATTATGATTGATGACACAGGTGCAGCCTGGCTCGTCGACTTTGGAAGTGTCGTCAAAGCTGTCAAACACGAAGGCGGGTCGACGATTGCAGGAACGGCTGGCTATATGTCGCCAGAGCAGTGTTTAGGCGATGCCGTCCCCGTTTCGGATGTATATTCGCTCGGAATGTCGATTATACATTTACTGACAGGCACAGAACCCTTCGAGTTTTTACAGGAAAACCTGCGACCGATATATCATGACAAATTACCCACAAATGTTCCCGCCTGGCTCGTTTCATTATTAGATCGCATGATCGAGCCGTTTTATATGCGCCGTGCGACGATTGCAGAAGTGTATCGCCAGGTTTCGAGTAAATCGGCAAATGACGTTTTTTGGACCCCCACCCAAGACAAACAGTCTGATCACCCCGAAGCGTCCGTCCCAGCTAAATTGCATGGCGACATGGTTCAAGCGCCGCTCATCCTTCGCATATCTTCAGAATTAGTTTTTATAATAACATCTCAGTTATCCTGTTTGATTTATATGATATGTCTTATTCCCAAAGATAAAATCTTAGTCGCCATAGGATATTATGTTTTTGCAATTCTCTATCTAGCAGTCGTTTTACCCTTATCCCGGGAAAACAAGGCTGATAGCGTCAGTGGTTTCGATTTTTTCAACCGATATTAACTAACGCGACCAGATTATAATTCACGCGTTATTATAATTAATCATGAGAGAGGGGAAGGCCTTCCCCTGAGCGTCTATCGCCCTTGCCGCCCTTTGGGCAGGCAAAGGCGATACGCCGCTACCCCTTCATAGCCGAACACGATCATCAACTAAATTACAAAGATTAAGATTCAAGCGAGATGACATACAGTATGATATATTTACGACGATAAAAGAGGTTAAAGTGCTCAAAGTCGACGTCATAGCGAGGGGCGTTGCGGGGGCAAACGCGCTCCCGCAAAGGGGGTAGCGGCGTATTTTATCGTTATAATGAGCATTTTTTATGGAAGAAAAACGATTTTAAATGATTGTTGAATCGATAAAAAAGCCGCGCAGGGGGATTTCCCCCACCAAAGTCATTATATAAACGGCAGGCGGATTAGGCGTTAAGTGTTGATAAAGTGGCGAAATTTGCGCCACAAGGATTCAAATTTTTATTGAATGCGATGCAAACTAATGATAGAAGCGGAGCATTCCGACCGAGAATTTGAAAAATTTTCGGCAGATTTATGAATGCAGCTTAAGCTTCTTTTTGAAGTTCGTATAGATATTTTGACTGTATCTCCATAATTCGTCAGCGAAAGGACGACTGATGAAAGAAATACGTTAAGGATATTGAAACTTGCGTGAAACAAAAAGCATGGAGGAAAAATGGGCGAACCCCTTAATGATTACGAAATAGCGAAGAGTATTCTGTCACTTTTGGAATATGGGATTCCAGCTTCGCTGAAACAGCTTTCGAACGATTCAGGTATATCTTATCAAACGCTGATGTTTGCCATGCGATATGCAATACACAGCGGGATTATAACAAGTTCACGCGACGGAAGAGAGATTTTTTATACACTTCGCAAATTGGAATACGAGCGAGATTTGGCGATTGCATACAGTCAGCCGGTTCCGCCCGAAGGACGATATACGAAATCGTCGGTCGTCACACGCACGAGAAGCAATACCGCCACAGCCTCGAGTCTAAGTGGCGAAAACGAGAGCATTCCTCGCTCGGAGGGAGAAGCCCGAAAACGCACCATTGCAAGTGTTCGAGAGAGCAATACACATTTGGAACGCGTCCCCAAAGTAGCCAACGCCGAGCCCGAAAAACGCGAGCGCAAAAGCAGTATGGAGCTACCGTTCATCGACCGCAAACGCTCTCAACAAATGACTGCCAATGCCATTCCAAGCCGCAACATACCGCTAAGCGGTGCTTTTAAGCGTGCGCCTTCGCCCTCCTCAAGTGGCATTCATAAAAGCGTTTATATTAATAACATTTCGAATAATCGTCCTGCAAGTTCTCCGTCACGATCAATGTTTACGGCAATGCCCCCACAGCAGGCGTTTGCCGAATTGCATCGCACCGACACGAATTTCCCGATGAAAAACGTCTCTGAACTTCAGCCGCGCACAGCGCCGCTGTTGGCTTTTAGAGCCGGTACCAACAACGTCGAATATAGCGATGCTATGATGCGCGAACTCATTGGCGTTGCGGAAGGCGTTCCTCTTTACGCACTCGATATCGACAAAACGTGTTTTGAACTTTGGTCGACCTTTTCGGCCCTCGCAAACTCGGGCGGCGGTATTATTATGGTCGGCGTGCGAAAACACGGCATTTCTTATGTTATTCGAAAAAATCCGCACATCGACGATCTCCTCAAAACCGTTCAAAAAGAATTTAATGATCGTACCGTCATCAGCGATGCGCCGCACGAAAAAGAAAAAGATATTTCCTTTATTCAAACACGCGCTGACGGAAAAAAACAATTCATTATCATTTTCGTCGATCCTGAAGCCTTTGATAGATTGCCTGTCTTTACCAAACTCGACTCTTTTGGCGCACTCAAAGACGGCTGTTACTGCATAAAAAATAATGAAGTCGTACGTTGTAGTGATGATGAGACCAAAGAACTTTGGCAGCGATTCTATTTGTGCGATCAGCAGCCCGATTGGGATCAAAGCGGCGAAATGCTCCACGTCGAAATGAACCGAAAACTCAAACTCGCCAAGCTGCATGCCGAAGACGAGGACGACGATGACGTGCCGTATCTTACGAACCGCATTATCGCCAAAAATGAAAAGAAAGCTGGCAAACTGCCTAAATTCGATACTGAATACATCGAAATTTCTGACGAAAACGGTGATATCTGCGAAACAATCTGCATAGAAAACCCCGAAAAGAAAGAGAAAGCGCACTCCGAAAGACGTGCACGACGCCTCAGAGAAAACCAGGAAAATACTGAAATGCAGGGGCAAACAGAGGGCGCTGAAGCACAAAACGCAGAAGAAAATGCCCAGCAACCCGAAATCGAACAACCACGTCGCCCCGCTGCATTCAATGCCTTTGCTCAAGAAGCTCCGCGTATGGAAATCATCGAACCAGCACGATTGGTCGCCGAAAAACGCGCCGCTGCAGCCGCTGCACAAACAGAACAAACGACCAATATCGATCTGCACGACGCCATCCAACAGGCCAAAAAAGGCGAAGTACTCGAAACAGAAGCCTCCGCTGCGGATCGTACCGTTGACAGACCTTCGCAGTACGGTCTTCCCAAAGTGGGCGCTCAGTCACCCGATGCTATTCGCGCAGCCATCCTCTTGGCAGGCGACTTCAAACCCAATATTAAACAATCTGCGCTCAACGCCATCCACAGCCGCTTCCCTGAAGCACAATCGCAACTCCTCGACATTCAACCGTCGCCTAAAGCCATTCGTGAGGCACGCGCAACGAAGTCTGCCGAAGCTAAAGATGCTCTCCTCGCGCAAAACGAAGCCATTAAAGCCCAGATTCTCCGTGAAGAAGCTGAACGTGCGCAAAAACTGGCCCAGGAAAAAGCCGAACGCGAAGCCAATCAGGTAAACGAAACGCTCGATATTACTAATCAACCCGATCCTGCTTCAGCACATAAACGCGGTCGCAAACCAGGTCGTAAGCCACAAAACGCAGACGGCTCACGCCTCGTTCAATCTTGCGAAACGACGGCCATCGATGGGGCGGCACCCATTCAGACTAGCCTCTTCCCCGCTTCTACTACAGATCAGCCTGAAGAAATCGTCTTTAAAGCGCCCCTCAAACGCACGCGAACGACAAAAGCTGACGCGTCCGATGAGGCTGCACCCAAAAAAGCTACACGCTCCAAAAAAGCAGCCGATGCTTCTTCTGATGAAAAGCCCAAAGCAAAACGCGCCTCTAAAGCGGCTGCAGAGCTTGAGATCCCCGTTGAACTCGATGCGTCCGTTCCGCCACTCTTCACGGATGCCAATCAAGAGGAAATCGCTAAACTCGCAGAACCCGCAATCGAATTCCCGCGTCTGCCAGCCGTCCGACTTGCGTCGATCGCTGTACGCATCCTTCGCTTGTCTCGACTCACAGTGCAGGAATTAGCCGATATCATGCATCGTACCCCCGTCTCTGTGCGCAAAAATATCATTGCTTCACTTGCAGACGATCCCAACTTTAAATCTGTCGGTAAGCATTATTATTATACCGAAACGTAACCCCCCAACTTAACTTCTGTTAAGTCTCAAAGCTCCGCTCTGGCGGAGCTTTTTTATTAGCTCCAACCATTTGTTACAACACTACCTTCATATATTCCATACCACTGCTGTCCCAAGGGACGTTCGCGATATGACGCGTCTTGGTGCCGTCCGCAGGACAGAATGAGGATGAGAAAAGTATAAAATTCTGTAACGATCGCAGTTTATTGCAGGTAATAAAAATATGTTTTAAACAGCAGTGATTCCATGCATTTCATAACCTTGCGTTTCTGAATTTATACAAACATACCACAACTGTCCCATAGTGATTTCTTAAGATCACACACTTTTTGTTAACAGTAATAAATGAAAATTTATCATAATATTTCAAATACAGCCATACAACAGTGTTTGAGCAAAAATGCTTCAGCAAACCAGCTAAAGGTGTGGTTTAAATAACTACACTATCTTACTTAATTTTAGATTTAATATACAAATGATTGACATTATTCAGCTGAATCACTAAGGGCTGCAAGCTTGCAACATTTTTAATGAATGGCTGCAGACGCATATATATTCAAAATCATGCGGAGCAAGTACGTACCACAGTCGGTAAGTGCCGCTCTGCCCCCTATTGGGAGAGTCTTCATGAAACAGAACAAGCATTTTCTATTCGTCGTAGGGATCTTAGCTGCAGCCTACGCAGCTGGATGCACCGATGGTAAAGGCGAAAAAGTCGATTGTTCGACTGACTGGATTAGCTGCAACGCGAACGAACAGTGTCTTGAAGTACCTGATCCGCTAGAAGAAGGCGCGACAACACACATGTGCTGCAGTGTCGTAACGGACAACAGCTGCACAGCATCCGATGGTCAAACTGCCTTTAGTTGCCGCTATCAAGACGAAATGTACATGCCGCAGACGATGTGCCACAACGAGAACGGCAGTATTGATGATCTTGGCTGTCTCATCAAGGGATGCAACGAAGGGTTCACCTGCAATACGACGACAAAACAGTGCGTCCCCAACAGTTCAGCCGAGGGTTGTCTCCTTACAGGCTGCGACGAAGGCTTTGTCTGCAACCACACGACGCTCGAGTGCGAAAAGAACGATCAGCCTCAACCAGGCTGCAGTGTTACAGGCTGCCCCTCCGGTTTTACCTGTAACGAAACAATGGATCGATGTGATAAAGACTCGACCGATGACGAACCTCAGGTCATTTCTTGTGGCACCTTGACGATCGCTGACACATCGAACACCTGCGATGTCAAAGGCAACGGCTCTACAATTATTATTCGCGGTGATGTTCTCGGATATGAAAAAACCTGGGAAGGCGGCGCAATCGCCATTTCAGGCAACAAAATCACCTACGTCGGCTGCGGAAGCGATCTCGATCTATCCAATGCAACCGTCATTACCTGCCCCAACGCCGTCATCAGTCCTAGCTTTATCAATGGACATGAGCATTTAGAGTACTCCAACAACAAACCTGGTTCATGGGGTGATGAACGCTTTGATCATCGCCACGACTGGCGAAGAGGCCTTCATGGCCATACCAAAGTTCCCGGCCCCCAAACAAAAGATAACGGCGTCGTTGAACTGCGTGCCATTCTTGGCGGCACGACGTCCATCTTTGGTTCAGGCAAAGTCAACGGACTGACGCGAAACATCGACAAAGAAACAATTGCTGGCGTTAAGAGCGTTTACCAAACCTTCCCGCTCGGTGATTCAACTGTCGATTATGCCACGATCCATTCATGTGCTGGTTATTCTTACCATAATTCGGTTACGAATTTTGACGACGGCTGTCCCTACGGCCCGCATATCGCAGAAGGCATCAACCAAGCTGCGTACAATGAGCTGCTCTGCTTAAGTGGCAACGGTATTGGTAACGGCGATAGCGGAGCAAAAGACATTTTTAAACCCAACACAGCAATCATTCATGGTACAGCAGCAACGCCCGACATGATCGCTCAAATGCAGCAAAACAACGTCAAACTCATTTGGTCTCCAAGAACGAATATTTCGCTTTACGGCGACACTGCTCAGGCCCCGCTGTTTGATGAAATGGGGGTCACCGTCGGCCTTGGTACCGACTGGATCTATTCCGGTTCGGCAAACATGCTCCGCGAATTTGCCTGTATCGATTACCTCAACCGTAATCATTATAATAGCTATTTTAGCGACTATAAATTGTGGCTCATGCCGACCTACAACAACGCTGTTGCTTTTGGCCTCGAAAACGCCCTTGGCCAGCTTAAAGAAGGATTCCTCGCGGATATTGCTGTCTTCAAAACAACGGCTACCAAAAAGCGCCACCGCGCTGTTATCGAAGCTGAAAACGCCGATGTTACGCTCGTCATCGTAGACGGCAAAATGATCTACGGTGATGCCAACCTCCTGTCTCAAGGTAGTGAGCTTGACGTCTGCGGTGTCGCAAAAAAAGTCGATGTCAACGCAAACGGTGGAGAATACACCTTGTCAGGCCTCCAGAGCGCGGCAAAATACCCGCTCTTCTTCTGCAATACGCCTGAAAATGAACCGACCTGCATCCCCAAACGTACACGCGCGCAAGATACGACGAGCCAAGAAACGACACTCTACGACGGCACAGTTTCGGACGAAAATGACATCGACGGCGACGGCATCCCTAACAACGAAGACAACTGTCCGACGATGTTCAATCCGATCCGCCCGCAGTACACAAACCGCGCACAGGCCGACTACGACGGTGACGGCATTGGCGATATTTGCGACCCCTACCCAACCTGTGCGACCAACGACGCTTCGTGCCCCATCTTTGATACCAAAGATCGTGATGGCGATGGCGTACCCAACATTAAAGACAACTGTCCAGATGTCGCCAACCCAGATCAGTCCGATGTCGACGGAGATGGTCTCGGTGACGCTTGCGATCCGTGCAACGATGCGATTGACGCAGATGGCGACGGTCTCGGTGATGCTTGCGACGCTTGTCCCAACGAAGGCCCCAACGAAGATGGTACCGGCTGCGTACTCCAACTCCGCTCGCTCTCCGAACTTCGTCAGTCCTACTTGAGCGGTTCCCCCGTCGAAGGACTCGCTAAAGTTCAAGGTGTCGTCACAGCTGTCAATTCCAAATACGACGGTTCTGCGCTGAACAGTTTCTTTATTCAAGATCCCGAACAGCCCGCTGCAATCCTCGTATACAGCGCGACGGATGCTGCTAAAGTCAAAATTGGCGATCTCGTCGAAGTCAAAGGCTCACTCGAAGTCTACTACAGCCTCATTGAGATCAAACCTACGAGCGTCGAAGTGATGAGCTCCAATCACGTCATCAAACCGCTCTCGCTTACCGCAGAACAGACAACCCAAGCAACAACCGCTGAAGCCGGCAAGAATCCCTACGACAGCGTCCTCGTCAACGTATCAGGACTGACAGTCGACAAATACGACACAACTTACGCCAACGGCAAAGCCTACCTCTGCCATGACGAAAACAACAAAGTCGCCTACATTGACGACTACGTCATGGGTACGCCTGCGCTCGACAGCATTGTTAAGATCGGCGAAACCTATGATGTCACGGGCATTCTTGTTTACGACTTCAGTCTGTCTAAAGTTGCACCGCGTTCGGCTGAGGATATTTTTGCAGGATTTGGCATTGCCAGCCTCACGTCTTCGGTATCGACAGCGGGCTTCGGCAGCGAAGTTGAGATCACGATCACGATGAACGGCGAAGCGGATGAAGCTACCGAAATCGCCCTCGAATGCGGTTCCGCTACATGCCCTGCTTCCGTCACCATTGCTGCGGGTGCTTCTAGTGCCACGACGATGATTACCACCGCTAATTCGGGCGATACGACAGTTACCGCTTCCTACGGCACGTCCTCCAAAAACGTGACGATCTTAGGCTTTGACAACAACGTAGAAGTCGATGTCGCTTCACTCACGGCTTCTACAACGACTGTCGCCACTGGCAGTACCGTCGAAGTCACCGTCGCGCTCACGCGTCCTGATACACAAGATGTTATCGTTACGCTGAGTTCTAGCGATGACACCATCGCGACCGTTCCAGCATCTATCACCATCCCTGCCGGAGAGTTTGCAGCCACCTTCGATGTTTCGATCGTCACAGACGAAGCAGACAAGACGGCGACGATCTCTGCAGCCATTGGTACAGCCGATCCGCAAACCCTCGAATTTACGACCTTCGCAGCTGCAAACGTCGAATACACGCTCGATTTCGCTGATTTTGGTGGCACGACGACTTACGCAGACAAGTACAGCAAAACGTACGAGTCAGGCATAACGGTCACAGGCCTCGGCATGGGCGCTTCTTCGAAGGATGCATCCGGCTTCGCGATTACCGGCGGCAAAGAAAACAGCCAGATCGTCATTGACAACCTCAGCGGCGTCGGCAGCCTCAAATTCGACTACATCGGCTGGTCACCGTCGGGCAAACTCGACGTCATCGTTGGCAACGACACTCAAACCATCGTCGCCAGCACAGATGACAAGGGCACGTTCACGCACACCTACAACGACGATACGGCCACAACGATCAAACTCGTCCCGCAAAAGAGCAGCGAAAACGGCAAAAATCGCTTCGTCATAAAATCCATCACGTGGACGACCAACAAATAACAGCTCATGTTCACTCGCAGCTTCGCTAGCGAGTGCGCACCGCTTCTCAAAAGCCCAAAGCTCCTTTGGGCTTTTTCAATACGCGGTGCGTCTTCGGCTATCGTACAAATAAGCCACGCCTGACACGCGTGGCTTTTTTTGTACGATACGCCTGCGATAGCCTATCCACGCACATTAGAACTTCCTTGCTTACTCCGCATCAATGCTTTTACAAACGTTGATATGGCTGCTTCTACCCCATAAATTGGGCTTCACAATCGTTGAAATAACAGATCTCCCACGTACTCGACACTTCACAACAGCGTACATTGAGTACAACCGGGGTTAGCATCACGACATGCCATAGCAAATAGCCGCACGTATTGCCGCAGGCAATAGGGCGGCTGCGAAGCCGTATTGAGCGTACGCGAAATAGGCGAAGCAAACATACAATCAAAACATGATGGTTTGGAATGAAACACAATCAAAACACTACACCTAAAAAGATGAAATATATCAAGTATTACGTTTTTATATAATTCTATTCGTAAGTTGATGAAAGTATATGTAGGTGTAACTCCGCCAAATTTTAATCAAAACGTGGTTTTGTATATTTCGGCGTTTGACACGCCCCCATCAAAAACAGTAGAGCGCACCGCGAAAACGCGCTCGAAAGTTCGAGTGGGATGCCATGGAAGATGCCGGAATTTTGTAATTATACAAGACCCGGCCTTTTTTTTCGGCAAGAAGTCAAGTCAGGCTGCAAAGCGTCTCTTAGGGGAAGTATCATGATTCATCATTCAAAATTCTGGCTTTTAATAACCACGTTCATGGCCGCAGGTGTCTGGGGCTGCGACGACGGCTCGGACAGCGACGAAATGCCAGATGAGCCTCAGTGCGATGCAGCGACGTTCGTGCCTTACTGCGGTGACAACACACATCTCACCGTGTGCGTTTCGTCCATGACCGTTCAGTCGAAATGCCAGGACATCTGCCTAAATGACGCGTGTGTCGACCGTTGTAAAGGCGTTTCCTGCCCCACAGGCAAAGTTTGCCAAGCCGGCGACTGCGTTCCGAATGGCCAACCAGAGCCCGAATGTAGTAACGCGGTGCCATGTGCCGACGCTTCCCAAATCTGCCGAAACGGAAGCTGCATCGACGGCGGTTGCTTGATTTCAGGCTGTGATAACGACTACACGTGCAACACGACAACCCTCGAATGCGTCGAAAACGACACCGAACAAGGCTGTTTGCTCACTGGCTGCGACGAAGGATTCCACTGCAACACAACAACCCTCGAATGCGAAAAAGACACTGAAACGAACAATGGATGCGCCAAAACAGGATGCGATTCGGGTTACGTCTGCAACACTGACACCGATCAATGCGAAAAAGACACTGAAACGAACAATGGATGCACCAAAACAGGATGCGATTCGGGTTACGTCTGCAACACTGACACCGATCAATGCGAAAAAGACACTGAAACGAACAATGGATGCGCCGAAACGGGATGCGATGCAGGGTATGTCTGTAACACTGACACCGATCAATGTGAGCTTATACCGCCCAAAGGGTGCTCCGAAACGGGGTGTAACCCTGGATATACGTGCGACGCAAAGACCGACCGCTGCATCAAAGACTCAGGCCCAGCTGCAGAACCAGAAGTTATTTCGTGCGGCAAATTAACCGTTTCGGGTACAAATGCATGCGCAATGAGCGGATCGGGCACCACCACAATCCTGCGCGGTGATGTTTTGGCCCTCGACAAGACCTATGAAGGCGGTATCGTCGTGATCAACAACGGCAAAATCCAGTTTGTCGGCTGCGAAAGCGACTATAGCGGCAATACGACAGGCGCAACGGTTATTACCAGCCCTGACGCCGTAATCAGTCCGGGCCTCATTAACGGCCACGATCACATCACCTATACCAACCAAGGACCAGACAACTGGGGTGACGAACGTTTTGATCATCGCCATGACTGGCGTAAAAGCAAAAACGGTCACTCGAATCACAACGCACAGGGTACGCCAAACTATGAAGATGTCGGCGAAGTACGCCAGTTGATGAGCGGTACAACGGCTCTGTTTGGTTCAAATGGCGCGACCGGTTTGGTACGCAACATCGACAACGCGACCGATATGTCGAAAATTGACGCCATCAAAACAACTTATCAAACCTTCCCGCTCGGTGATTCTATCGGAAGCACCTACGAGAGTGGCTGCACCAAATACAAATACAACACTAAAGACAGCCATTTTAGCCCGCACATCGCCGAAGGCATCAACCAAGCAGCTCTTAACGAATTGCGCTGCCTGAGCGGCGAAGGCGCTGGTTCTACAGACATCGTCAACGATACCCTTTCCATCATCCACGGCATCGCTGCCACACCCGATATCATTGCAAAACTTTCCGAAAGAGGTGCAAAACTCATTTGGTCACCGCGTACCAACGTTTCGCTCTACGGCGATACAGCCATGGCTCCGCTCTACGACCGTTTGGGCGTCACCATCGCACTCGGCACTGACTGGACGCCTTCTGGTTCTATAAACATCCTACGCGAACTCAAGTGCGTCGACTTCCTCAACACATATTACTACGACAGCTATTTTTCCGACTACGACATATGGAAAATGGCTACTTACAATGGAGCCGTCGCATTCAACATCGAAAATAGCGTAGGTTCGCTCAAACAAGGTCTCTACGCCGATATTGCTATGTACCGCAAAACAAAAACGCGTACAGGCCACCGCGCCGTCATCGACGCTGACCCCGAAGATGTCATGCTCGTCATGCTCGCGGGCTCAATCGTCTATGGCGAAGCAAACCTCGTCAAAACGTCTTCTTGCGAAGCTGTAAATGTCAACGGTAGCTCAAAGAAGATCTGCACCAAAGCGACGGGCGGCTCATACACTTTTGCCGAAACCAAAGCGCGTGCAGCGTACGGCCTGTTCTTCAACGGCACACCAACCAAAGAACCTACCTGTATCCCCATGCGTCCAAGAGCTATCGATACGACTTCTCAAAATACAAGTCAGTATGGCGTTCAATCGTATAAAAATTACAGCGCCAATCTTACAGCTGAACCTGAAGTGAACTACTACAGTGATGCCAACGATATCGACGGCGACGGCATTCCCAATGCAAAAGACAACTGCCCAACCATCTTTAACCCTGTCCGACCAACGGATATGCCTACGACAGCAGCCCCTTATGACGAGCAGTCTGATGTCGACGGCGACGGCATTGGCGATATTTGCGACCCGTATCCATTCTGCGCCGCCAATGACGATACCTGCCCTATGTTTAACCCCAAAGATAGCGACGGCGACGGCATCGATAACACCATAGACAACTGTCCTAAAGATGCGAACCCCGATCAAAAAGACAGCGACGGCGATGGCGTTGGCGACGTATGTGACGCATGTCCCAATCAGGCTGGTACCATAGTCGGTTGTCCCATCACCCTCACGAAACTCTCCGATCTCCGTTCGCAATACATCGAGGGTACACTTGCCAAAGACCAGATCGTTCTCGTTCAGGGCGTCGTTACAGCCATTCAGTCCGGAAAAAACGGCTTCTTTATTCAAGACAAAACCGATCAGGCCGCAGGCGTCTACGTCTACGATGCTGCTTCGTCCAAAACCGTTGTCGTCGGTGACCTCGTCGAAATTCAGGGTACGACAGACGAATATTACGATTTTCTCGAAATAGCCAAACCGACGGTGACCAAACTCGGTACCGCGCCCGTTCCTGCGCCTATTACCGTCAAGGCCTCCGATATCAACAACGCCAAGAGCAAATACAACAGCACGCTCGTCCGTGTTTCGGAGCTTACCGTCAATGCGTACGACGAAACGACCGCAGCTAAAGCCCCCGTATTCGTCTGCTCCGATGTCGGCAAAAACAAAGTCTATGTCGATGACTTCATCATGGGCACAACAGAACTCAACAACACTATCTCCGTAGGCGACTCGATAGGCGCAGCAGGCGTTTTAATCTACGATTACAATATCTCCAAGATCGCCCCACGTAACGCCGCAGACATCGTATCCAAACATGATATCGGCGAAATTACCGAACCATCCGATGCTGTAACGTACAACTTCGCAGACTTTGCGGGCACATCCGCCTACACAGATTCTATCAAGGTCACAATGCCATCGGGCGCCACAATCACCGCACAGGGCATGGGCAGTTCTAGCAACTACCCCAATTCGCTCGGCCTCACCGGCAACAAAGCATATCAAAACGAAATTGTTGTCTCGGGACTCAAAGGCGTTGGCAGAATCACCATCGAATACACTGGCTGGTCTAAAAACGGCAAACTTGATGTCACCGTCGGCGCCCACACCCAGACAATCGTAGAAAACACGGATGTCTCCAATACGTTTTCGTACGATTTCAATGATGCCTCGGCGACGAGCTTTACCATTAAACCTCAGTCAAGCTCTTCCAATAGCACCAACCGTTTCGCAATCCACAGCATCTCTTGGACGACTTTATAGTTATTTCGTTCGCTCGGGCTATCGGCAAAAGCCGATACGCCCTCCCAGTCCGGCTATTTGTACCGCTTTGCGGCCAAATACGCCGGACTTTTTTGTATCTTGATGTACATCAATCACGAATTATATATTAGAATTATTGCCCCATCTATTTCATCTAATAACGACCCATGGTTGAATACTTATTGATTGCAGATTGAACCAAATAACCTATAATTATCATAAAAGGGTTTATATTTTTCGCACAATGCGAAAAAGCCCATTCACAAAGCGGCTTAGCCGAACACCTCACAAACACGTGATTGATTCATTAGGTACTTTATGTCTGAATCCTACGCAGAAAACTTAAATACAGCGAATAATCAAACCAAACAAGCGTCGAAAGAACCAGAGAGCATCGATACGCCTCTAGAGCTGAGGGGCGAGTATCAGATTATTGAATTACTTGGAGAAGGCGCAAACGGCAAAACGTACCTGGCACGAGCAACGTATTCCAATAAACTGGTAGCCATTAAATGCCTCAAGATGAATCAGGTCGACAATCTTAAGTCCGTTGAACTGTTCAAACGTGAAGCCGAAGTTCTTCAAAGCATTGATGTGCCCGGTGTTCCTAAATATTACAGCAGTATCATTCCTGAAAACGGTCAGGGGCTTTATTTTATTATTCAAGAATATATTAAATATCCTTCGCTCGACACACTTCTCGCCCAAAAAGGCAAGTTACCTGAGCTTTTAGTTATTAAAATACTTAAAAAGCTTTGTAATATTCTGTCAGCCCTTCAGGAACAATACGTTCCACCGATCATCCACCGCGATATTAAGCCTTCCAATATTCTTATTAACAAGCTAGACGAGAATGTTGACGTCTACCTGATCGACTTTGGTGCTGTTGCAAATCCACAAAAACATCAAGGTGGCTCGACGATCGCGGGAACGTTTGGCTACATGGCTCCTGAACAGCAGATGGGGGACGTCGAAATTCAGTCCGACTACTACGCAGTTGGCGCAACAGCCCTTCATCTGCTCACTGGCGTCATGCCCTACGAAATCGAAGCTGACGTTTTCAATCTCAAATTCGGTCCCGTCTTAGATCAACACGCTCCCGATACCACTCCCGCGATGCGCGAACTCCTTTCGCTCCTGCTCGCGACAGACATCAACAGACGCCCCAAAGACGTCGTTACGCTTCGCCACTACATTCAGCAGGTAGAGGATTATAACTACAGATACTCCGTTAAAGCGAAAGACAATGGCATGAGCAAAACGATGACAATGGTTTATGGCATTATTTGCGCCATTTCAGCCCTAGCATCGGCTGGAGCATTGCTCGTGATGAATTTTGGACGCGAACTCGGTTTGTTGAAAATACCGCCAGCAGAAGTTGCAAAAACGCCCACTAAAGCGATGCCTATCTGGGACAGCATGATGCATTCTGGTCAGCTTAGAAACCTCGCCATCATCTCGTCGCTCATCTTTGCCTTTGCAGTCATTGTTTTGATTGCTCAAAATATGAAGCACATCAAAGCATTCCTCACTAAAATTGGACTTCGTAATCCCGCTGCAGATAGGATCCTTAAGGAACCTCAACATAAAATCGTAAAGTTCCAAAAGAACAAAAAATACTCCGCTGAACTCATTCAAGAATTAAGTCAATCTCAGGAAGACGCAGACTACGAAGCTCAGGTTCAACTGATGAATCAGGTGAACCAATCGCATCAACAACTCAATCGCGGTGTACCTCAGCTCGTTGCACTTAAAAATCTATGGAAAGTGCCTTCACAGTGGCAAAAATGCGCTGGCAAAGTTTTAGGACAAACCTACATCAAACAACGTCAGGCTTTTGAATATATCTTTGAGGTCTCTGGCGAATCCTTCGTCGGCGCTTCTGGATATTACAAAGGTCATAACCTTCGTTTCCCGCTTGAATGCGAAGTCGCTTACGATCCTAAAGATCCTAAAAAAAATGTCCTTACCGACATCAAATTGTAATTTAGAATTCATCGATATTATTATTTAGGTATATTATATAAACGAAGGTTAATATGGAAACACAACATCTTAACGAAAATACAAAACCTCAGCAAAGCGCTAACCCCACGGACGTAGCCACAGCACCTGTTATGACACCGCCAGAGCTGGCAAACCGATACACTTACGTCAAAAAACTCGGTCAGGGCGCCCAGGCTCACGTCTATGAAGCGATTCGTAAATCTGACGGTACCCACGTCGCAATTAAACAACTCAACATTGACAACGTTCAAAACTGGAAAGAATACGACCTGTTTTGGCGAGAAGCTGAGATCCTTCAAAAACTCAACATCGACGGCATTGCCACATTCTACGAAACGATCGAATGTCTCGATGCAGCGCAACCGCATGCGTTCATCGTACAAAAATGCATTCAGGGCAAAACGCTCAACGAAATGATGAAAATCGGCTACCGCTTTTCGGTCAACCGCATTTTCGAAATCGCCATTCAGCTCATTAACTTGCTCGAAAAACTCCACAAACATGAGCCAGCTATCATTCACCGTGACATCAAACCTTCGAACATTATGTTTGAACCGCAGACCGGTGATGAATTCAAACTCTTCCTCATCGACTTTGGTGCCGTCGCAAATCCGCAAGTTCAAAAAGGCGGATCGACCGTCGCTGGAACTTACGGCTACATGCCGCCTGAACAACTCATGGGCCGACCAGAATGCGCCAGTGACATCTATGCTCTCGGCGCAACCTTGACCTATATGCTCTGTGGCGTTGAACCCGGTGACATGCAAATCGCTGACTTCATGCTCGTCATTGAGCCTCACCTGCAACACCTTCCGCATGCCGTCGTAACCTGCCTGCGCAAGATGCTTATCCCGAACGCAAACGAACGTCTCTGCGATTACACGACGCTTCGTACCCTCTTTACAAACTTCACTAAAAATATCTTCACAGACAACATCGCCACGACGCTTACGCCCGCAGACCTCGACAAACAGCTCTGCAACGTTGAAAGACTAGGCCAGGCTGGAAACGCCGAGCTCTGGCTGCAACTACCAGACACCACGCCACGCCACATTCCAAACTGTTACAAGAGTATCAAAACACCGGCCTTCACTTCCGAAGTCGCCCTACATCAGCTCCAAACGAAAGCCCGAGGCAAAACGTTTAAATCCATTCAGGTCTTGGTCTGGATCGCATGTATCATCATAATACTCATCCTCATTGCAATCCCCACGCTCATCGTCACAATTGTTGGTCAAGCTTCCTATTATTCTGGCTTTATCTTCATTCTCGCCGTTCCAATCATCCTACTCTTTGGCATCACAGCCATACTTCAACTCAATACGAACTTCTATAAAGCCATTGTCAACCGTGCCTACTCAAAACTCGGTTATGACGGCATACATAATGCCCCAGACACCATACACAAACTCATTCAGAATGGCCGCAAAACGATCGCTACCATTTGTGAAATCAAATACGTCCCACTTGATGGCGACTATGTTGCTTTGCATTACGGAGACTCCTCTGGCGATTTGTTTGATATTCACGACGAGTCGAACGTTCATTTAAACAAAGTGATCTATCGTAACTGCGCTCCGATTCAATATCGCATATCTTACAAATTCAATCCCCCCGACGACGATAATCCCTACGACCTCATTCATGAAGTCACGCTGCGATACAATCCCTTAAAAACGCTTCACGTCGGCGATGCACTGCCTATCCTCTATTATATAAATCCAGACGACCTCTCTGATGTTATCAGTATGCCGTTCCCTTATCCTATAAAAAGACTCATGGCACGAAGTGATATGCTTTATCGCTCAGCATTAAGCAAACTCTAATCCATCAGCCAGCGTTCACTTGACGCTGGCTATTTTTTTATTTTTTTAGGCTTCGCCTATTGGCCTTTGGCCAATACGGCTTCGCCGCCGCCCTATTTGCAAGCAAATACGGGCGGCCTGCTATTGTCCGAACGAAATCCACATGGATCCCAAGACCCTCCGCAATCCAACGCCCTTTAGGCCATCTGCAGGACAAATAGTGAAAGAATAGACATTTCATGCGCTCAATACATTGCAGTCTTTAAAAACTTTGTATACGGCTGCAATGTATCAAACTATCCTTTCACCGATGTTATACTATGATCAACACTAATAGATATCGTCCGGTGCTGGACCGTAAACAGCAGGTTCGCACTCGCCTCGACTACACGGATCTTCAGCTTCATAAATCTTCATGCATTCTTTGTAGCTAGGTTCATCGCACACCCAAGCATAATCTTCGCAAATCAAATCGATATCGGCGGAATCATCGTAGTAATCGCACGATGGCCGGGGACCATAGTACGCAGGATAGTCAATTTCATGGTTGCGATACGCTTCTATGCAAGATTGAAATTCTTCCCCCGATGGATCACCGCATTCTTCAAGCTCATCATACGTATAGGGAGAGACTGCCTTTTCGGTGTTTCCACCGTCATCGCATGCCGTGACAAGGCTGCCCAAACCAATAAACGCTAGAGAACTTCCAAGAGCGGTTTTCGCCAGAGTTTTTAACTTCTGGAACATTTTAACTTCCTCTTCGTAATGATAATGCGCGATCGAATTTGTAAGACCTTTTACTAAATCGATCCCTCATTGAATGAATATATTAGAAAAACTAAACAATATTAATTTTTAACGTCTTTGAGCATTTCGTAGAAACAACGGCTGGCTGGCGTCGAAGTGTCGTCATAAAGGTGCAATGCACCGCCATGACAAATGTTGTATTTGTCACACGAGGCACAAGGCCCAAGTTTGCGAGACCAGCTGCGATCACGGAAATCCTGATAACGGTTGTTCCATACTTCGGAAAAACGCTCTTTTTTGATGTCACCTTGATCGAAGAATTGAGAGATCTCAGGACAAGCACCGATTTTGCCGTCATAACGAATACCGCCAATGTTAATACCGGCACGACACTGACAAAGATACGGTCGAACAAGACCTTCGTATGCGTCGCCAAGGTAACCTTCTTCGCTAAACTCGAGACGCAATTCACCATGATCATTGCGACGTTGTTGACGCACAAACGTAAGAAGATCGCGAAGATCGTTTTCATCAAGAAGAAGATCTGGATTTTCTGCGGCACGCCCTAACGGCATGACGGGCGAAACACGCCAACGTTTGAGGCCAAGACTCGTAATCCAATCCTGAAACTCGGCCAGGTGGGGCATACAAGGTTTGGTAATTGTAGAAAGTGCTTCGAGAATGCCTTTGTAACCCGCTTCACGAAGATAACGGATCGCATCCACTGCATGCTGTGCCGTTCCTTTGCCACGAATGGCATCGTTAACTTCAGGAATAGAGTCGAGTGACAGCGACATCGAGTTCATCCCTACTTCAACGAGCTTTTTAGCCGTTTCGGCATTGAGAAGCGTCGAGTTGGTAACCATGCCATACGGAAATCCGCGTTTATGAAGATGCGCAAAAATTTCGAAGATATCTTTGCGAAACAAGGGTTCACCACCCGTAACAGCGATCATGACACGTTTCGGATCAAAGTCTTCCGCAAGCTGGTCGATAATATCAATCCATTCCTGCGTCGAGAGTTCTCCCTGACGTTCAGCAGGGGTACAGCCGCTGCCGCAGTAACGGCAGTGAATGTTGCAGCGACGAGAAATCTCAAAAAATAAATATCGAAGCTCGTGGTCTTCTCGGTTAACACTTATACGAATATTGTGACGCGTCCACATCAGGGCACGATAAATTTTAAGTCGGGGATCAATCATTGTATTACTTCTCCATTATTGAAATGAAGGCCGCTTAAAGCCTTTTGATTTTTATAATACCAAAAAAGGCCGCTTTCAAGCGCGGCCTAAATCTTATATATAAAAGATTATATTAAATTTCTACGGGAGTGGGCTTGGGATCATCAATTTCGATCGGTTCAATATCTGGAGCCGGTCCATATACCGCTGGCGTAATATCAATCTCACCAATCTCTGGTTGGATCAGGCACGAATCGTTCTTGCGATAGTCATCTATACACGCTTCGAACTCGGACTGATTGAGATCTTCTCCACAGCAAGCGAGTTCTTCTTCGGTATATTTGGATTCTGGAAGAATGATGTCATCCTCGCCACCGCCTTCTTCACATTTGCACTCACGTGTCAAGAGGTAGTCGTCAACGCATGCGTTAAGCGCACTACCTTCCACGCCTTCACAACAATCGTAAGCTTCAATGAGTTCGCTGGGCATGCCGTAAGTAGCGATGACTTCCCCATCTCCGTCTTTATCAACTGGACCCAGACATGCATTCACTGTGCGATAAGCTTCGATGCACGACTTGAAGCTTTCAGAATCTGTATCCGTGCCACAACAGTCGAGTTCATCCGCAGAATAAGCATCTTCATGGGGAGGCGTGATGTCGGAAGGCATACCATAAAGCGCAATCGAACCGCCTCCGCCAATCGAACCGCCTCCGCCAATCGAACCGACGCAGCGACCTGCATTGTTGTACGCCTGAATGCAACTGTTAAACGATGCACTACCGTTATCATCACCACAGCAGGCTAACTCGTCATAAGTGAATTTTGCGCCTCTACCTTCGGTTTTGTCATCGTCATCACAGCCTGTCACCCCAGTACTCAGACCAACAAATGCTGCTGCACCACCTAACACAAGGCCAAACCATTTTTTGATACGCTTTATCATGGCTATTCTCCTTCGTCTCTATAACAAACTATAAACCTGAGCGTGACTTAAATCATGTCAGCATTATTGACAATCCTACCACGCTTATCCAAGCCTCGCAACTGCGTACAGCATCCCACATTATCCGCGATATTTTAGACAAATTCCTGTAAACTCAGTGCGTTTTTGGGATACGCCCGACCCACATCTGTACAATCGGCAACCCAACATATCAAACCATAAATGATAAGTTCATACTACAGGTCATCCTATGCTTCATACACACAAAAAGTTCTGGGCCGCCCGTTTGGGTACCGCTGAAATTCTTCCGATGACGCGCGATGAAATGGACGCTCTAGGCTGGGCGGAATGCGATATTATTATCGTAGGCGGCGATGCGTACATTGATCACCCATCGTTCTCTACGGGCATCGTTGGCCGTTACCTTCACAACGAAGGTTTCCGCGTTGGCGTTGTCGCACAGCCCAAAACAGATGAAGACTTCATGGCGCTAGGCACGCCGCGACTCTTTTGGGGCATCAATGCCGGCAACATGGATTCGCTCGTCAATCACTATACAAGCGAAAAACGTCGACGCCATGACGACGCCTACACGCCCGGAGGCAAAGCCGGCGTGCGCCCAGACCGCGCCGTCACTTCGTACGCCAAAAGATGCCGAAAACTTACCCCCGAGGTACCCATCGTCATTGGGGGGATCGAAGCGAGTCTTCGACGCATGGCACACTACGATTATTGGAAAGATACCGTCATGCCTTCCATTCTCGTCGATTCGGGGGCCGATATTCTCTCGTTCGGAAGCGGTGAATGGGCTCTCGAAACTATCGCACACGGCCTTTCGTACGGTTGGTCTCTTGATAAATTCCTCGGACTACCAGGTATCGCCATGATGTGCGACAGCCTACCCGATACGCTCGTCGTCCGCAATGACCAGGACGGCAACCGACGCGGCGATTACGACGTTCGACGTGTCCCCTCGTTCGATGATGTCAGACAAAATAAACGCGCCTTTGCAGAAGCTTCGCGTATCCAAATCCTCGAAACTCGCGTTGGCGGACACGGCATCGTCCAAAAACACGGAAATCGTGAGCTCTGGATCGGCCCTATCCCAGAACCCCTTACAACAAAAGAACTCGATTCAATCTACGACCTACCCTTCTCGCGCAAACCACATCCCCGCTATGGCGATCAAAAAATACCCGCCTTCGAGATGATTAAAAACTCCGTTACCATCATGCGTGGTTGCTTCGGCGGCTGCGCCTTCTGCTCCATTGCTGCTCACGAAGGACGCGTCATTCAAAGTCGTTCCCCCGAAAGCATCGCCAACGAAGTACTCCAGATCTGTCATGATACCCCCAAAGGCCGAGCCTCCATCAGCGACATCGGCGGCCCCTCCGCAAATATGTATAAAATGGGCGGCAAAAATACAGACGTCTGCAAACAATGCACTCGCCCCTCATGCCTCGTCCCCAAAATCTGTAAAAACCTCAATACCGATCACACACCAACCATCGATCTCTACAAAAAAATTCGCGCCTTGCCACAGGTCAAAAACGTCTTCATCGGATCGGGCGTCCGGTACGACCTCGCCCTCAAAAGCCCTGAATACATCCGAGAACTCGCGAAATTTCACACCAGCGGATACCTCAAAATTGCGCCCGAACACGTCAACAACAAAGTACTCGGACTCATGCTCAAACCGGATGCGCGCATCTTCGACGAATTCTGCGACATCTTCGTCAAAACATCCCGCGAATGCGGCAAAAAACAATATATTATCCCCTATTTCATCTCCTCACACCCCGGATGCGGCGATCGTGAAATGCTCGACGTCACTCGATGGCTCATGCAGCACCACATGTTTGTCGATCAGGTGCAAAGTTTCTTGCCAACCCCTATGAGCGCCGCCACAACCATGTACTACACTGGTTACACGCCTTATCTCCCCATCGAAGGTCAACAGCCTATCTGGAGCGCAAAAAAACGCGAAGACCGTGAACGACAAAAAGCCATCCTTCGCTACCACGCCCCAGAAAATGCCAATTTCGTTAAAGATCTCCTGCGCCGTTACGGCAAATAACAGACGCTTCGCCTATTGGCCTTTGGCCAATACGGCTTCGCAGCCGGCCTATTCGCTCATGCGAATACGGCCGGCTTTTTTTGTACAGTGCCCTCAAACCTCATTCTACAATTCATTAAAATTGCGCGGCGTATTGCGAAGCAATAGCCTGCGCAAAGTCGGCCGTATTGCCGTAGGCAAAGGCCGACACCCCACAATCCTTCAGCATTTCATATATTTATTTCATCTGCATTTGATGCTTAGGATAAAAACTCATGACTAAAACTATGCTATAAATGAACAGGATTAAACAAACCGTTCACCGAAAAAAGATGTTGTACAAATAACGTCACACATGCCTATAAAGTAAAAGCGTCATATTATGCTTCGCATTTTTTCCATCTTCGATTTTTATTATCTATGATATGAATGAATTTGCTATTTGAGTTAAGCATTCCCCCTCTGATTAAGGAGAGTGATCATGTCGCGAGAAATTATATCCCCAAAATTGGATGTCATCTTTAAGAAAATCTTTACGGAAAATCGCGATCTGCTGCAGGCGTTTGTCTGTGATCTGATGGAAATAAAAGAAAGCGATGTACAAGAAATTACGCTGCTTAACAATGAACTTCCACCGGATGCGTCAGATGGAAAACTCAGTCGGCTTGATCTAAATCTCAAAATCAACGATATTCTCGTCAATGTCGAAATTCAAGTGCGTACTCAAAGCGATTTTCGAGACCGTACTCTGTATTATTGGTCAAAGCTCTACTGCTCTGAACTTAAGCAGGGAGAAACTTATCGTCAGTTAAAGAAAACAGTTGCCATTAACATCGTCGATTTTAATATCTTTGATGCACTAACCGTAAAAGATTGGCACTCCGAAGTCATTACGGTGCGAAAAGGGACTCAAGATATTTTTTCAGATAAATTCCATATTCATTTTTACGAACTCCGCAAACTGGCCAAAGCCAAAGATGCGGAAGCAATTAAATCAAAATCGCGCCAGGAACTATGGATGCAATTTCTCAACGCTCGCAATGAAGAGGATCTGAGTATGCTTGAAAATACTACCAACGAACCAATCACCAAAGCCGTTAAAGTCGTCTTTGATCTTAGCGAAGACACAAAATTACGTGAATGGGCTCGCATGCGCGAAAAAGCCATCATGGATGAACAGTCTGCTTTATCTAATGCCAGAGAAGAAGGAAGACTTGAAGGGAGAGAAGAAGGAAGAGCTGAAGGGAGAGAAGAAGGAAGACTTGAAGGGAGAGAAGAAGGAAGACTTGAAGGAAGAGCTGAAGGAAGAGCTGAAGGAAGACTTGAAGGGAGAGAGCAAATTATTCAGGCTATGCGTAACGCGGGCATTGATGAAAACACGATTAATACCATTCTAAATTCAAGCCGCAACCCGCTTACAAATTAGCAATTCAATATGAACAATTCTCAAACA
>JAZRWH010000088.1:0-75850 GCA_045599585.1 Myxococcota bacterium
TTCGTACATCATCGATTATATTGAAGAATGGTCTCAGAAGGGGCGTGCTTACATTAATGCATGTTCTCTACCCAGAGATCGCGTATAGTGTTCGTTAAATCGGGATTCCGAGTTTTTGCGAACTTTTTTGGACGCTAGCTATCTTTTACAAGATTTGCTTAGCCTACTAAGCAAAAAAAGTTGCCATATCATTTGAGGAGATGGTTTATGAAAGAATTGTCGTCTGCATCTGTTTTTACGAGTTTTGCTTTTGTGGTCTCATTGATTGTTACCATCTGTTTAGCTGTAAATGCTTATAGTACGAAGCAGGACGTCGATGAGTATCAAAAAGTATTAGACGAAGCGATTGTTCTTGATAATGATGAGCCACAATCCGAGAACGGTGGCAAAATCGTTGTTTTTTATGGTGTGCCGAAACAGGTTTTGTCTGCTCGAAGTCTTGCCGATATGCCGTCAGGGTCTGTTTGGTATCAGGTTATCGAAGAGAAATACAAGTGTGCTCGAGTGCATAGCCGTGGCGGAAGCAAAAAGTCTTGTTCTTGGGTAGAAACGAAGAATCAAGAAAACTTTGGCAAGATCGATATTGGCCAATTTGAAAAAGTTGCGATTGAAAAAATTGAGAAATCGCAGCTTGGTAAGATTAAGTATTATGATCTGGGAGGAAAGGAAACGTCTAGCGGTTGGCAGGGGAAGGATTCCGAAGTTGAGGGCAATATTCGCTATAAACATCAAAGCCTAGAATTAAATGAGACGGCGCTCGTAACCGTTTTGGGGCGACAATCGGCAAAGACAGTGGTTGGGCCGACAATCAATGAAAGGCATTTTGAAGTAGTCGCTCTAAAAGGCAAGCGCAGCAAAGATGATATTATTAAGGCTGCAGGCATGCATGCTGAGGAATCTGTTTCGTGGACTTCGACGACGCTTATGGCGATCGTATCAGCCTGTATATTGCTATTCGCAATACTCGTTGTTGTGGCTGACAAAAGGAAACGAGAAACAAATCCGTACTAATATTTAATAAAAAAGCCCGGCTTATTCGCGGAGCAAATTGCCGGGCTAAGTGAGCCGTATTGGCCAAAGGCCAATAGGCTCACTGCGATCCGCGTATTGCGAAGCAATAGCGGTCGCTGTGAAAAGTCAACCCTTAGTTGGCGACGAAGTTGACGATTTTTCCGGGGACGTGGATGGTCTTGCGGATGGTTTTGCCTTCGAGTTGTTTTGCGACAGCGGGAATGGCTTTGGCAGCCGAGATGATTTCGTCTTCGGAGGCCGTTTTGGAGATTTCGAGGGTACCGCGGACTTTGCCGAGAACCTGCACGGCGTATTTGACGGTGCTGACTTCGAGTTTTGCAGGGTCGTATTTGGGCCATTCAGCGAGCGAGACGCAGTTTTTGTGTCCGAGGACAGCCCAGAGTTCTTCGGCGAGGTGAGGTGCGTAGGGCGCGAGGACGAGGACGAGGGATTCGACAGCGGCACGGGGGAGTTTTTCGAGTTTAGAGAGGTGGTTAATATAGACCATCATCTGCGAAATTGCCGTATTGAAGCTGAGGTTTTCGATGTCATCGCCGACTTTTTTGATTGTTTGGTGGCGAATCATGTCCGTTTCGGCGTCGCAGGGCTCGTCGACGATGCGGTCGTTAAGTTTGGCATCATCATCTTGCGAAACGACGAGTTTCCAGCAGCGCGTGAGGAAGCGATTGACGCCAGCGACGCCAGCGGTATCCCAGGGTTTGACTTGATCGAGTGGGCCCATGAACATTTCGTAGAGGCGGAGTGAGTCAGCGCCGAGATCGCGTACGACGTCGTCAGGATTGACAACGTTGCCTCTGGATTTCGACATTTTTTCGATCTGCATGGTGAGCTGTTCACCGTTGCGTTTGTCGATGACAGTGCCATCGCCCGACTTTTGAACGTTGTCAACGTGGACATAAGCGCCATTTTTATCTTTGTAAGAGTAGGCGAGGATCATGCCTTGGTTGAACAATTTTTGGAAGGGTTCTTTGGTATGAACGAGTCCGATATCGTAGAGGACTTTGTGCCAGAAACGTGCATAGAGGAGGTGTAATACCGCGTGTTCTGCGCCGCCGATGTAGAAGTCGACGGGCATCCAGTATTTTTCATTGGCCTCGGAGAAGGGCGCTTCATTGTTGTTGGGGTCAATGTAGCGGAGGTAGTACCAGCACGAGCCAGCCCATTGCGGCATGGTGTTGGTTTCGCGGGTCATGTCATTGACGGTGAGCCACTCGGTCATATTGGCGAGCGGGCTTTCGCCGGTGCCAGACGGCGCGTAGCTTTGAACTTCGGGCAGCGTAAGGGGGAGTTGTTCCTCGGGAAGCGGGTGATGGTTGTGATCTTTGTCCCAGAGGATGGGGAAGGGTTCGCCCCAATAACGCTGGCGTGAGAAGAGCCAATCGCGGAGTTTGTAGTTGATGGAGGCCTGACCGACTTTGTGTTCTTCGAGCCAAGCGACCATGGCTTTTTTGCCATCAGCGACGCCCATGCCATCGAGGAAACCGGAGTTCATGTGGACGCCGTCTTCGGTGTAAGCTTCTTTGGAAATGTCGCCGCCAGCAATGACTTGGATAATCGGGAGATCGAAGGCTTTGGCGAAGTCGTAGTCGCGCGTGTCGTGAGCGGGGACGCTCATAATGGCGCCGGTACCATAGGTCGAGAGGACGTAGTCGGCGATCCAGATCGGCGTAGGTTTGCCGTTAACGGGGTTAATGGCGTACGCGCCAGAGAAAACGCCGGTTTTTGTTTTTGCGAGATCGGTACGTTCGAGGTCGGATTTTTTAGCGGCAGCAGTGCAATAGGCTTCGACGGCAGCTTTTTGATCGGCTGTTGTAATCGATTTGACGAGCGGATGTTCGGGGGAGAGAACGAGGAACGTAGCGCCGAAGAGGGTGTCGGGGCGCGTTGTAAAAACGCGGATCTTGCCGTGAACGGCAGTTTCGGGTGCAAGTTCAAAGTCGACTTCAGCACCGAGTGAGCGACCGATCCAGTTGCGTTGCATGGCTTTGATGCGTTCTGGCCAATCGAGTTCGTCGAGGTCTTCGAGGAGGCGTTCAGCGTAAGCGGTAATTTTGAGCATCCACTGTCGCATAGGTTTGCGGATGACTTCGTAGCCACCGACTTCGGATTTGCCGTCGATGACTTCTTCGTTGGCGAGAACGGTACCGAGGGCAGGACACCAATTGACGGGCGCTTCAGCGACGTATGCAAGGCCACGTTTGTAGAGCTGAAGGAAGATCCACTGCGTCCATTTATAGTAGTTGGGGTCTGTGGTGTTAATTTCGCGATCCCAATCGTAGCTGAAGCCGAGTGATTTAATTTGGCGTTTGAAGTTTGTGATGTTGGCTTCTGTGGTGACGCGAGGATGGGTACCGGTTTTAATGGCGTATTGTTCGGCGGGGAGTCCGAATGCGTCCCACCCAATGGGGTGAAGGACGTTAAAACCATTCATGCGTTTGTAGCGAGCGATGATATCGCTTGCGGTATAGCCTTCGGGGTGTCCGACGTGAAGTCCTTGACCGGAGGGGTAAGGGAACATATCGAGGATGTAATATTTAGGTTTGGGGCTATTGTCGACAGCGCGGAAAGTCTTATTTTCTTCCCAGTATTTCTGCCATTTGGGTTCAATGACGTTAGGATTATAGTTACCCATGTGAGTCTCTCAGCGTAATAGGGGTAAAGGATATAATGAGGGTTGTATCGGGCTAAATTTATTATGAGAGCGTGATACAGCGAATAAAAATATTTGACCAGGATGGATGAAAGGTGGTGGTGGGGGGGGGGGGGGGAGGGATCCCCCCACGAGTCTATTTGCGCGGCGCGCAAATACCCCGCTCCCCTCTCGTGGGGTCAAGCCCGAAAAGCGATAAGCTAAGTGGCGAGAGGGCAAATAAACAAGAAAAGCCCTGATGCGGAGAGCTCCAGGGCTTTTAAGAAAGCGACAAAAACAAGAAGATTAGTTTTCTTTGTTTTCGAGGACCTGCTGATCTTTGTATTTACCGCAGGAAGGGCAAACGTGATGAGGACGTTTGGGTTCACCGCAGCTTGCGCAGGGAACGACTGCGACGGGGGTGAGACGATCGTTGATGGAACGGCGCATCATGGTGCGCGAGTGAGACATACGTTTCTTAGGTACTGCCATTTTAAACTCCTGACACAGAATGAATCGTGGGAAAGATGCTGTATTTCTGCAGAATCTTTCGAGATAAATTACGACTTGGAACAGTCACAATCGCCGTCATTGAGATTTTTGCCACACGAGGGGCAAAGACCGCGGCAATCGTCATTGCAAAGATGAAGGGAATCGAGCTCGGCCCAAATGGATTCGAGGACGAGATGATCGACATCGATTTCGTTATTTTGGAAGAAGACGACATCGAGATCGTCATCAGAGAGGATAATTTCTTCGGATTTAGGCGCGTCAGCGGAATCGACGAGCAAGTTCGAAACGGAGATCTGAATCGAGGAGACGTCTTCATGGTTACAACGCACGCAAGCTTGCGCGACCTCAGCCTGAATGTCAGCCTCGAAGCGGAATCCGCCTTTACAATGTTTGATCGATCCAGAAAAACGGACAGCAGAACATGTGGAAGCTTCTTCCTGATTATCTGCCATAAAACGATTGAAGTCATCAGCAGAGACCTCGCCCGTAACCCCGAAAGGCACGGTATTGGAAATACGATTGACTTGAATCTTCATGAGCGTCGTTCCTGACGAAAAGCTAAAAACTGCCGAAAAAACAAACCCCGACAAAGGCGGCGCAAAATATAGGTGTGCCGAGCGTTAATGTCAATCATTTTGTTTATATGGTGGGTTTTAGAGGGTTTTGTTCAGTTTACACCTAAGGTGAATCGAATACAAAAAAGTGTCGCAGTGTTAGAACTACGAAAACTTGCTTTTTGATACTTTTTTCTTTTTGTCAAAAGTAGGTGAAGTCTTGAAAATATTTTTTCATGCGTTAGTATGTATAGTACTGTAGGAATACTGGTTGTAGGTGTTCCTCACATTTTTCCCCTTTTGGGACCTGCATCTTGTCCCCTTGTCGGGGTTTTTTAACACTTCAAAAAATAAGGAAGGTTTCACGATGAAAAAAGTTCTTCTCGCACTTTGTGCTGTTTCGATTGCTTTCGGTGCTGCTGCCTGCTCCAAGAGCAAACATGAAGTCAGAACTGCTGCTGCTGCTGAAGCTATTGCCAGCGAATCTGTCACCCAGATCGAAGCTCTCTATCAGTACAATGATGCTGCTGCTGCTGATCCCAGCACCGCCCTTTCCTGCAAATACGTTTTGATCACGGGTAAAGATCGCATCGAAGCTAGCACCAAAACTGCTGGTAAATGCGACTTCCAGTCCATCAAAGCCAACGCTGCTGCTTCCGGTTCCGTTTCCGATGCTCAGCTCGCTAACGTCATGGACGTCCTCAACAGCGTCAAAAATGCTCCTGCTTCCGCTGGTAAATCCATCAACTGCGTTACCTACAATATCAAGACCACGACGCGTGCCGTTGGTCTTCAGGACTGCAGCCTCGCGGATGCCACCAAAGCCAACGCTGATGACAAAGCTGCTGCCGCTGCCCAGATCACCAAGATCCTTGGCCTCTAATTCAATAAACGCTTAGGCGTTTGTTAGGCGAGCCTTCGTGGCTCGCTTTTTTTTTCCTATCCGCGCTGCTTGCTTTTTTACATCGTAAAATAGAAAAAACCTCGCTCTGTGAGCGAGGCTTTTTTCTATTGTGCGATTAATCGCGTTATCTCTAAAGCTTATCCTTCGTAACCGTCTATTTCAAATTTTTCCCATGTACATTCGCAAGAGCCAGAATTGGTTCGTTTGATCGTCCATGTGTATTCACCAAGTTCACCACGACACGCGGTTTTTGCACTTGTTTTGCCTTCTCCGCCGTCACTCAGTTTTTTGGTTTGTACAGCATTGCATCCAGGTCCAGTAATCGAAACAGTAATGCTGCACGTGCAGTTGTCCGCTGCTTCGACTTGAGCTTCGGCTTCGAGGTTGATCTTGGATCCAGAAAATGTTTTGGTAATGGTTCCCGTTAAATCGGCAGGCGAGGATTTAACTTTGGTCGCATCAGCGACTTTGCGGTTGGTGATAAAACGAATCTTGTTTTCGGGACGATTGACGTTGATGGTACGTGTTGCTTGCGCTTTGTGACCATCGGCATCAGTAATGGTGAGAACCGCATTGTAGTTGCCGGCTTCTGCGTAGGCGTGATCAGCTTTTGCTGTGTCTGCAGATGTGCCATCGCCGAATTCCCAGTGCCAGGTTTTAATGGAGGCTTTTTTCTTTTTGGACTTGCTTCCGTCAAATTTGATGACTTCTTTGATCTTGACTTCATCCACATTGTTGCCAGCAATTGCGGTAGGTGCGAGTGGATCGTTTTCGATTAAGGGCTCGGGAGCCGGTGCTGGTGTGGGGGTTGGATCATTGTTTGATCCGGCAGCAGCTTGTTCCGTATCAGTTTTTGCATTCGCCGAATCGTCGGGTGTTGCACCATTTGCAGCAACTGTGTCGCCAGCAGTTTCGGGGCTTGTTTCGGCCGTATGATCTACAGCCTGTTCGGGGGCGGCATTAGGATTGCTTTGATCGTTCGCGTTTGAACCATCATTGTCGTCATTGTCGGCAAAATCAAAGTCTGTGCCATTTGGAGTTTCGGTTGCAGCATCAGCAGATGGTGCATCGTCGTTTTGAGCGATGGGGGTTGCGTTGTCATCTGACTTGCTTGCTTTTACTTTTTCTTCGACTAGTCCCGCTAAAAAGAAAAGTCCAATGGAAAGGACAGCGCTTGCAGCAAACAAAAGGGCTGATTTTTTACCGCCTTTGATGAGCTGAACAATAAACGTTATGATGCTTCCAACCAGGATCACCAGCGCAAGAATCTTTAGAAGTGACATATATGCCTCCCATTGCAAATGTGTAGAGCCTCTCCGTGGCAAACGTGTTCTTGTCTCAGAAAAGACGATTGGTAATTTACCCTAGTTCTGGCATTCGGCCAAATGTTGATTTTAAAAAAAGGGTAATTTGTATTCGTTGCGTAAAGGCAAAAGCACGTCACAGGCGCGTATTGACTGACCGTAGGGAAGGAAAAGCGACTGTCGGGAGGCGTATTGCCACAGCCCCAACTTTTGGGGCTGTGGCGAAGCCGACCTAAAATAAAAAAAGCGCAGAAAATGAGATTCTGCGCTTTAGAAGTTGAATTAAGTTTGAATTAGAAATCGAGGAAGTTGAGGTAGAGGCTCATGCCAGTGCCATTGACTTTGAAGTTGATGTGTTGTGAGCCCATGCGAGCTTTGGTCATATTGTCGCCATCGGGGACGGTGATTTCGTTAAAGTTGACGGAGTAATTGGTGTATTCGAGGATACCTTTAAAGAAATCGGTCTGAGTAAGGATGGAACCGCCGACAGCGAAGACACTCATGCCACCGGTGGCTTTACCAGCGAAGATACTGCCGAGGCCGATAGAGAATTTGGCTTCAGAGACTTCGATCTTGAGTCCCGCGAGGAAGTCCATGTATCCACAGACATTTTCGGAGCTCCACAAACGGAAAGCCATGGTGAAGTAGTTATAGAAGTCGGGGTCTTTGGCGAGGAGGTAAGCTTCGTCGTATTCCGTAGCCATATCAGGAATTGTGACCGTGAAAGTTGTGTCAGTGGAACCGTTTTGTATGGCGATAGCGGTATCGATCTGCTGTTCGTAGAGCATACGGGCGAGAATGCCGCGGATGAGGTCTGGGGCGATGTGAAGACCGACTTCGGCGTCAGAGGGGAAATCGTTCATTTCGTAGGCCCACTGAGCGTTAGAGTGGATGGCGTATTGGAGGTTGGAATACATACCGAAGGTCAGCGTACCCGCAGCCAAATTGACGCGAGGCGAACCGGCCAAGAGTTTGATTTGATTTTCGCCGAGTTCCCAAGCGGCAATGTCGAAGAGGTGTGCACGTTTAAGATCGAGCTGGGATTTGACGATCGGGGTAATGATCTGCAGGATCGGTTGCGGGACACTGTTTCCGTTTGCGGAGAAACCGAGGAACTGAGCTTCAGGGAGGTTGGCGAAGATTGAGGAACGAAGGTTAGAACCGTCATCATTTTGTTTTTGAACAGCGATGACAGGAACGCCGAATTTGGCTTTAAGGCTGAAGCTGCCTAAGCCCAAGACGCTACCTTCAAGCGGAATGGTGAAGGAGAGGCAGTTATCGGTGCTTCCCGAATAAGTGTAGTCGCTCGAGGCGGGCGTGCAGCCACCGACAGCGATTGTGGGGAGCTGAAGTTTGATGGAAGCGAGACCGATGTTGAGGTCATAGTTCCAGCTTGCAGCTTTTTGAAAGAGTTTGTTGATGGCGTCCGCGTTGAGCGTAAGCGCCATGGCGAAGTCGCCAGCATAATTAGGTTCGTTGAGCTGTTTAATGAAGGTTGTCTGATCGAGGATTGTACCTTCATTTTTAATGGCTTCAGCGAGCTGACCGGGGACGCTAGAGCAGGATGCGCCGGTAATGATATCGCCAACACCGTTCACTGCATCGAGCGCAGCAGCGACGTCATTTTCATCACAGCTGGAGAGGCAGGTGAGGGTGGGTACTGCGACAGCAGCAGCGACTAAAGCGGATCTAAATAAATTGTTCATGCTGGAACTCCTTGTTCTGCAGATCGATAATAAGGATAGAAGGGCTATGCATAGTTAACAATCACCCTATTTTCGATCTATTTAGCGTTTTTGGTTGTAAAATAAAAGTCAGGGGTAAGGAAAATTCCGGACAAGCATTTTGAATTAAAAATCTAAGATTGTTGTGCATAAGATGAGCTTGTTGCATTTGAACTTAGAATTAAATGTATCTGTTTAAAAGTGAATCAGTTTGTCGTTGCGAGATGTAGTTTGCGAAGACTGAATTTCCTTGCCATAGTGTGTAGTTTTAACTAGAGTAATGTGCCGTTTATTTTTGTCATTTAGGTGGCAGAATAACGAGAAGCCGTCATCCTTACGGTTCATTGAGAACCGATTTCAGAGATAAGAGTATAAATCCACGATGTTTTGGACGTTTATTTACATTGTTTTTGTCATCATTTGCGTATTTTTGATCATCACAGTTCTGCTTCAGCCAGGCAAACAAGGTGGCTTGGGAGCGGCATTTGGCGGCGGCGGAAATACGGTGTTCGGTGCGAGTGGCGGTACGCCTGTTTTTCGCAGAATGACGACGGTCGCGGCGGTTATCTTTATGCTTTTAAGCCTCTTTTTGGCGTGGCATGCCGTGGACAATAGTGTTGATAAGAAACAGGAAGTTCAGAAGAAACGTGGTCTCGACGTGCATTCTGTGTACGAAGAACCGACAATTGAATTGCCTGCAGCTGCGGACTTTACGGCGCCTGCAGCTCCTGCCCCCGCCGCGCCTGCTGCAGTTGTTCCTGCTGCGCCCGCTGCTCCTGTTGAAGCTGCGCCTGTCGTTCCCGCAGAGGCTGCGCCTTCTCCTGAGCTGCTCCCTGTGGTGCCGCTTAATCCCTCGCTCGATTTGAATCTCGGTGCCCCCGCTGGGTTGAATCTCGATCTACAGCAGCCGTCTTTGGGGATTGAAGTGCCCAGTTTGAACTTGGATGTTCCGGTGGTTCCGTCTCCTGCTCCGGTTCCTGCGAACTAAGTTTAATCGTCATCAGTGACAAAGCTTTGATCTCTTGTCATGGGGCTTAACGGCAAAGTTACTTGCTTGTGGCTCCATAACATAGGTCATTCAATATCATAGCGCGTTGGCATGTGCGTACGTCGTGCATCGTCTACGCGCTTTCTTCGTTTTTGAACGCAAAAAAGCTCGGGCGTATGGCTTTAGCCATAGCCCGAGCAGGCCGGCGTATTCGCTTTGCGAATAGCCGGCCAACAAAAATGCCATCAAATCAATAAAGTAATCTCTTTTTTACGGTTCAATGCACCGAATTTCGATGTTGTCGATGTTAGTTGGATCTGAACCATCTTTTTTTATAAAAAGACGAAGCATATTTTGTGATGGAGAGTTTGAGCATGACACGACGGTGGACCAGGCGGAAGCGTCTGTGCGGATGGACAGATCAGAGGATTCGCGGTCCAAAACGGTCATATAGGTGTACTGTGAGAGGTCAAGATTGGAACTTGAAAGGGTGATGGTTCTCGAGGCTTCGATGGGGATGATCAGCGGACGCGCGGTGTTTAGGATTTCATTGTCCGAGCGGATATTGAAATTGGGTTTGCATTGTCGCACGTTGAGGGTGAATCGCAGCGGTGCTCCGACGCGCGTTTCGGAGTCGCCATTGATAACGACGGGAAGCGGGCCTTCTCCGTAGCGACAAGTAGCATCCCAAACAAAGGCATCGTTTTCAATTCTGCCCAGACGCGTTTGCACGTGTGGCGTAACGTCTGCGTCAAAGACAAGGGGAAGCTTGATGCGTTCACCATCGTTGACGAAGAAATCAGTTTTGGGGTCTGAGAGTGTGACGAGCGGTTCGCACGAAAGCTGGGCCGAGAGGTTGGCCTCTGCGATGAGTCCGGATTGGTCACGCGCCTGTAGGACGGGGGGTACGAAAGCTTTGAGGCAGTTGCCCTGAACGGCTGCAATACCAAAATAGGTTGCGTTGTCGATGCCTGATTCTAAGAAAAGCGACGTGGATGTACGTCCCGTAAGTTGAATTTGATCTTGCGAGAGGTCTCCGTCCGGATCGAAGATTTTGAACTGCCAGCGGAATAAATTTTGGCTAAGTTGATCTTGCGTGGAAGATAATTCGAGGTTTTCTATTTTAGGCGTGCATTTTCGGTCTTCAAGCGTAACCCAGATCGTTTCGGATTGCTTTTTCTCGGGATCGAGGAACAGTTCAAGTGAGCAGAGGCGTTCACGTGCATCAAGCTTCGAATTGAGGCCATGAATGCAACCGGGTTTGAGTTTGAATTCGACGAGCCAGCCTGTGGCGCTTTTTTTGAACGCGATGGGTTCAAACGCGTTTTCAAATGCGGGATTGTTGCAAGCAAAATTACCGAAAGAGGGTTTAAGATCTTTGGCATTGAGGACGGAGTAGAAGGCCGCAGAAGCGGAGGCTTCCGAGGCATCATTTTCACTTTCGTATTCGCGAAGTTGAACGTGTTTTGTGGCGAAAACGACGTCAGAGCGACTGAGCGGTTCAAAATTGAACAGCAAGAAAGTTGCGTTTTCTGGGAGTTTTTGAGAAGCGTCACGAATGAACAGCGTAAAGGGGAACTGTGAGCGTTCGATGTTATTTGTCAGAATGTTGAAAATAAATTCATAAACGCCGGGTACATTCGTTTTTTCAATGTACGTGAGTTCAGCACGCGCTTTGACTTCATTCGTAAGCTTATCATAAATTTCCCAACGGTCACCGCTTTGATGTCCGGGTCTAGATTTGTTATTTGCGCTAATATACCGAATGGCATGTTGGGTGTTTTCGCCTTCATAGAGCTCGAATTGCGGAGCGATGACTTTTTGCAACGGATCAAACCAAGCGGAGACGCGGATATCGTTTGAAGGCTGATCCACGAGATTGCAAACATGGTGATTGTCGACGAAGCTATAGCATGGGGTATAGGTATTGCTTTGTGGTTGCCAAACAGAGACTTCGCGGAGCTCGATGGGATGAAACGTAGTGGCGCGCAGCTGAACGGGCATTTTGATGGGAGGTGCAATCGTATCCGTTATTTCAATTTCAGCATTCCATATCGCAAACTCGCTCCATTCCGGTTCGATTTGAAACGCGCCGTCGTAGGACGTGACGATGGTACCGTTAGGCAATTTAAGTTTGTATTGAATGACGTCTGAGTCTGAGTCGACGGCGAGGGCACGAATGGTGAGTCTATCTGCAGCACCGACTTTGACGGGTCTGCCTGAAATACTCGTTTTTTCTCCAGTTGTAGCATTATCTACGATGATGTTGATTAATTCTGGTGCTGTGTTTGGTCTTGAAACCAATATGCGTATATTTTTTGAATCTTTGCTTGCTGGAGGCCCATCACTGATGCAATTGACGGTGAGCTCATAGCTTTTACCTTGTCGTTTTCCGTCTTCAAATTGGGGTTTCCATCGAAGTTCTCCAGGGCAGTCTGGGTGATTCATACTTTGTGAGCAAGCCTGGAGGGATTCGAGGACGGCATAAAGTGAGCAGTTGTCCTGCCAACACGCGGCGTTTTGGTCCATCGTGACCGAAGCGTGGACGTTGCTTCCGCCTGTGCAAAGTGGAATGACGAGTTCATGGCCTACGTTGACAGGAAATTCGATAACAGATGTTCCTTCTCCAGCGAATTCTACAGGCAGACCGCCTGTAATTCTTGCGACACAGAAAACAAAAAGTGAGATTAAAAAGATGCTGATAATGACGAAGATCGAGAGATATTTATGGCTTTTTTTCTTAGGTTGTATGGGCAAATAGTCGAAGACTGGGAGCGACAGGATGGCGGCCTTCTTGTATTTATCTTTTGAGTCGAGTCGAAATCGGAAACCGCCTTCAAACTCGTTCATTTCGTGCAGAACGCCGCGCAGCCCCAGGCCGTACTGAGAGGGTTCGGGGAGTTTGTCGCTTTCATCATAGGTTCTGAAGATCAAAAACTGAGCTCCAGTAAAGTCATCTGACGAAAGTTCGCACTGTATGAGGACGTCACCGCCGACCGTGAGAGCGTTGTCAATGACGCGCATGAGGCACATTGCGATGGTCTGTGGCGCCGCAGTACACAGCCATCGACCTTTGGGGACATTTTGCATATGAATGCGTTTAAGGGCATCTGCGCGTCCCGTTTGAACGCTAAGCATGTCGATGGCTTGTTTGATGATGATTTCGGGCTCAATAACCATGCGGCATGCAGCCGCGAGTTCGAGAATCTGCTGATAAATGTTCCCGCATTTTTCGAGGTGGAGCGCCTCAATTGCTTCTGGGGTGACGGCTTTTGCCTTATCTTTGCTGACGAAGAGGTGGAACATGCTTCGGAGCTTGATCATGGCGCGCGTCGTGTCCATGAGCATCGGATCGATGTGCGGGGCGACGAGGTAGAAGTGCGCTATTTTTCGTATTTCCCAAAAAGTTTTGCCCCATTTTTTCCAGAGTCGTTCTTCCGGAGCGGATTTGACGCCGCAGAGTCTGAACATTTCTTCTCGAACGCCATCGAGCTGATCGTTGGTCAGTTCGTATGATCCGTCTTGTTTTTTGACGTTCTTCACTTCTTCCGAGAGTGAAACCATGCCGAGGAGTCTGTGTTTGAGGACGTCATGAGCGAGTATTTCGAGGAGTTTGCGTACGCGTCTGAGGTTGGCTGCATTTGTTGCATCGCCTTTGGTTCGTTGTTTTTCGATCCATTGTGCGAGCGTTGGTCCCAAATAGACGAAGATATTGAGCATCACGCCCAATATGAGCAGAAGTTGAACGACGATCGCGAAGATCGTAAGCAAAAAGATGAGTCTGGAATTTGGCAGAGCAAAAATCAGTTCATACATAAGGTGCCAATCATTCCGATAATGTTATTCGTACGAGAATAATTAAATGTATTTTGAGGGGGAAGAGTCCCCCTGAGCGTCTATTGTCTTCGCCGTTAGCACTAGGCTTATTTAGTCTATAATGCGTGTTATCGAAAGAAAGTGTTATCCGGTTTTAGTGGTTTGGTGCGAAGCCAATACGCCGCTACCCCTTCTGGCCTGCGGCGCGTCAACGATCATGTTAAGCTTTGGGCGTCAACGATCTTGGAACGAGCGAGGCGTCGACGGCGTACCATTTGCCTTCGAGTCGAACGAGCGGCACAATGAAATAGTTTTCGCCAGATTCAAAGAGGACGACGAGGGCATTTTTGGATTCGGAGCCAGAAACAGTTTTAAGCGAGATGGCTTCAATGGTCTTAAAACGCGCCATAATTGCCTGTGGCATGGGTAGAAGGTCTTTTTCCCAAAGCGCAGCGGGTTCAAGGATGATGCTTTCATCTTTGGGCATTGCCATGAGCTTATTGGCTGCGCTGTAACAGCGTCCACGTTTTGCTTTAATCAGAGAGCTAATCGTTGCATTGACAGTCTGATTAGGTTGCTGTTGCAGGTTCGGCGAAGCGATGAGAAGCAAAATGACTGTGACGAGAAATAAAATGCCGCCGGCGATTGCAGAAAAGACAAAAGCAATGATCGTAAGACAGAGTCCAAAGGTCGTAGGCAGGAGCGAGAGCAGCACGTTGAGCATCTGTGCCTTACCAGGGGTATAGTCGTTTGGATCAGGGGTTGGGCAGTCGATGGTAAACTTATTTTCAAACTTGTAAGGTCTGAAATTTTTGAGCAATCGTTTGTCGATGGCTTCGCCTTTAGGTTCTTCTGTTTTGTCTTCGACAGCCAGGAGGCGTCTACGGCCTTCTTCAGAGAAGTCGTAGTTGACGGATTTTACGGAGCGCAGATTATTAGCGTCACTGGTTGTGCTTTCGGGTTGTCGAATGCCGGTATTGTCTTGTTTTACGTTGACGACGTCGGCAATGCTATCGCGGCGTACAGCTTTTTCGTTGGCCGAGGAAGATTTTGCGACGTTAAATTTGTCGTCAAAGGAAAAGTCGAATCCGTCGATACCATTTTTGTTTTGTGCAACGGCTTCTGCGGGACGGACAGGTGTTTTTTCTTGTTGGCTGATCGGTTTCGGGGCACCTTCATTTTGTGCTTTGATCGGCCGAGCTGGTGTTGCTGCTTGTTGACTTACTGGTCTTTCGGCAGAAGTCTTTTGGAACATTCCGGAGATTTTATTTTTAGAGGCAGCTTCTGCGACGCGCGGAATATGACGCAATCCGGAGTTTAAACTTGGCTCGGAGAACATACCCGATCCGGAGCGCGGAGGTGTAAGCAATCCGGAAGTTGTTTTGGGTGCTTTGATAAAGCCTGATTCTAAGCTTGGCTGTTGCGGTTCATCGGAATCAAAATTGATATTGAGATCGCTACCGGCCAAGGTTGGTCGACGCATACGTTCTCGGATGCGTTTGTTCGACTCACTACTTTCGAGCGGGCTTCTTTTACCCATATCCATGGGAGCATCCATGGGGCTTTTTTTGCCTAACGTCGAGAGTGATGGCAAGTTATTGTTCGCGCAAAAATCTTTGATCAGCCCAAGAAATCGTTCGTAATCGGCTTCGGCTTCTGGTGTAAAAGCGTGGAGCTGTTCGTAGATGACGTAGTCCATTTTATTGGCTTGTCGAACGTCTTTGCAGAGATAAGCGCAGAAATCACGGCAAATTTCTTGGGCACGAGCTTGATCGCTAGCCGACAGGTTTCCCAAACGCGCAAGGTACTGGGCAAACTCGTCAACAACGGCATCTACTGTATTTTCAAAGGAATCTTTCCACGCCATTTTTTTCGTTTCCTTGAGCTAAGCCAAAAGTCATAAAACGCCGTTCTCTGCGCACAAAGGAACGTGCTGAAGTAAACTTTATTACCACGTCGTGCAAATGATATAAAGCATTATAGAATCGCTCGAATGACGCTAAATAGTCCAATGGTAATAAAGATGATGCCGGCGACCAGCTTACAGAGTGCGACTTTACCTTGAAGATGCTTTCCAATGTAATACCCACCGATCAAGATGACCGCGCCCCACATGGCACTTCCGATCAAGACACCGGGCAGGGTCAGAGGCATGGAATCGACCGAGGTGATTTCCAGCATTGGGAAGAGGAGGATCATGAGGCCCAGGGTAGCCGGAGAGATTGACAGCAAAAACGTTGTAACGCCGGTGGCTGCAATCTCTGTTGCTGTAAATTTTTTGGGTGGCTTATTTCGCGTAAAGATGAGCTGGGCACCGATACAGGCAAATAAAGATCCAGTACAGACTTTAATAATCCAGGCGTAGTCTTGTGTCAGCGCCAGAACGTAGGACATTCCGATGAGCACGAGTACGGCCGAACATACGTCTGCGATGGCCATGACGATGACAGACGGCAGGCCTGTTTTCCAACCGTACGTCATGGTGCGTTCCAGACAAAATAATCCTACGGGGCCAACTGGGATGGCGACGACCAATCCAACGATGATCCCCTTTAAAAAAGTAGTAAGCATATAACCGTATTTCCGCGCAGAATATTCGTTTGCGCAATTTTAGACTTCTGTTTTGTCCTCACTGAGGTGCAGACAAAATAAAACGCCGCCCAAGGGCGCGGCGCTTAAAATGACCTATACGGCATTTATTGCCAATTATTTAAGGTTTTTCTTAAATTTCCGACCTTAAAGTCGTTGTCTTTTAACGAAAATGAATAACAATAAAGTGTGTTTTGTTGAGCTGTTGCGTATTAGCTGCCGCAGGCAGAGGGGGTAGCGGCGTATCTCCGCAGGAGATAGCCGCTCAGGGGGAGGCTTCCCCCTCAGAGCAGGATTCTCGCTTTAGAGGATGACCGTCTGGAGTTTTGTCTCCTGGGTCGTCCATTCGAACTGGTCGAGCAGGACGAGGGAGTCGCGCTGATGTCCCCAACCGTTTGTTTTACTCGCGTCGCGGTCGCCAGCGTCGAAGATGATGAGATCGAGGGTAAAGACTTCGCCTGGAACGATTGGGGCGGCCGTTTCGAGCCAGCGCGTTGCGCCAGCGCCCGTTGTATCAAAGTAGGCTTTGACGTTGGCTGAGCCGTCGGAGCATGTGCTGCTGTTGATGGTTTGGCTGCAGTTCGTGTTGTTTTTGCAGGCAGAGAGGTCGCACTCTGTGAAGAAGGCGTTGTTTACCGAAACGGGATTGCCTGCCGTGTCGAACGAAATGTTGTGGTCAGCGGGGATGTCGGGGTGCTGTGAGGAGAGGAGTGCGAGGAAGAAGTCGTTGTAATCGCTGCAGACGTAGTTGGGGAATTCTTTGGAGAAGAATTTGAAGCGGAATTTGAAGCCTGCGGCGTTGGCGGGGGCGTGGAATTTGAGGCGGAGCATCATGGAGTCGTTGGCTTTGGTACCGCCGCCGTTTGAGCAGAGGGAGCTTTTGGGGAGTTTACCGCCATGCGCATTCAGGTAGACGCTGGGTACAGATACTTCGGAACCCATGCAGTCTTTTGCGCCGGTGTTTTCGGAGCCCGTAGCTTTACCCGACGAGAGAATGGCCATGGTGTTGCCAGAGAGGGGGGCAATGGAAGGCGTGTTTCCGAGTTTGTTGACGACAGAGACTTGCTGCGAAGGGGAGATATTCGTCGCACTGCCACAAATGGACGTATTGCAGGATTTTTCGAGTGGTGAGCCATCCGCGTGGAGAAGTTGAGCACTGATGAGTCCGGAAGCGCCCGTTTCGGAAGCGCCCGTCACGCAGATATCCATTGCCTGAGCGAGTTTAAGCGCGTCAGCGTCTGTAAGCTGGACGTTTGCGTTGGGGATGTAGGCTGCTGTAGAGCATGAAGTCGCGGAGATGACATTATCAATTTTGCCATCACAGTCGTCATCGATACCATTTCCGGCGACTTCGATTGCGCCTGGATTTACTTTGGCTGGATCGTTAACGGCACAGGTGAGTGGGCTATCGCAGCAGTCTCCTTGTCCGACAGTCCAACCGTCACCGTCGATATCGTCGTCGGCGCCTTCATCGATTTGGCCGTCGCAATCATCGTCTAGACCGTTGCCAGGCGTTTCGATCCAAGCAGGCGTGACTTCGCCCTCGCAATCGAAGCTGAAATAGCCGTCGCTTTCGCAAACCTGTATGCCAGCTTTACAAATGCCTACGCCTAGTGTCGTGCTGACAGACGAGTAGCAGGCGCGCGTTTCGCCGGGGACGCATTCGCATTCATTTGCGCGCGTCTCACAACCGTTGAGGAGATTACCATCGCAATCTGCGTAATTTGTATTGCAGATGCATTGGCTATTGGAACACAGCATATTTGTGCCACACGGATTGTCGCATTCGCCGCAGTTATCGCTGTTGTTGCGTGTATCGATGCATTTGCCTCCACAGATCTTAGCGCCGGGGCCGTCACAGGAGGCTACACAAACACCATTTTTGCAGTACGAACTGGATTTGCAGGCATTACCTGCTTTGCCGCAGTTTTTGATATCCGACCTGAAGTCGACGCAGATTCCATTAGCACAACCGTTGGGACATGTGATCAGTGTGCAAGGATCGACGCTCGGCGTGTCGTCTTCAATTCCTGTTTGCCCGCCAGATGTGCCGTTGTTATCTGTGGGCTCATTGTTGTCATTGCCATCAGAACAACCAGCAGTTAGAATGACTGTCAGCAATATTGCCATCCATGATTTACGCATAATTCGTCTCCAACTTTGTATGCTGCGCACCCTTCATTGCGCATTGCCCTCAATCAAAGGGCGGCTAAAATAGCGGTCGCTTTTGTCCTTGTCGAGTGAAAACACGGTTGAATTGTAAGGTTCATTACGACTTAAGAGGTTTCCCGCGTGCCTTCAGCAAGCGGGAAGAAAGGGGGGCATCCTCCCTGCACGTCTTGCCATCCGGCTTCAACGGATGGGATGTTCAAGTTGACGGCTTACTGCCGCGTGAGTCAAGCGCGCGTTCACTTGGTCTCTTTAGGCCCCGACGGATTCGTAACCATGATTTTTCTATTTTTAGGGCTCTATCTTACGTTGGGCGGCATAATCTGGTAAAGATTTGACGGCAGGTTGAGTTGGTTCGTATTTCTTGTCCTGCAGAAGGACCATACGTCCATGTCTATTAAAGCTTAAGCGTCGATTTGAATGCTTCGACGATTCCATTAGAGATCATACTTGTGCCTATGTGGGCAGAAGGGGGTTAAATGAAAAGACGAAACTGGTTTTATGCACTGGCTGCCTCTTTGGTGATGATGGCAGGTTGCGGAGATGATTCGGCTAGCAGCGTATCAGACGATGGAGACGATACCCCCGGAGCGTTTTGTGGTAATGGCAAAGTAGAATCAGGTGAACAATGTGACGACGGTAATGTGCGAGATGGCGACGGTTGTTCGGCCTTATGTCGCACCGAAAAGGGATACACGTGTCCAGCTGAAGGTGGCGGCTGCGATAAAGATGTCGAGCCCAATCCGCCTGTTTCACAGAATCTTTGTGGCAACGCTGTACTCGATGACGATGAACAATGTGACGACAGTAACACAGTATCGGGCGATGGTTGCTCAGATAAGTGTCAGATTGAGACTGGTTATGACTGCCCAACGGTTGGAAGCGCGTGCATCCTTCTGCCTGTTTGTGGCAACGGCCAAGTAGAATCAGGTGAACAATGTGACGACAGTAACACAGTATCGGGCGATGGTTGCTCTGACAATTGTCAGATCGAAGCGGGTTACAAATGTCCCATTGCAGGTAGTCTCTGTGCCCCCAAATCTTGTGGTGACGGTGAGGTACAGGAAGACATGGGCGAAGCCTGTGACGATGGCTACGATAATATGCCGTACGCACCTTTTAACGGAATGTGTGGCACGAACTGTCAGCCGGCGCACTACTGCGGCGATGGATTGCTCGACGAAATTGATCGGCAAAATGGCGAAGAATGCGATTCTGGCGATGAAAATACGACCATGCTTTATCATGGGTGTACTTTCGACTGTAAGATTATCAACTTCTGCGGCGATGGCATGGTTTCGCATGATGAGAGCTGTGATGACGGCAACACGGAATCGGGCGATGGCTGCTCAGATCAATGTACTTACGAACCCGGATTTTCATGTCAGTCGGTGAACGGCAAAACAGAGTGCAGACCGCTTCCTTGTGGCAATGGCAAGCTGGATGTGAACGAAAGTTGTGACGACGGCAATCGAACGTCTGGCGACGGTTGTTCTGCAGCTTGTTTGATCGAAGCTGGATACCGCTGTACGCAAGATGCTTCGGGCGTTTCGGTATGTCTCTCAATGATCGGAAATGGCGTCTTGGATGAGGATGTGGGGGAAGCTTGCGACGACGGTAACGTCAACGATGGTGACGGTTGCTCATCCAAAGGGGCTGTCGAGCCGGGGTGGATCTGTCCTGAGGCTGGCAAACCCTGTAAAGCACGTGCATGCGGCGATGGTATCGTCGCGCTTGGCGAACAGTGTGACGATGGTAATACAGAATCAGGCGATGGCTGCTCCTATCGCTGTCGTATCGAAAACGGATTTACTTGCGACAAAGCTGGTGAGCCCTGCACGAAGGGGTTTTGCGGTGACGGTTTGATTCAACACGGTGAAGCTTGCGATGATGGAAACACCAACGATGGTGACGGCTGCTCTTCGACTTGTGTGATCGAACCTAAATTTGAGTGCAAAACGGATGGTGGAAGTTGTCAACCCGTCGTTTGCGGCGATGGTTCGATTGCTCCGACTGCCGGTTATACGTCCCACGAAACGTGTGACCTCGGAGAAGGGCTCAACGACGGCAACCATGGCTGCGAAGAAGACTGCTCTATCTCTAAAGGTTGGCATTGCGATGTGAGCGGCCAAAACTGCGTTCAAGGTAGATGTGGCGATGGTATTCTCGATGTCGGTGAAACTTGCGATGACGGTAACAATCTCCCCGCTGATGGATGCTCGCCCACCTGTACTTCAGAATCTGGAATCGAATGCGAAAATGGCGTGTGCAAGCCTATTTGCGGCGATGGCATCACGATGTGGAAACTTGATTCCTCCATTGCAGAAGAATGTGACGACGGCAACCTCGTTTCGGGCGATGGTTGCTCTGCGGAATGCAAATTTGAAGAAGGGTTTGCGTGCACTGCTTTCGATACGGCTGAACCGCCCGCTTTCATTCAGCTCCCCGTTACCTATCGCGATTTCCGCAGCGATGGTCTCGAAAGTGTTGCCAATGTCGATTCGCTTGCGGATGAAGAGGCAGACGGATTTATTACGTCAAAATTGATGGCAAAATATCCTGCTGCTGGCTGGACGTCAGCAAACTTGGGGCGTCCTCTCCCCGATTTTAATGCGCAGGGCGGTTGCCAGCGCGCTGGCTATACGCTCAAAGAACTCGATGCCGACGGCAAACCCGTGCTCAATCCCAATCCTTCGGTCTATCAAGTCAGTTCGGCCAACGGCAAATACTGCTTCCATAGCCCGACAGAGTACGCGATGTGGTATCGCAATACGCCCGGTATTAACCGCGAAGTAGAAGGTAAACTTTATCTTTGGCTCACAGATAAAGCTAAGAGCGTTTACTATTTCTCGAGCAATTCCCCCAATACGAATGGTGCGCCCAATGCCTGCGTCGATGGTGAACCCATGGAGACCGGTTACTTTTTGCCGCTTTCGTCGGCGGGCTATGGCGTTACGCCTGGTTATACGTCGCGTCATGCCAATTACAGCTTCACTTCCGAAGTGCGCACCTACTTCCAGTACAAAGGCGGTGAAAACCTCACGTTCAGCGGTGACGATGACTTGTGGGTCTTCTTAAACGGCAAACTCTTCGTCGATCTCGGTGGACTTCACGGTTCAGCAACAGGTTCTAAAACCCTTAAGGCTCTTCCTTATAATACGGTGGATGCCAATGGTAATCCTACGACGATCAATTACGATCCCGACTATGACGTCTATGAAGGCGGCATTTATGAGATCAGTTTGTTCCATGCCGAACGTAACGCGACAGGCTCCAACTTCAGCTTGACGCTTACGGGCTTCGTTAATACCGGTAAAGCTTCGTGCGATGCTCAGTGTGGCGATGGCAAGATTCGTGGCGGCGAAGAGTGTGACTACGTTGGTATTCAAAACGATGTCGAACTTCAGCATGAAAAAGGCTGTTCGGCAACGTGCAAACTCCAAGCATATTGCGGCAATGGCAAAATTGAGCAAGGTGAACAGTGTGATGGTGGGGCTGCCGGAGTTGAGTGGTGCGATAAAACGACCTGTCACTTGATTCCTGATACTTGCGGTAACGGCAAGCTCGATGCGCATGAACAGTGCGATTACATGATCACCGATCCTTCTGCTCCCGACTATCATGCTGGCTGTCTCGATACCTGCCGCATTTCGGGTTGCGGCGACGGTATTCTCGATCGTGCGGCTGGCGAAGAATGTGATGATGGCAATACTTCCAACGAAGATATGTGTACGACAGCGTGCAAAGTTCCGACGTGCGGTGACAGTATCGTTTCTGCCTTCCTCGGCGAAGTGTGTGACGACGGTATAAACGATGGCGCTTACGGTCACTGTGGTCTTGGTTGCTCTTATCAACCGCCTTATTGTGGTGATGGCATCGTCGCAGCTGCCTATGAAGCTTGTGATGATGGCAAAAACGATGGCTCATACAATGGTTGTATGCCTGGTTGTCAGCAGCGCGGCCCGTTCTGCGGCGATGGTATTGTTCAAATGGACAGCGGCGAAGAGTGTGATCCCGCCGATCCCACCTCGACGGTACCTTGCTCATCCTCTTGCGTGATCGCCATTCTCTAACTTTTCTATCTCTAGGCGAGCTATTCGCTTTCGCGAATACGCTCGCTCGCTCGGCCGGCTATTCGCTTTCGCAAATACGCCGGCCTTTTTTTGTGGGCCGCGAATACGTTTTTTATCAATATTGATCGCGTATTTATTCGTGAAACAGCAAAGAATTGGTTGGTTACTTACAGTCACACTGATCTAGAGTGACGTTACCTTCTATTTCGCCAATTAGATTTTCTGTTGTGGATTTACCATTGCTGCACAGGTTGTCAGTAAAGCTAGAATCAGAGATCTGCGCTTTTTCATTATCTGTTCCAGTATATTTGCCGACGAGTCCTCCTTTCGCATCCCCGCCGCTGAGCATAGAAATCGATGTATCATCCGTCGGATATTGAAAGATTACCTTAGCCTTTTGAATCAAGGTGTCTTTGGCCGTACCTGCAATGCCACCAACGTAACTTTGATCTTTAATATAGTTTGTATATTCTTGTTTTATATTTTTGGGAAGAATGCTTTCAATTGTCCCAAAAGATCCATTACTAGGATTAAATAGTGTTTTTACTGTGGCTGTAGATATTTTACTATTTTCGATGTCGCCAACGATTCCGCCGACCGATCCAACTAGCGCATAAATTGATTTTTTAGGTGTAGTTGAACAATCATGATTATTCGAACAAATACAACTTGAATGTGGAGTAATACAGGTGATGGTATGTGGTTGATTGTCGTAAGCCACATTTTCTAAATGCGTATTATGGGCCGTCCCGATCAATCCCCCGCAATGCATAGGGACAACTTTAGAAGCTCCACAAGATGAATCACAGTTCTCTGGAATAACGGCATCACAATAAACATACATATTGGCTGTTGAATTTGTAATTAGAGGTTCGCCAGACGCATCGCCTTCTGCGATGCCGATCATACCTCCCACCGAAAGATATGAAGTGTTTAGGTATTGAATATAACGTCTTGCTTGAACAGACCCTTGTACTGTACAATGATCGATGACCGTGTTACCTACAACTGCACCTGCAATGGATCCGATAGGAATGGGCGTATTAGAGGCCTCTATAGTTAAGCTTATATCTATATTTAAATCTTTAACTGTAGCGCCGATGAGTTTACTAAATAATCCACATCCCGATTCTGTCGCTTGATTACAGTGTACAGTACCCATTGTTATGGTTTTGTTATTTCCATAAAATTTACCGGTAAAGCCAGGCATTTTATTTTCTAATGAACCGTCGCTCCATCCAATGCCCATCCAAGACAACTGATTAGTTTGGAGTAGTGGATAAAGAAAAAACCGAATATTGTTCATCAGAATATAGGCATTGTCTTTGTTTGTTTCGGTGTTCCAACGTGGATCTGATGATTGAAAACCGGCATTAGATATCTCAAATTCATAAAAGTCTTGAGCATCTCCAATGCAAGCTGCTTTGATCAACGTACCATTGTCATTAATCGTTAGAAAGCCATCAGGGCAAATGCACATGCCACTATTTTTTCTTGATTCATCGCAAGATTTTTCTTTTGGGCCTGTACATTTTACATTGGCGGTTTTCTCTACACAATCGTAATAGTTGCGTTTGATTTCTGAGTCTTCTGTTTGTATTGTTTCTTCGATTTGTATAATATTTTGTATGCACGTGTATTTTTTATAATCTTCGGCTTGTGGCTCAAGTATGATCTGATCATAATTTTCGTCACGGTTGCATTGAAATACGCATTCTCCGTCGTCGCTGCAATAAGAAGTATTGCCCAGGTTATCGTCAGTACAACGCTTGATTTGGGATGGATTATCGGGTGCATTGTATTTGGGGCCACAGTTCAAGGCAGAATTTTTTACGCAGCTTCCGTCTTCGATCATGTGATAACCATTTTCGCAAATACAATGGCCATCGACTGGGGTGGTGTCATAGTGGTCTTGCGTATTACACACACATGCCATCTTGTATTTCTGCATGATCCATACAAACGGTTTGACATTCGCCATTAACACATCGTCCGTTAGAAACGGATTTGTGGCAGTTGGTTCCAAGACTACCGCATTTTTCGTCTGTGTCTGCTTCACAGACGCCATCTTCATTGAGGTGAAGGAACTTTTGCCCCTCATCGTTTAATATTTCTTCACACTCAAGATAGCTATCCACGGAACATGAGGTTAAAATATAAGCCATGCATACCGTTACGAGCGCGGCAGAATGCTTTTTGATGTATTTGTGGGTGTTGTGGTACACGTTCATGAGGTTTCCTTAGTTATAGATTGAGGATCTGCTAACGAATAAGAAAGATGTTCAAGCGTGGCGCTTAAAATACTGTTTGGCAGACAAGTGCGTACGAAGCGGATTGCGTTCGTGCAGAAAGATATATAGAGCAATGATGTTTGCTTGTCGAATGCGTTTTGTTGAGGTTTGGAGAGAAGGCGGCCGCAGGCAGAGGGGGTAGCGGCGTATCTTCGAAGAAGATAGCCGCTCAGGGGGAGGCTTCCCCCTTCATAAAAAACTGCGATGATGTGTTTGTGCAAACGTCTTGGGATGCGTTGATTGGTGCGACACGTAAAATGATATTTCAATCTGTAATTTTATTCGATATTTAACTATAATCTTTTGTAGATAATACCTGCGCAATTATGTGCAGCATGCGTCACAGCTTTTCATCAGCTGCACAACATTGGGACACATCAACCACCATAGAGGAATTTGCAATGCCCTCTCTTTCCGATCTTTCAGACACAGCAGCTTTGGCCGAAGCCAAACGTCTATCACTCGTCATTATGGCACGCCGGGACAAACTCGACACGTGGATCGGTGTACCTTCTTCATCACCAGCGCCTAAACCTGACGAAAATTCAGGGTTTACGATAGGCATGCTCGCTATGTTTCGCTATGCACGCGGGGAGGATGTACCTGACGCAATCGTGCGTGTATTCATCGACGATTTGCTCGAATTATTATTCTGTGGCTTGGCGAGTCCGAGCATGGCTTTACCAAGTTTTAGGCGCATGGAAGACCGCCCTTGGGCGCATGCTTGGCGAGCAGCCGAACTCCGTCTTATCCGCTCCGCACACGAAGACACCGATACAGGTACGCTTGCGCATCTTCTCAAAATACCATCAAATACACTCGCCAAGTATCTTATACAAAATGGTTGCGAACCTGATTGCGTTCCTGCTGCTAAGCTTGATGAAGTTTGTGAATTTTTTAAAAATCTTTCTGAACTTCCGCAGCAGCATATCATTAAATAAACAAAGTTTGAAAGTTATCATTATTGACTGTATTATAATGTGACTCAAATGAACGATTGTTATTATAAATTAGGTAATGCCTAGTTTGTAGAATTTGTAATAATAATGAAACTACCGAATTTTTTTCATGAAATCGTGGCTGTTCTTGATCGTACAATTCCAGATCCTCACATCCCGCTTGACTTTTCTGATCCCTATTCGCTGCTCATTGCGGTTGTATTGTCTGCACAATGCACAGACAAACGTGTGAATGAGGTCATGCCAGAATTGCTCAAGCACGGCAAAACGCCTGCCGAAATTGCATCGCTTGGCGTCGATAAAGTCACGGAAATTATAAAGCCGTGTGGTTTATATACACGAAAAGCGCCTGCTATTATAAAAATTAGCGAAACACTTCGCGATCAGTTTGACGGCCAGGTGCCATCCGATCGCAAAGCGCTCGAAGCCCTGCCTTGCGTCGGACGGAAAACGGCAAACGTCGTCCTCTCTCATGCATTTGGTATTCCTGCATTTCCTGTTGATACGCACATTTTGCGTCTCAGCGCACGCTGGAATTGGTCACATGGCAAAACCGCCGACGCTGTCGAAAAAGATTTGTGCAAACTATTTCCACCCGAAGAATGGCTAAAACGACATCTTCAACTCATTCTTTTTGGACGCACTTACTGTAAAGCAACAGGCCACAAACCCGAAAGCTGTCCAGCCTGTGCCCTGCTTTTATAATATAATAAAGTATAATCATTTTACGCTGCGCTATGGCTAGCCATACGCGCAGCGGCTTCGGCTATTGCTGCTTGCGCGCAATACGCCTCCGCACCTTGATGAGGGTGCGTCACACTTTAAACAAAGGTTAATACAATGAACGATACCGAAGTTAAATCGTTGCTTGATCAAATCAAAAATAACCGTGAAGCTTATCAAAAATCCGGCTACGGCGCTCCAGCACGCGAAACGGATCTAACCACCGAACTTGCGCAATATGAATGTGCTGGTCTTACGGCACGACGCGCCCGGTTTGATGGTGAAGTCGGCATCGAACGCGATCCTATCGTCATTGCGCGTGGTAAAGGTGCATTCATTTGGGACGCCGATGGACGCGTCTACGTCGATATGGGTGCCTGCTTTGCCGTTGCTGCCTACGGACACGCAAACGACGAACTCGTTGAAGCGCTCAATACCCAAGCTCAAAAGCTCATGCACGGTATGGGCGATGTTTATCCCACCGATACAAAGATCGCTTTTCTTAAAAAACTCGCTGAAATGTGTCCTGGCAATCTCAATCAGGCTTTGCTCAGTCAGTCTGGTGCCGAAGCCATCGAAACCGCAACGAAAATGGCTCAGATTGCGACTAAACGCTCCCGCTTTATTGCCTTTGAAAACTGTTATCACGGTTTAAGTTATGGTGCGCTTTCACTCACAGGCCACTCAGACGAATTTAAACGTCCTTTTAAGAGCCGCATCTGTGCCGAAACGACCTATGTTCCCTATGCCTACTGTGCACGCTGTGCCTATGGCAAAACGCCTGATTCCTGTGAGTTTGCCTGCCTTAAACATATCGAACGACTGCTTAAAGCACCTTCTAGCGGGGCTGCCGATGTTGCAGCCATCATTGCTGAACCCGTTCAAGGACGAGGTGGCGACGTCGTACCGCCTAAGGGCTGGCTCAAGGCACTGCGTGATCTTTGTACGCGCAACGGCGTTTTGCTTATTTTGGATGAGATTTACACTGGTTTTGGCCGTACGGGCGCCCGTTTTGCTTGCTGCCACGAAGAGGTCGTCCCTGATATTCTTTGTTTGGGCAAAGCCATGACAGGCGGTTTTCCGCTTTCGGCAGCCATTGCAACGCCCGAAGTCCTCAAACACTGGCCGCTCAATACAGCAGAAGCCATTCATACCAGCACGTTTTTGGGTAATCCAATGGGGTGTGCAGTCGGACTCAAAGCCCTGGAAATCTTAGAGCGAGATCATCTTCCCGAACGCGCTGCAGAGCTCGGTGCCTGGCTAAAAGATGCGTTGCAGCGTATTGCTCAAAGCCGTACGGACATTATCCGAGAAGTTCGAGGCAAAGGTTTTATGATCGGCATCGAGTTTTCGCAAAAAGATGGTACGCCTCGCACTGATCTTGCGCTCAAAGTCGTTGATCTCATGCGAGATCGTGGTTTTATGCTCCTGCCAAGTGGGCCCTGGTCACAAGTCGTATCGCTTTCGCCTGCACTCGTTACGCCCAAAGCCTGCCTTGAAGCCTTCCTTCAAAACTTTGAAGAAGTCTTAGCTATTTTGTAATTCAAAATGCAGTCGATCATGATCGACGACACTCATCATTTATATGATTTAGATTTAGATTTAGATCCATCTTCGCCTTATGATGCGGGCAATCATGCCATCAAAAGCCCCCGTGACGACTTCGTTGGGCATATATCCCGTTTCGATGCGCACATCTTGATCGCTATCATAGGGTGAATGTGGCCAATCATACCCATCGAAGACGGGGAGCGGTGCAGGACCTGGTCGTTCTGCAAAATAACGATTTTCTTCGACTTCGACGTGTTCGGTATCGATCGGTTCTGACGTAAATAAGGCTTCGTCAAGTGAATGGCCGCACTCCAGCATGAGTGCGGCGCGTACGAGATCGATGCCTGTCGCCATTTCTGTCACACCATGTTCTACTTGTAGACGAGGATTTACTTCGAGAAGGTGGATTTGTCCATCGGCAGCAACGATCGTTTCGAGTGTCCCCCAAGATTTATAGCCAAGCGATGCAAAAGCAGCTTCGATTCGTGCTACAAACGGACGAATCCATGCTTCCGAATTAAAAGCGACGTGAAACTCGCGTTGCTTTTGACATCGTTTTTGATCGGAGCAATCACGGACGCCCAGGACGCGAGCTTTTCCGCTGCCGTCGCCAAAAATCTGAAATTCAATATGTCTTCCCGAAACGAGTGGTTCGGCATAGTACGCATTGAGGCTGTTGGTCTGTGTGAGGTCGTGGAGCTGCTGCACAAGATTAGCTGCAGATCCACACAGGTAAATCCCCTTTCCTCCACCGCCCATGCGATTTTTTAAAACCCAATTTTGTTGGGAGGCTTGAGCCAATTTGTCTGTAAATTGTGGGTCATCACAGCAAAGATAGTGTTGAGGTAAACCGAGCGGGGGAGCGAGCTTTTTGAGCGTTTCGAGTTTGTCCCCAAAAAGGGCGAGTTGCGATGTCTTGGGGCCAACAAAGTGAATGCCGCTTAAACGACATTGTTGTGCAAAAATAGCAGTTTCGCTCAAAAAACCCCAACCGGGCAAAAGGGCTTCGCAGTGGCGTTGGTGTGCTGCTTCGATAAGATTCTCGGCATGAACAAAAGCATCTCGATCTGCACCCGTTACGATGATCTCATCGGCTTTCGATTCGGGAAGGGATAATCGGTCGTTTGTGCCGACGGCCAATACCGCCTCAATGCCGAGCGCATGAACTCCATCTATTAATCTTGCGGCACAATCCGCGCGGTTTGCAATCAGAACCCGTTTATACATTTGTTACGTTTCCAGACTTATTGAACAATTTGTCGTAGATTTCGCACGTATTCGCTCTGACAAGTCAACGACGTGCGAGGCTGTGACGGATACTATGCCCACCTTGAACGGACAATAAAACGATTTTTCCACAATTTTTACGCATTAGGTGGATAGGGGGAGCCAGGCTGTGGATTGGTTGTGGTGTATCTGTGGATAACTTGTGGAAAAATAAGTAAAATTTGTGGATAACTCAGATAAATAGATACAATCTCCGTACATTTTAAAAAAGTTCATGTCACAAATGAACAAAATGCGTTGTGGTTCGTACCAAGCAAGCAAATGCGCACGTCAAGCAGTGCAGAGATAGGACGATACTTTTTGCAAAACATCCCAAAATCGTTCTTGCCAAAAAAAGCGCACGGTCTAAACTGGACTTACCGGTGCAAAACCGTGGGCTGTTCTCTTTAATTTTACAATTTAGGAGATTTACCATGAAAAAAAGCATCATTATTACAATCATTCTCACGATTTTATTGTTTGTTGTTTCGGGAGTGTTTGTTGCGCTCATGCCTGATTCAGTGCCGATTCATTTTAATGCGGCAGGCACAGCAGACGCCTATGGCTCGCCACTCACGTACATGATCTTTCCAATTTGTTGCGTGTTTATTGCCTGTGTTTTAGTTGTAGCGCAGGTCATTAGTCGTGTCCGAGGGTTAGGATCTGATAATTTGGCACTTTCTTATATTACAAATGGTGCATTAGTTTTGCTCAACCTAATCAACCTATGTATTTGTATCAATGCCTTTATATATGGTTCGCCCAATGCTTACGTGCGCGGTGATTTTTTGATTCGGATTATTTTTGTTGGCGTGGGTATTTTTCAGATTTTTATGAGCCACTGGATTCCCATGCTTCCGCGTCATTATGCTAAAGAGAACAAAAAAATACTTACCGAAGAGAGTTACAATGTCATCATGCAATTTATCAAAAAAAGTGGGATGTACCATGGTGGTCTTATAGCGTTGACGGCTTTATTTGTACCACTCATACCTGAAACGATGATTGTTGTTGGACTTTACGTGATCTGGAGTATGGTTGTAGTGATTTATGCGAGCAAAAAGCTTCGTACGAATGCCGCATAACGAGACAAAAACAATTTTATTATTATCTCTAAAAGTTCAAATTGACAGCAATGATATATAACTCAATATAAATATCATTGCTGTCTCACTAAACGTTCGTTTTACTGAAGCGAAATTAACTCAGTAAATGAATATTTCTTGTATATTAAAAAATCGTGGGGCAAAGCTGAGCCTTATAGAAGCGAATGCACGTGGTACACGCTTTTTGTATGATTGTACAGATTGAGCATGAAACTGCGAAGCCGTATTGCCCGACGGGCAATAGGCGAAGCAAAAAAATAAAATGCGTTGCAGTATAATTAGAAACGAATTTGATCACACAGCATTGTGAAAGGCAGGGGACGATTGTCTTCTTTTTGGGATGCAAATTGTTCATCAGCGCGTTTACACAGCGTATTCGCCGTTTTGTAATCTTTGCGCAGTGCATTTACGAGAATGTAGTTTCGCCACGCGTTAGGATTGTTGTTATCAGCGTCAAAAGCAGTTTTGCATGACGTAAGCGCTTGATCGTAGTTTTTGATCAATAGATTTTGCTCACATTCTCTTTGAGATTTTTCATTTCCGCCAACGATGCCAAGCGTACAAAAAGCGGGGATGATGACCGCGAGTGAGCCAAGGCAGAGCGCGTAGGAGAGTCGATACTGCCAACGTTTGGTAAAACCAGTTGCATTAAGTCGCGGTAGGATAAGGCCGGCGATGAGACCGACGACAAGGCCGGCGATGTGCGCGATGTTGTCGATGCCGTGTCCCATGGATTTGGCTATCGAACCGTTGACGAGAATGCCGAATCCAACGGTTGCAGCTGCTGCTGTCAGCATACTATTGCGGATTTTGAGCGAAAGAGGCGTGTGTTCTCGATGGGCTGCAATACCGGCCATTGCGATCAGAGCCATGATTGCCCCGCTTGCACCGGCAACAACGATCCCCGCGTCACCGATAAGATTAGAGGCTGTCATGGATGCAGCGCCCAAAAAGACAAAAGCGCCAAAGGTGACTGGAGCTCCAAAAGTACGTTCGACATAAGGTCCAACGTAACGCAAAGCCATCATATTAAAAAGAATGTGGACTAATCCGAGATGCGCAAAGTTTGCCGTAAACACACGCCACCAAACCAGTTCGCCCTTTATCTGAGCTCCCCAGCGCAGTACGATTTCGGCGGGTGGCGTAAAAAGAGCATCTTGCAGCGTAAAATCCGGATGGAGTAAAATATCGATCGTCAAAACCACGAACAGCAGAATATTCAAAAAAAGGAGCATTCGCGTTGCAGGGCTTGCCGTGGGGATTACAGCTTTGCCTAAGCGTTGAAGGACGATTTCGCCACGCGTCAATTGCGCGCTTTTGCAGTATGGGCATTGGGCGAAATCTATTTCAAGTTCGGCCTGACAGCCGATGCAATTCTTTTTCGCGGTTTTTTTAGGCATGATCAGTGCTCTCAAATCTTTAGGACGTACCATACGGCCTATCATTAAAAACACGCTTTTGTGCCTTTAACTTCCCTATATTACTATAATTAGAGCTTGATGTCACACTTGCACATACCAAGAGCGGTTTGTCAGTGTTTTCTTGCGTTATAAAGACAAACTCGATTCAACGTGCTAAACTGTTCGTGTCAGTTCGGGCTGGCAGACGACAAAACGCGAACTTAAAGGTAGAACGTTATGCAAAAAAGAAGATGTGTATTTCGAGATAACCCCGATCCCAACGACCCCGAATTTTTCGAAAAGGTCATGAGCGTCATACAGCGCTTAGGCTCCAATGGGGCTGAGCTTATTCTCATGAGTGACGAATCCTCCGAAGTTACGCAGCTTCACCAGATTACCTGGCAAAGTGCGAACGAAGAGCTTCAAACGGAACTTTCTATTGTTCGCGATCTGCACAACGAAGTCTGCTATGCGACGATCTCCTCCAAACAGGCATGGATTGTTAAAGAAGCCGAGACTGCTTTTCGCGAGACGATCGATTGTTATACGATTGGCGAACTCGTCGATACCTGCCATGGTCGTTTTTACGATGCCCAACTTCTCATTGCGCTTGGTTTACTTGCTCGAAAACCAGACGCAGATATCATACGCACGCTTTCGGAAGCACTTGATCACGACCTACCTCGCACGCGTTGCTGTGCCGCCCGTGCCATTGCTTTCACGCAGTGGAGCGTTTTCATTCCCGATCTCGAGATCATGCTTAAAATGGAAGATGATCCTACAGCCCGTGACATGGGCGAACGTGCACTTGAGATTTGTGAACGTCGTTAGACGCGCTGAATTCTTTGGGCTTATATAAGCGGCCTGACTCGTCTATACCTGAGCAGAGCCGCTTTTTTTGCGCATATTGCCCGTGGGTCAGACAGCAAAAATCCCCCCCAAATGATTGTGCATCTGGAGTAGAATGCGCTGGTTTTGGGGCGATTGTGTCTCAATGCAAAATGCAAAGCGATAAGAGGTATTCTCAACGAATATTCTAAGATGGATGGAGAAACGATAGACTATGATCACACTGATTCCCTCACAAATGCCGCAGCAGGATCTTGGTATGATAGCGCAAGTGCTGATGGGGCAAGGATTTGTCCAGCAGCCGGCAAGTGAACGCAAGCGCGAAAGTCCAGCGATTGTATTTTACACTGAGGACAAATCGAACATCGTGACGATGAAGTTTTACCAGGACATCGGTACACTTCGCGTCGAAACTCGCGGTGCAGCGGCCGACAAAATCGCCGTAGCCATGGGACAGTATATGGAAGCGATGACCGTCGCGAGTCTGACCGATTTGTTCGACGCATCCCAATCAGATATGGAGCGCCGCGTCTATGCAATCCTGTTGGTTTTGGCCTATCCAAGTGCACTGGATGCTCTTGCAGCCCTTCACGAGAAGTACATTAAAAATGGTAGTGAGGCGACGCGTGAAGGTATCGTACAAGGCTTTGCGTTTTTGGAAACGCCGGATGTTGGTGACGCGCTAGAGTCTATCGAAGCTGAGTTTACGGGTCAGCCCATTGCTGTTTTGTGTCGTAAAGGCATCGATGCCCTCAGTGCACGTGGTCTGATCAAAGAGTCGCTCGCTTCCTTTATGAACAAAATACGCGGTATGGTCGATGATAAAGCAGCCGAAGCGGTGACGATGATCGACAAGTATTGTGAGAACAACCCAGATGCGCCGGCATTGCGTGCGCTCAAAGCGCGCGCGTTGATCGTTTTGGGCAAATCAGATGAAGCTTCGGCGTTGTTGGCTCAGATCGATCTGAGCGATCCCGATGCGGCAGAAGCGTTTGTCGAGCGCGCTAAACTTCGTGAGGCTGGTCGATTTGTGGAATACGCCTTGCGCGACATTCAGTGTGCCTTGGCTCTCGAACCTGAAAACGAAGAAGCTGCCGTGATTTGTCGACGCTTGTCGATGTTGGCGACGCAAAAAGAATCAAGCGACGAAGAAAAACTGGCCGAGTATACGAAGGCGCTCGAAGAAAACGCTGAAGATGCCAATTTGCTTTGTCAACGTGCCGAATGTCTGTTGCACCTTGGCGAATTTGAAAAGGCACGTGCGGATGCGATTCATGCGCGCAAGCTTTCGGCAAACGATCCGCGTCTGCCGCTGATCTTGGGCGAAGCCTATTTGGGCATGCGTTGGCTGGGGAGTGCACTTGAACAGGCTACGACAGCGCAGCGTGTATTTGCTGCTTCGCAGCGCGTCGAAGCCAGTCTTCTGAAAGTCCGGGTTTTCATGGCAATCAATCGCATTGATGCCGCACGTCACGCGCTCCGCGAACTTGCACCCGAAATTCAGTTGGAGTCTGCTGTTAGACTTTATGCCGGTATTCTTGAGGAACTTTTAGGCAATGCGAATGAGGCGCGTGCGATTTATGCGGAGCTTACGGCTGATGAGATGAGCGCCGTCTTGCGTACACAGACACCTTGTCTATACGTCAACCTTCCTGTTCTGCGCGAGTTTGCTTCGGCTGACGTTCCCGCAATTAGCGAACAGCCTGCAGTCGAACTCGACAAAGAGCCGATGGATCCTTACTTTAAACGATGTGATGCTTGCGGTGCGCTTACCATGGCACGCCGAACCCTTTGCAAAGAATGCTCGAACGCGACTTTCTTTAGCTAATATTTTTTGAAAGGGGGAAGTATCCCCCTGAGCTGCTATCTTCTGCGAAGATACGCAGCTACCCCCTCGTCGTTGACTAAGCTCAACAACCGGCGGTCTGCAGCGACACGCCTAACGTTGACGACTGCAAACATTTTTCTTCAAACAATCAAACCATGATGAACTTCAAACGCATTCTGCCCATACTCTTGGGATTGAGCCTCGTCTGCGGTACGGCAAACGCTGACGACAAAAAAAAGCAAGATCCATATGCTCGACTTGATGCCTTTGCTCAGATTCTGAGCGTCGTCGAATCGAACTATGTTGATACAATCGACCGCAATAAGGTCATCGACGGAGCGATTAACGGCATGATACGGGCACTCGATCCACATTCGAGCTTTATGAGTGCAGATGAGCGACGTGACTTTGAGATGCGAACTGGCGGACAATTTGTCGGCATTGGCGTCGAAGTTGGTCTGCGTGAAAGCTCACTTCAGATCATCACTGCGATTCCTGGTGGACCGGCTGCACAAGCTGGGTTGGAATCGGGCGATACGATCCTCGCTATTGATGGCGAAGATGTTTCACAAATGTCACTCGATCATCTGCAGATGAAACTTCATGGCGCGGCGGGCTCAAAATTGACTTTGACCGTTCGTCGAGTCAACAGTCTTGCACCTCGAAGTTATACGCTTACGCGCGCTGTCGTTCAAACGCCACTTACATTTACGCAGCTGCTCGACCTGCACTATGGCTATGTCGCGCTTAAATCGTTTGGTCCAGGGTCTGCAGAGAAAGTCAAAACAGAGATCAAACGTCTGCAATCGCTTGTGGGTGGGGATTTGCGAGGTTTAGTTTTGGATCTACGGCAAAACCCTGGTGGCTTTATTCGCGAAGCAACGTCATTGGTCGACTATTTTTTAGACAGCGGCACGATTGTCGAAACGCGAGGAAGAGATGGCGTTGTTATGCAGACTTATACAGCGAGTCGAGGTACTGCGTTTGATTTTCCGCTGGTTGTTTTAATTGATGCAGGATCCGCATCTGCATCAGAGATAGTCGCAGGGGCGCTTCAGGCTAACAAACGCGCGTACATTGTTGGTACGACATCTTTTGGCAAGGCCAGCGTACAAAGTCTGTTTACGCTTAAGGATGGCTCGTCGCTCAAACTTACGATCGGGCGCTACTACACGCCAGATGGACGTTCGATTCAAACGCTTGGCATCACGCCAGATTTTTATGTTGAAGCGGCTGAACTCGTTACGCCCTCTGAAAAACGTGTCATGCGTGAAAAAGACCTGCCGGGAGCGCTTCCACCAGGCCCCGAAGCTGCACAGGCCAGTGACCTTCAACCTGTTACGCCAACGATCGAAGACTTACAACTGTTTACGGCATACAATATTCTTCGCGCAATGCCCGCGAAATTACAATAATCTTTTAATGCATTGTGCCGCAGTTTAAAGCGGCTCGATGGGGTGGGCTTTATACTATAAAGAGCCGGACGTATTTGCGAAGCAAATAGGACGGCTGCGAAGCCGTATTCGCCGTAGGCGAATAGGCGAAGCCCACAAACACCTACATTCGATTATTTCGCTTTCACTGCGTGTTTTTTAGCGAATAAAGATTGCCCGCTTTTATTTTATGCAATTCTGTACTAAAAAGCTCGCTTTGTATTTGTATCGCCTGCAAGAGGGCGATTTTTATTGTTTTTTTGCCAAATAAGGCAAGTATTGAGGAGAATTTATGACAGACATCGCAGCACAGTCGATTGAAATTGCAAAACAGTGGGCCGCCGAACCTTTTGACGCCGAAACGCGAGCAGAAGTGCAAAAGCTCATCGATGCCAACGACATCGAAACGATCAAGAATCGATTTGGTGCCAGTATGCAGTTTGGAACTGCGGGTCTTCGCGGAGTCATGGGTGCCGGACGTACCATGATGAATATTTATATGATCGCCAAAGCCACGCGTGCCCTTGCGCAGTGTCTCATCGAAGAGTATGGCGATGAAGCTGTCAAACGTGGCGTTGTCGTAGGTTATGACTGCCGTCACAACTCTGAAAAATTTGCCAAGATGACCGCTGGCGTACTCGCGGCAAACGGCATTAAAGTTTATCTTTACGATCGTCTCACGCCGACAAATCTCGTTCCGTTCGCAATTCGTACTAAGAACGCCTTTGCTGGTGTAATGATTACGAGCTCCCATAACCCCAAAGTTTACAACGGCTACAAAGTTTTCTGGTCCAATGGCGCTCAGATCATCAGCCCTGTCGATGCTCAAGTCGCTTCGCGTATGGACAAACTCGCTGACATTGGTAACGACAGCATTTCAGTCGAAGATGGCATTGCTAAAGGCCTCATTGAGATCATGGGCGATGCTATGATTGATGCTTATACTGACTGGGTCGTCAAAAGCGCCGTTCGTACAGGCAAAACGGACGTCGACGTCATTTATACACCGCTCGGCGGTACAGGTTGGGCATGTGCTAAAGCTTCTTTTGACAAAGCTGGCTTCAAAAAAGTTCGCGTTGTCGAAGAAGAAAAAACGCCTTCGGGAGATTTCGCAGGCCTCGATGCTCCTAACCCCGAACGCGCAGACACATGGCCGCGTGCGCTTAAAATGGCCAAAGAAGTCAACGCCGAAATTGTCCTCGCAAACGACGGTGATGCTGACCGCCTCGGTGTTGCAATCCCCGTTAACGGTGAATACAAAGTCCTTGGTGGCAACCAAATTGGTGCCCTCATGCTCAACTACATCATCGAAAACCTCGCGGATGACAAACGCAATACCGATAGCTTTGCTATTTGCTCTGTCGTTTCGAGCCCCCTTACGCGCGCCATCTGCGAAAATGCTGGCGTTGATTTCCAAGAAACCCTCACTGGTTTTAAATGGATGGGCAATGTCGCTGATCAGCGCGTGAAATGTGGTCAGAACTTCCTCTTCGCCTATGAAGAAGCCTTCGGTTTCACCTTTAGTGATGCTCGCGATAAAGACGGTATCATCTCAGTTCTCCTCCTCGCTGAACTTGCTGCCGATTGTAAAGCCAAAGGCAAACGCGTGATCGACGTCCTTGACGAAATTTACATTAATAACGGTATTCACTGCGAAGATGCTGCAGAGCGCTTCTACGAAGGTCTCTCTGGCAAAGACACGATGGCTAAAGTCCTCTCTGACCTCCGCAACAATCCGCCTGCAGCTATCGCTGGTATAGACGTCGCCTGCGTTCGCGATCTCCTCAATTCGCGTACGACAGATCTCAAATCCGGCGAAGTTATTCCCGTTATCCATCTCCCCAAACAGGATATGCTTACCTTCTATCTCGCAGATAATAGCTGGATTTCCTTGCGTCCCTCTGGCACCGAGCCCAAACTTAAAGCCTACCTTGGCGTCATCGGTCACGCCTCAAAAGACGAATATCCCGTTATTAAAGCGGCGCTCGAATACAAACTTGCTAATATCAAAAAAGCTGTCAAAGAAATGCTCTAATTTCTGACGCCTAGTTTTTGTAACGCAGCCTATCGGCTTTGCCAATACGGCTGCGCAAAGCGGCTATCGCTCACGCGATACGCCGCTTTTTTTATTATTCTGCTATGCAACAGAAAACGTCTGCTCTCTGCGTACATCTTCTTATGCACGCGTATGTTCGACGGCAAAACGCATTAAGGTTAATCTGATATTTTCATTTATCTTGATGGTGTACGTGATGGATAATATTGTGCGTTGGCAAGGGATATTTTATGTGAGAGTTGTAAGCCTTAATAATGTGTTCGAGTTCGCATTTTGTTTAACTGCGCGAGTATCCGTGATTTTAGCCTGAGGAACGGTGGGCTTAGGCTGCAGTTCGGGCCCAAATTTTGGGCCCCGCCCCCGCCTCCACCACCGCCGGTTTGCTGCTCAGGGCCGACCGCCGGACAGACGCCTCCGGCAGTTTCACCTGAGCGTTTTTTTGAAAAATCTCAAAAAAACTTCGTGGTCAAACCGAAAAACTCCACAAAATTTCTGCGCCCAGCGAGTACATGACGTAGAAATTCGTTTGAGCGAGCTGCGCCGCAAGTCATATGCGTTCGTCAACGGAGTATAACTTAGGCGGGGTAGATAAGTTTTAGGTGGACTACGACAACTAGAACTGTCAACGCGATACGAACGCATAAGTGATCTCCTTCTGGCAAAGCATTTGTGAGGAGAACAGACCTGTTTTCCTCTATACAGTTATGCCTTCGAAAATCGATTCGTTACGCTTTGAATGTCGTTTTTTTTTTAAGAGGTGCAATTTTCATTGCATAGTGAAAGAGACAAGGTTGGCGTATTTGTAAGTGAAGTTGGTTGGGACTGTCGTAATGTTAAGTCAATTATACTAACGAAAGACAGATGAATAAGCACTGCTGTCCCACAACATATTTTCATTAACTATAACGAAATGCGTTCGTTACAGAATTTTATACTTTTCTTATTCTCATTCTGTTCTACGGACGGCCCAAAGAGGCGTCGTATCGCGGACGCCCCTTGGGAATCCCCGCGCGAACTTGACTTCGTCTTCAACATGCGCGCCCGGTGCGCCCGCTGCTTGCCTTCGGCTTCGCGACGCGTGCGATTAAAGTAATCTTAAGTCTTTTTCATGTTTAGAAGTGACTATATATCGATAAAACAAGGCTACTGTAGAGTTGTCCGAGTATTTTATGAAATTTTAGTGGGACAGCAATGATTTGCTTTACAAGTATTCATTATGATTGATGGTTTTCCTACAAACCAGAATAGAGCAGAGTGGGTAAGATGATAAAAGAAGAGAAAATTTGGTATAAACAAAACATCACTTTTATAATGATAGAAGAGATAAAAAAAGCCGCTCAAATGAGCGGCTTTTAAGGAGAGATCGCTAGGTATTAACGACCGCAGCGAGAATAGATGTAATACCAGTAGTAACCGAGTTCATCGTACCAGTATTCGCCGTCGAAAGTCCAGAAGAGGTGTTCATCGTCAGCGCTCATGACTTCATCGATTTGATTTTCGAATTCGATAAGAGCGTTAGGATCTTGTTCTTTGAGCTCTACGCCAGCTGCATATTTTTCAGTTGTTTCGATTTCGATATCGAGTGCGCGGTTGTTGAGGTCGCGGAGTTCTTCCTGGAGGCGTTCGAGGCGTTGTTTACCTTTTTTACCGACTTCAGAGATCGAGAGGGCTTTAACAGCGATGATTTCCTGAACCATGCTATTTCCGAGGGGGGTACCTTCGAGGGATTTATCTGCTTCGATGCGTTTAATTTCGTCATCGAGCATATCGATATAGGCGATACCGCGGCGAAGGTCACGGTCCTGGACAGCGGCGTTAAGGACCTGCTGGAGGGTAGGATCATAATCGTCTTTGTCGAGCTTACGGACTTTATCGAGGAATTCGTAAACTTCTTCGGGCTGGAAGAGGCGAGCAACGAGTTCGTCGACCTTAGCTTTGAGGGGATCGTACGTTGCTTTGTAATCGGTAAGAATATCGACAACGCGGTCGTAGTGGCAGTTGGTATAATAAATTGTAGCCTGAAGCAACATAGCTTCGGGGTAATATTTATCATTGAAGTAGGGGCTATTCAAGGTCAGGAGGAGACCCAATGCTTTACCGAAGTGGTCAACGCGGTAGTAAGCCCAGCTTGCTTCGAAGAGGGATTCGAGCCACATCTCACTGTTACGCGAGAATGCATTGTAATACTTAAGCGCCGTATTCCATGAATTGGCTGCTTTTTCGCGTTCGCCCATTTTCCAGAGGGTAGAACCGACCTGATAGAAGACGCGGCCGAGAGCAGCGATTGTAAATTCGCGAAGCTGAAGCTCAGATGCTGTGAGGGAGCCTTCTTTAGCTTTTTTCTCGTCCAACCAACGAAGGGTTTCTTTGAAGGATTCGAGGGCTTCCTGGCCTTTGTACTGACGAACATAGGTTACGCCTTCGAGATAACGAGAGCGAGCATAGTATTTGCTATTGTCGGCAACGTGACCAACGAAGAAAACGACGTCGTCGAATTTGGATTCACGATAGGCGGCCATAGCGAGCATATAGCCAACCTCGTTATACATACTAGGATCAACTTCGGTCGGGAATTTCTCGAGATAGGAATCGTAAACTCGCGAATAACGACGAGGTTCGCCCGGAAGTTCTGCGCCGATATTGACGAGATAGCTTAGTGTTTCATCAAATTCTTTGTCGTGGTTACCCATGACAACGATATCAAAATGGTTGAGTGCCGACTGGAAATAACCCATTTTATAGAGGGCACGGCCCATTTCGAAGTGGAGTTGGTTCGAAAGATTTTCTGCTGCATCTCCGCCTTGGCTGATGATGTCATAAAGCTGACGTGCACCTTCGACGTACTGCTGAGCATCAATGAGGCTTTTTGCCTGATTATAGGCTGCATAAGCTGAAGATGACGTGTCTATGACTGCAGACGAAGTTGAACTGTCTCCACCAAAATCCATTCCGCCATCATCTGCGCCGAAATCCATTCCATCGTCGCCGCCGAAATCAAAACCATCCTGGCCAAAGGCAACTGCCGGGCTAAGTATCAATGCGCCTGCAAGCAACGCGGCTGCCAAGCTGCGTTTTCCACTTTTAATATGCATGCCTGTGTCTCCTTAGTGATCAGCTCTCGCTGAAAACCATCGTATGTATGCTATCTCGAACGTAAGAACTACGTCGTGTGCTATCTAACCACAAAATAAACCCTTTTGTCAATGCGTCCATGACATAAGGCAAAATTCCACAATCAAAAAGCAAAGCTCCTCAATTGCGTGCGTTTTCGCTTAAAAATGCTTTTTTGAGCGTGATCGCTGTTAAAATTGTCGCGCAACATCATGCTCAAATTTGAGGGGGTAGCGACGTATCGCCGAAGGAAATGGATCAAGTTTCGTAGATGGTAGCCGAATATGGCTGAGTTGCTGTAAACGAAAGCTTTACGACAATGTGAACAATGTTGATGAGCCGTTTCCGAAGAAGATAGGCGCTCAGGGGGAGACATCCCCCTCCCAAACAAGATTAGTGAAGCGAGAAAATGATCTCAACACGGTCATTTAGAGGACGATTCGATTTCGTTTTTTCATCATAACGAAGATAGTCTTTGCCCTTAGCTGTGACCTGAATGCGTTTATAGTCAACGCCTTGACTGATGAGAAAATCGCGAACAGCATCCGCTCGACGCTGACTCACTTCGAAGTACTGTTTCGTATTTTTCTGTGTATAACCTTCGATAGAGATGCCTGCATCAGGATACTTTTTGGCAAGCTCTGCTACGCGCTTGAAAGCATCCTGTTTTTCGTATGAAATATCGTATTTGTCTTTTTCAAAAGCGTTCGCGAAGATCATACGCGTCGTAGTGAGCGTCGTTTCGGCATAGGTTGGGCCTACGATATTTTTTGCATCTTCGTACAGAGCTTTTTGTGCTTCTGCAGCTTTTGCAGATGCGAGACGTTTTTCGTAATCCGGCTTCGCCAAATCATAAGCTTTTATGTAGAGTGCTTTTGCTTCATCGGCCAAAGCACTTGCTTCTTCGCGTTTACCGTATGCATTGGCTTCGCCTGCTTGTTTGAGTTTGGCTGTCGCTTCGGCGTAGACGGCTTTTGACGCATCAGCAATGTCGGCTTCGATGCTTCGAGCTTTTTCCTGCTCTGTCATAGCAAGCTGAATACGATGTTCTGCGTTGGCATTATCTGCGTTAGCAATGTTGGCTTTCATCAACGAAATACTTTTTTCCAGACCTTCTTGCTTAGCATTTAAGGTCTCCATTTGAAGTTTGATAGCTTTTGCTTCATCTTGGGCCGCACTGATACGTGCTAAAGCCTCTTGTCGTTTAGCTTCTGCTCTGGCTGTCGCATACTGTCTTTGACCCAGTGAAGCGTACATTTTTGCCGTCGACTGCTCGCCATCCTGCCAGGCGCTGATTGCCTTTTCGGTCAGATCTGTACATCGTTTATAAGCTTCGGGCGCAGCAACATTGATCGCGGCCGTATCTTCGCTGGCTCGTTGTTCTTCAAGCTGCGTTAGCTCTTCGGGTTTAGGCTGAGGACCACAGCCCACCGCAAAACTCGCGATCGCTAAAGCGAGTGCCAATTTGATTGTTCGTGGCATCATCTGTTTTCTCCTGTCGACAGCGCTATTTGGGCTGAGTCATCGATTCAATTTTTTTCGTCAAAAGGCTTTCTTCAGCCTCAAGCTGCTGTACTTCAGCTTCGAGCTTTCCATATTCAGCTTTGAGCGCTTTGAGTTCAGTTTCTGCATTTAAAGCTTCGACCAATTTTGCGTCTTTCGCAATGCTGACTTCGATGTACTCAAGATAGACACCCGACTTAACGACGAGGCTCTTGACCTGCTGAAGCTCATTTCTTCCAATCAGAATAAGAGCCTGTTCAATCCATTCAGAAACAGAGGCCATTTCGCTCGAATATTTGAGAGGGTCTTGGGTTTTCAGTTTGGAAAGACGTGCCTGATAATCATGGATAGATTCACGGTACGAGGCGATATCATCTGCAAATGCAGAAGTTCCTCCAACGATCGACAAACCAAATCCCAACAGAAGTACTAAGCCAAACTTCCTTATTTTATTCATCACCTTGAACTCCTTATAGGGTCAGGAATTGTAAACGTTTCCAGTCGACATGATAAGTGTCGGAAGGACAAATGGTCTATAATTTTAGCGCGAACAGCACCGCAAATCATCCCAAAAAAGCGCGAATTGCACCAATTTTAACGGTCGCATCTGCGCGCCCCAATTCGTACATCTCGAGAATTTTACGAGGATCCTTTTCTAAATGGGCAATATCAACGGATTTAGAGGGACGTAACGCAATACATTGCCCACACTGTTCCTGCCTCATAACTTCATCAATCGTTGCATTATAGCGAATATGGCGCGTACGCATAGCCTCGATAAAGGCTGGACTCTTTCGATAAAGAAATTTCACAAGCCACGAACACGATTCCGTTTTGCGGTAACCTGATGGTCTCGTCATAACGACGACACACCGGTCAAAACCAAGCTCCTGAAACGCCGTGAGAGGAATACTATCGGCAATTCCACCATCTAAAAGCTCGACGCCATCCAGTTTGACTTTTTGAGACAGAAGTGGAAGCGACGCCGAGGCTCTCAAGGCGTCCATTCCCGTGCCGCGTAGCGAAGGTGTGCGGCGATAATAGGCACCGCCGGTCGCAACATCGGTACAGGTCACGTAAAACTGCGTCTTGGAATTCTCAAACGTGTAATGATCAAATGGACAGAGCTCTTCGGGTAGGTCTTGATAACAAAACTGCGTTCCGATATAGGATCCCTTGAAAAGCAGGTTGCGTAAACTGGCAAATCGAGCATCGCCGGAATAAGCGAGGTAGTAACGTATGCTTCTTCCTGGCTGACAGGATACAAAGGAACAACCGTGAACGGCTCCGGCAGAAACGCCAATGACTCCGTCAAATCGTATGCCCTTTTCAAAAAGCACGTCTAAAACGCCCGCAGCATAAATGCCGCGTGTTGCTCCGCCTTCTACTACCAATCCAGTCTTTGCCATGCGTCGTCTCAAACTCTCTGAGCCGCTAACTGCCCTGTTGTGCTTAGAAACCTTAGGTTTCCAGTTTTTGGTCTGTCCTTCTCTATGAAGAACGATGCGATTCCTGTTGGGTTATATGCCATGAATCTTGGGTAATTCAAGCAACTTGACCACATACACTTACATTGCTGTTTTCTTTGCATCCGTGCCAAGTCCATCTCAACGTCCTCTGTTCAGGTGTTTTGAATTTGTCATTTGAGGGGGAAGTGTCCCCCTGAGCGGCTATCTGTTCGCCCCAAGTCCTTCAGCTTTAATGCAATCTGTTGCGCTTCGTTTGAGTTTAGCTTTGTAAACGCTTTTTTAAGCTATGAACTTGGGCGATACAGATACGCCGCTACCCCCTCTGAACCTCAGCTAAAGCTTCGGCATGCATGCTTGCCGTCACTTCTTTGTGCAGAGTAGTTTGATGTTCAGTAGAAATTAAGTTAAAAAGAATGAAAATTTGATTTGTAAAATGAAATTAAGTTCACTATTCTAAAAGAGCTTTGAGAGGAGGTCTGAACTGATATGCGGACGATTTTGCACTGTGACATAAACAATTGTTTTGCAAGCATTGAGATGCTTCGAGATCCTACGCTTCGAGGCAAAGCCATTGCCGTCTGTGGTAATCCTGCTGAACGACGAGGAATCGTATTAGCAAAGTCCGAAGCTGCAAAAGTGTGTGGCGTACAAACGGGGGACGCACTTTGGGAAGCAAAACAAAAATGCCCTCATATCATCTTTGTAGAACCGCATTACGATTTGTATGTTCAGTATTCTAGGGCGATTCGAAAGTACTACGAATCTTTGACGACGCGCGTTGAACCGCTCGGATTAGACGAATGTTGGCTTGACCTTACAAATGACATCCATCGACTTGGACGTTCCGGCCTCGAGCTAGGCAATTTTATACGTGAACACGTCAAAAACACTTTTGGACTCACAATTTCTGTTGGTGTCAGCTTTAACAAAGTTTTTGCAAAACTTGGTTCGGACTACAGAAAACCCGATGCCGTCACTGAATTTGGATACACCGATTTTAAACGCCGAGTTTGGCCTTTAGAGGCTTCGACGATGTTTGGTGTAGGACGCGCCACCGGTGCCAAGCTTTCTCGCTTCGGTATTCACACGATCGGAGAACTCGCGCAATGTGACAAGACATTCATTCGCAGTCTGCTTGGAAAAAACGGTCATTTGTTGTGGTTGTATGCAAATGGATTGGATCAATCTGAGGTCTGCACGCCAAACGAGCTTGCCCCTCGTAAATCTGTCGGACACAGTACGACACTTCCCCATGATCTCGTGCATGATCATGAGGTTTGGGCTGTTCTTTTGAGATTGGCTGCTAGAGTCGCAGAGACACTCCGGTGTGAAAATTTTATCGCACGTGGCATTGCTCTAGGCGTACGCGACAGTTTACTTAAATTCCATCAGTATTTTTATCTCATGAACCAACCGACAGACCTCACACAAACCTTGGCCAGCTTTGGATTTATGCTTTTCAAACAAAGATACGCGTGGCAATTGCCTGTACATGCAATAGGAATCACAGCGGTACATCTTGAATCACGTAGTATGCCACGCCAACTCGAACTTTTCGCTTCTAACGCCTACGTGACTTCAAAGGAAATGCAGGCTCGTCCCGCAGAACTTGCGATCTCTCATTTAAATAAAAGTATGGGGGGAGAGTATCTTCGAAGAGCCACAACGATCGACTGTATTTCAGCGCATCCTACGGGGTTTGGACGTCCCGATGGTTCTGGATGAATCTGTGAGCTGTTTTAGAAGAATAAAAAAAGGCGTACGCAATGCGTACGCCAAGTATAATCGATTTAAAGGGATGGATGGATGTTATTCGTCTTCAAAACCACCAAGCTCAGCGAGTCCGGCAAACTCATCATCGTCATCATCAAACGCGTCATCGTTGCCCAAAACATTTCGCAATTTATCAAGGCCGCTTTTTTCGACTTGTCGAATGCGTTCACGCGTGAGATTCAAAAGGATACCCACATCTTCAAGCGTAATACCGCCTCGGTCTGCAACATCCAGCGCGCAGGTTTCTGTCATTTCCCAGACCTCAAGGTCAGGAAAATTCATCTTGATCGAACCAGACTGAGGTACAATATCAAGATAAAGATGGTACTTACAGCTTACCCACGGACAAGGACGAGGGGCATTTCGACACTCACCACGCGATGTAGGCCGAAACTGTTCGAACGTCTGAAATATTTGTTGAGCCTCTTCGACCTTTTCACGAGGAAGCCCTCTTACCGCGAGTGTCTTAGAACGACGAAGACCACGCCTGGCACCTCGGCGTGCTGTTGTCGTTCGAATCGGCCGTGATTGGTTTTGTTCGTCAGTCATCTTGATCCATACATCCTGTATGAAAAAAATTTATAAGCGGTATTGACGTGATCAGTGTATACGCCAAAACGCTAATACTTTCGCTTAAAATAGGTGGTTTTGTCAAGCAATAGCGACACTAAACACAGTACAAATATTGCCTAAATCAGTGTACGATAGCTCCTGGTTTTTGCCTATCCATTGGAGGATGAAGATGACAGTTTACGACAATACTCTGAAAACCATTTCTAAAGGCCTTGATCGATTCATTAAAGCTATTAACCGCATGCAAAATCATGCAGAAGAAAATACGAAGTCTCAGGCTGCCCCCCCTGCTGAACCCAAGCTCTCGATGAAATTGGCAAAGAGCAACCATGCCCTCATCAAAAGGCTCCTCGATGCACTTAAAGCTGCTTCCGGAAATGCCGAAAACAAAGCCTTCCGCGAGCACGCAGAATGCTGTGCCCTCATGCTCAATGCCATGCTCTCACTCGCAAATATTCTCGTCGAAAAACACGATAAGTTGCCAATACCAGCTTCTCCTGATCTTGCCGAAACGCTTGTAAACTGTTGTGAGCAAAAATTGCAGGCGACGGTTGAACTCTCCTACAAAACGCTTAGCCAAGATATTTACGCTGCTTTCACACTCGTCTTTAACATGTTCGCAATGCGCGACATCATCGTCGCCGCAACATCAGAGATTCGATACAGCGCTGATATGGATCGCGATTTCTTTTACATGAAAGAAGATGCGTTCCGACGCTTCGTTGAAGACATGAAAGCGCACGTCAAAATGCTGGGCGCCAACGGCTATGCATTCGAGGCAGACGAATTTAAAGATGCAGGACCACGCAAAAATCCTTTTATTCGTCTCTCTGGTACGCTCAGCGATCTTCAGTTCACACGCTCAACAGATCGAAATGCTGATTCCGAAAATTCGCAGTACATGGGATACGTTCTCATGCACGTACGTGCGCCCGAAGGGACTTATCCTTCTGACTTTGCGGCTGCTTTAACCAAAGATCAAGCCATTCGCTTGCAACGTCTCTTTGCTGCGTTCTCACTCGCTGACTGCCTTTTCATTCTGGATCATTCAGAAAAATGGCCCCATGCCAATGCGATTTCAACGCAATTACCGCCTGAAACGCGTATACAAAGAGCCCTCGAAAAGCTGAAATGCGAATTTAAAAATAGTGATAAAGCTGAATCGTTTAAAACGCGAAAAGTTTGGACTGAATTCGTTGAACACAAAAAAGCGATCTATCAAATTGCTCCGCTCATGCATCCTTTTGATACAAAATGCGATATCGACCGCATGCGTGAGGCTATGATCGATATCGTCCAAAAAGCTTCTGATGCGGTTGAACCGATATCCTTCCCTGTTTTACTCGAGGTGATTTTAAGGAATGCTGATTACAGAGGCGATGCATTGCGATCCTACGATAAAGCTTGCCTCGAAGCACGCGCACAAGCAGACTCTTTCGCAGAGTTCAACAAAATTGCCGATCAGTTTGAAACCGATAACGAAGAATCCGAGCGCGCCTTTAACGCTATCGTTTCTAAAAACCTCGCTAAGCGCCTTGCCTATATTGCGCCTAGTCGCTACGCTCAAGATCGTGCTCATCGTGTGGTCTCCGTCGAGCGCAATGCTGATATCGGCAGTGCCATGAATGCACTTCTTCAAGACGTTGGCCTTACTTTGATAAATGCACCAGAATTTGATCAAATTGTTTCATATCACAAACAATGCAAAGCCTGGAGTGCCATCCTACCTCCAACGATTGTTCTCGTTGCCGTGGATCTTCCCAAAACGGTTACTTCAAAAGTGTATCTATGCTTGCTCTCCGCTGACGATGCACGTTTGTTTTCTAACACGGTTACAACGCTCAGTGCGTCGAGTGGCGTGTCGTGCTTTTGCGGTGGTAAATCTTTTAACGCATAGTGTCTGGCCGCGCCGCCTATTGCATTCGCAATACGGCGGACGCAAAGCCGCTATTTGCTCTCGCAAATACGCGCCTTTTTTATATTCGGTGGGCGATTTTGCTCGTAGTTTGAAAATACAAGTAAAAACTTAATATTAAAACTAATGGTGTATTTATAATCGTTAAACGTCGTTGTCGATGCGGTGACGCTAAAGGTGAGAACCTTTAGGCGTCACCGAAGAGGGGGTAGCGGCGTATTGCCAAAGACCAAGGCAGGCGTTTGGATGCATTACGGAATAAGGGGCTATTGTGCCTTGGGCAATGGCAATAGCCGCTCAGGGGGAGGCTTCCCCCCCACAAAAAAAAGATTTCTTCAAGCTGAACACTGTTGCGTTCGTTCGTAAGTCATAAATTGCCTGCCATGCTTTTTGGCTAGATACAAAAAGAATGATTTGAATTGTCAAGTGAAACAAATTAAAAAAGAATCAAGAAAAACCTATAAAATTCAATGAATTAAGAGAATGGAAAGAAAAAAAAACAAATTTTTTGTTTTCAAAAAAAGGCGACTTGTGTAAAAAGTGAGTGTGTTCGAAAGAGAACTTTTGGACGATAAGCCCGAGACCGAGCGTTTTGCTGGCGGGCAATTACAGACTTTAGTTTTTCAAGGCGTAAGTTAGTCGGAATGTGGCGTAGCTGGGTGTAAAGATATTGGTTTAATAACGGAGCGGTTGAATGCGCGATCTGTGCATTCGAGCTTTAAACCAAATCTTTGCACCCTAAAACGCGCACCCCGTGTCTAACTTGCGCCTTTTTTATTTTTTAAATGCCGAAATAGGAGAAAAGCAATGACTGACAAGAAAATCCCTTACAAAATGTACCTCGAAGAATCTGAAATGCCGACGAAATGGTACAACGTTCGTGCTGACATGAAAGTTAAGCCTGAGCCGCTTGTTAATCCTGGCACTGGCAAACCCATGACGGCAGAAGAACTTGGCCAAGTTTTTTGTGCGGAACTCGTCGAGCAGGAACTCGACAACGATACGCGCGAAGTTGATATTCCGGAAGAAATCCTTGGCTTTTACAAGATGTATCGTCCAGCTCCGCTCGTTCGTGCTTATTGCCTTGAAAAAGCGCTCGGTACGCCTGCCAAGATTTATTATAAATTCGAAGGTAACAATACGTCGGGAAGTCATAAGCTCAATTCGGCAATTGCCCAGGCTTATTATGCCAAAAAACAGGGCCTCAAAGGTGTGACGACAGAAACGGGCGCCGGTCAGTGGGGCACAGCGCTTTCGATGGCTTGCGCTTACCTTAATCTCGACTGCAAAGTCTTCATGGTAAAATGCTCTTACGAGCAAAAACCGTTCCGCCGCGAAGTTATGCGTACGTATGGCGCAAGCGTTACGCCCAGCCCTTCGATGGAAACAAATGTTGGTCGTGCGATGAATGAGCGTTTCCCCAACAGCACGGGATCGCTCGGTACGGCGATTTCGGAAGCTGTCGAAGTGGCTGTTTCGACGCCGGGATATCGCTATGTTTTGGGATCGGTGCTCAATCAAGTTTTGCTCCATCAGTCGATCATCGGTGTCGAAACCAAGATTGCATGTGATAAATACGGCATTGAACCTGACATCATCATTGGTTGTGCAGGTGGTGGTTCCAACCTCGGTGGTTTGATTGCTCCGTTCATGGGTGAAAAACTCCGTGGCGAAAAAGATTATCGTATCATCGCTGTTGAGCCTGCGTCTTGCCCCAGCTTTACGCGTGGTACGTTTGCTTTCGACTTCTGCGACACTGGTATGATCTGCCCGCTCGCCAAAATGTACACGCTCGGTTCCAGCTTCATTCCGTCTGCAAACCACGCCGGTGGTCTTCGTTTCCACGGTATGAGCCCTGTTCTTTCGCAGCTCTATCATGATGGTTATATGGAAGCGCGTTCAGTCGAGCAGACAGCTGTTTTCGAAGCAGCTGAGCAGTTTGCACGTACTGAAGGTATCCTTCCAGCACCTGAATCGAGTCATGCGATTCGTGCTGCCATTGACGAAGCGCTTAAATGCAAAGAAACAGGCGAAGATAAAACGATCATCTTTGGTCTGACGGGTACGGGTTACTTTGATCTCTATGCCTACAAACAATTCAACGACAACACGATGACGGATGTCATTCCTACAGATGAAGATATTGCAGCGAGCGTTGCAAAACTTCCTAAAGTCTAATGTGGCTGTTTGAATAAAAAAGGCCAGGCATAGCGCCTGGCCTTTTTTGTATCTTAAGTGATTGAAGCTTAGTCAGTTGGTGTGTGATGAGAAGGGGAATCTTTTGTGATTTTACAAAAGTCGTGAAATGTTCTTTTGGAGGGCTTCATTGGTGCCACCTCCAATCGAAAGTAGAATGGCATCGCGGTGGAGGCGTTCAACAGGGTAGCCTTTACTGTAGCCGTTTGCGCCCAATACTTGGATTGCTGTTCGGCTGACGAATTCGCCCATTTCTGTACAAGCGAGTTTGACAGCATCTGCATCGAGTGAAGCGGAGGGCTCTCCGTCGAGCAAGGCTTCGAGTGTGTTGTATAAGAAACACCTACATGCAGAAAATTTTGCATAACATTCTGAAATAAGGCGTTGTATTTGTCCAAAATCCGCAATGGGTTTGCCGAAAGCATGGCGTTCGCGCATATATTTTTTCATGATTTGAAGGCAGGTATGCGCGAGTCCGCAAGATTCGGCTGCGAGTCCGAGTCGTTCAATGGCGAGGTTACGGAGCATGGGACGCAGTCCGTGATTGAGTTCACCGACGAGTGCGTCTGCAGGCAGATGGCAATGATCAAAGGTCAGTGCTCCTGTTGGACTAGAGCGCATGCCCATTTTTTCTTCAGGCAAGCCTCTGACGAGTCCAGGACAACTGCTTTCTACTAAAAAAAGGCTAAGGTCGCGTCGACCTTCGCCAGTACGAGCATAGACCAAAAAAGCATCACCGACGGGAGCATTGGTGATCCACATTTTAGATCCGTTCATCATAAACGAACCATCTTCTAAACGTTCTGCGGTGGTGTGCATGCCTAGGACATCAGTTCCTGCGTCTGGTTCAGTCATGGCCATACCGGCAAGGGGTCTTTTTTGTAGGAGCTTGGCATGTCGTGGTGGAATTGTAGAGCCGTTGGCCGACCAAGTTCGATAGAGCTGATGTGTAAAAAGCAGTTCTTGTGCCAGATAACTCATTGAAAAAGCAGGATCGACTTCGGCTAAAGCTTCGATGACGATAACTGTTGCTGCTTCATCAAGTCCGGCACCGCCGAGGTTTTCGGGCAAAGTCATGCCTGTGACGCCGAGTTCTGTGTTTAATCGATCAAACAGGGCAGCATCAAAACGTCCTTCGGCGTCGCGAGCACCAGCTTGAGGTTCGAGGTTGGCCCGTGCCCAGGCACGCACTGTTTCACGAAGGGTTACGTGTATTTCACTTTTATCAAAACGCGAAGACATCGAATTCTCCTTTTTCTGGGCGTTTATACTGTGCTCCTAAAAGAACAGAGTATTGTTTAAGTGTCGAAAGCTCAAAACGTTCAGTTGGTGTTGCTTCAAGCGTCTCGGCGTCAAGGCGTTTTAGAACGAAGGAAACGTCAGGTTCAGCGTCATTTGAAATGATCAGCTGATTGGGCATGGCATTAGTCGTATCAATTTTACCGCGTGCTGTTACGACCAATTTGGGATCGAGTGTGCGTATGGTAACTAAAACTTCGTTACCGAGTTCAAACACTTCGAGCGTATGTCCTAAGGTTGTTCGATAAAAGCCCTGAAACGAGCCGGGAGTTTCGATTAAGATTGCCTGATTGACCTGAAGCGTAATCGTTTCGGCCCGATCACTTGTCGATTGTACATAAGCTTCTTGTACTGTTTTACCTGTTTTGAGGATAGCATTTAAGTCGCGTCCTCGGCCTTGGGTGAGCCATCTTTTTTGAGCTGCTTCTAAGCGGGCATATTGGGTTTCAGAAAGTATTTCTTTGGCATTAGCCATAGCTTTTGAGAGCGCTTCGTCAGCTGAATTACCTTTATGAACGTTATTAAGGATGTTTTCGCGCATCGAATGTTGACGATCGATTTCTTCCTGCGTCAATCCTTCTTCACCTGTCACGACGAGTGCAATTTTTTCTTCATCCGTCATTTGATCATAGGGTTTTTGTGTTTTGCATGATGCACAGATAAAGCAGAGCATCAAAAGTATGATGGTAAAATTTTTCATAGACATAAAATGGAAAAACGCGGTCTGCTGAGCAGGACCGCGTCCATTGCGAATTGTGATATGTGTATTGAAGTGGAAAACGCTATTCGCCTTATAAGACTTTAGAATTCAAAAGTACTATGAGGGAAATTTGGAGTAGCGTTAATTTCGATGCTGTCGTCGTCGTCGTCATCGTAGCTTGAAGGAGGCTTGATAGCTTCTTTAGGAGCTACGTAGCTAGCCGAACTTTTGCCATAGTTGAAGGATGGCGGTGCCGGGGGAGTAGGCGGCGCAGGTGGTTTAGCGACTGAGGGAACGGAGCCAGCAGACGAAATACGTGAAGCCGGTTTAAGTCCTTCTGCAGAGGCGTTACGCGCGGCCAGAGCCTCGGAAGAAACGGGGTTAGGTCGAGGGACGTCATCGACGAATGGGTCACTAGGAGGGGTAAAAAGCTCATTGGGAATGATGTTGTCGATTTGCGTTTTAGGACCGGCATCGTCGTCATTCTCAAAATCTTCGTACTCCTGAATGCTTGAAGATTCTCCGTTAGCAGCGGCAGGGGGAGCTGTAAGGAGAAGTTCAGGGCTTGGAAGTGGGGTTTCAGCTTCTTTAACGGCCTGAGCGTTCACTAGGCGTGGCTGTTGCACGTCTGGCGTTGGTGGAACGTTTGCTGCGGCTCGCACCGTCGCCATGCCGATTTCGCGGAGGATTTCTTCACGCGACTGGATGCGGGTTTCGCAAGTTTCGTCATCATCATCGTCATCAAAGGCTTCTTGAGAAACGGAGGCCTCTTTAGGCTCAACGACCTGTTCTACGATGGGTTTAGGTTTTTGTCCTGGAAGGTTAGGCATACCGCCGCGAGCTGAAGGCGGTTTCGGCATAGAGCGTTTAGCGACAGGAATCGCTTCTGTCAGGATGTACTCACGAATGGAGTGCATGCGCACGGGCTGAGCGACGGCAGGCGACATCTGTGCGGTTGGCATGGGTGCCATACCATTGCGGGGCATTGCAGCGGGGGGCATACCCATACGGGATTTGGGTGCGGGAGCTTTACCCACAGGGACGGGGCCCATTGGGGTCGGAGCCGGAGCGGGATGTGCCATCGGCGGGTTACCAGCCTGATAAGGGGTAGGCTGAGGAGCAGCTGCGGGCATGGTTGACGTACTTACATGGCGTGGAGGTTGTGCTGTAACGCCATCTTCTTGTTCAACGCATACGGTGACGACGGTAACGTTATCTTTGCCGCCGGCTTTGAGAGCGAGGCCGATTAGAATGTTGCAAGCTTCGTCAAGAGAAGCGGCATTAGTGACGGTTTGACAGATCTGTTGATCTGAGACGAGGTCACTCAAGCCATCGGAGCACATCAAATAGACGTCGCCCTGTTCGCGTTTAAACTCACGCACATCAACTTCGACATTTTCTTTGAGACCGATGGCACGAAGGATGATGTTCTTTTTACCGTAGCTCTTAACGTCTTCGGGCTTAAGCTCGCCCGTATCCAAAAGGTGGTTAATGAGCGAGTGGTCACGGCTAACCTGCGTGATTTGGCCTTTGCGGATGCGATAGATACGCGAATCACCGACCCAAGCGATGATGATCCCCTGAGGCGCATTAAACACGGAGGTACATGTTGTTCCCATGCCTTCCATTGAGCGGTCTTTACAGCTTTGAATGTACACGCGCTCATTGGCGAACTTAATTGCGTTTGCCAATAAGTTAGCCTCGTAGCTCAGCTGAGGATTAGGCGGGTACATAAACTGGAAGCCGGGCTGTTTGGCCATTTCGCAGATAAACTGTGAAACGTGTTTAACACACAGCGTAGACGCGACTTGTCCGGAAGAATGACCGCCCATGCCGTCTGCTAAGATGTACAAGCCCTGGCTAGGGACCATACAAAAGTTGTCTTCGTTTCTTTGGCGTTTCAGCCCGACGTCTGTCTTGGCTGCACACACAAGCCTCGTAGTCATGATTATCCTCTCGACGACTCCATGTCACGATGCGTAACCGGTCGATTGTTTCTCTCTGTTCGGTAAACTGCTCTTCGACTCGCCCAATTCCACAGGGCTAAGGACCTCAATTATTGTGCAAGCGTTACTTCTACCGTGTACTCGCTCATGTAAGCTTCGCACGATATTTCCAAAAAGTAGTGGCTTTGTACGGCATCGAAAACCTGAATATTTCTCGAGCCAGGTTTAAATCTTAAGTCATGAAGTTCTTCACCTGTTGCCTTACGAATGATGATATGTCCGCCTGCTGCGGCCTCATCAAAAGCAAATGCAACCTGAACTTTCGCAGCTGCCGGTACGGTGAAAAATTTCCAGTCCGTTTTGTCCCCGTCTATGCATGATACAAAATCAAGCACGAGATCGTTAAGCTTTATTTCGATGGCACCAAGTCGGTCCTGATCAGGACCCGAATTGCTTTCGGGGGTCATGGAACACCCCATCATTCCCAATGCGCTTGCTAATAGGATAAGCCCCCTTCCCAGTCGTTTCATAACAGCTCCTTCATCCTGATTTGGTGTGTCAAAACTTACTGAACACAACAGTACTTGTCTATTATACCCCCATTGGCTTTTTGAGGTCAAGGCAAGCCTTGTCTCCTTGTGCCTTTTCGCGTTTAGATCCATATACATTATATATGGGATATATGGGAGCACAATTTGTTCTAAAAAATTGTGTTTTAAAATTCTTGTAGTAAATTTGTGAACTGTCTGTGGCTTTAAAGGTTTGAGCTTGTGCGTAAAATAACTGCTGCTTGTGATTGTTTTGACAGACTCGATGGCCTTTTTTGGGGGCGTTCTTCAACGTCATTCGAGAAAAAAGTGTGCTTTTTTTTCTGACGTGCATTTGTAAGCTAAAATCGGTTGACACGATCCAATGTCGGCGCTATACCATACGGCCGTTATTGGCGCCTGTAACGCGCAGACGCACTTTCGACATGGGTATTCCGATCTTTGCCCTTTATTTGAGGAGATTCAAAGTGGCGCATCATAAATCAGCCATTAAACGTATTCGTCAGACGATCGACAGAACTGAACGTAACTGCTCCGGTCGCAGCGCAGTCAAAACTGCTATCCGCAAATTCCGTGAAGCTTGTGCTTCTGATTCCATGACGGATGATCTTTCCAGCAAGACCATCAAAGTCATCAGCAAAGCCTCTTCCAAGGGACTCATCCCTGCTAAACGTGCTAGCCGCAAAATCAGCCGCCTCATGAAGGCTGCTAACCGCGCTAAAGCTAACGTCTAATTTTGCTTCGCGGCCAGAAGTTCTGCCCTGTTTTCATTACAGGGTTGAATCTTCAAGCTTCTTATGAGACAACAGGCCTCGCCTGTTGTCTTTTTTTTTATGGTCCACCACGGAGGGTCCTGCTATGGCTTTTATCAAACGTTTTCTTTCGGCTGCCGCTGGCGCTTGTTGCTTCTTTGCTGCTTCCGCGGCTTTTGCTGGAAACGTGGATAGTAATATTTATACCAGCAATTTAGGCTATACCGTTACTCCTCCGGCGGGTTGGGTGCGTTACGATGCTTCGACAGCTCAGGCGCTCGAAGTCGTTCCACAAAATATTAAAGATACGAACTTTACTCGCATCGATGCCGTCTTTTTCCCGCCTGTCGATGGCTATAAGCCTGATACGCTTGAGGCCGATAATAAACGACTCGAAGAACGTAAAGCCGCTGCTGCTGATGGTGAACGCCCTGCACTCGGTACTCCGGAATCTGAGGCGTATGACAAAACTCAACGCGAAGAAGCACGTGCAAATTTGCCTAAAGCTCCAAATTTCTCCGCTAATATCTCGATTATGGCTGCCAAAAAACTCCCTTCGCAGGTCAATAATGATCTCGCTGTCGCGTTTAAGGATAGACTGATCAAAGATATTAAGGAAAATGCACCCTACGCTTCGGGCTTCAAAGTTACGAAAACAACGACCGATCATAGCTCCGGAAAAGATATCTTCGTCTTTAACATGGAATATAACCTCGATGGCAGAGATGTTCTCGTCGAACAAACTGTTCTCGTCGGTAAAGATCGCAGTCTCGTCGTCACATGCATTAGCAGTGCAAACGACTACTTAGACAAAGATTATTGTACGCGTACCGTCAAATCGATTCGCTTCTAAATCAGATCTCATTCCATATTCTATAAGCCGCAGTTCTGCGGCTTTTTTCGTTCTTGAGACATCGGTTTGCTTTGCTCATTTCATCTTTAATGTTGATTTTCGTAAACAATTGTTTATGTTTCATCGTTCAAAAACATGGCGTTCACGAATTGACGATCGTTTGTTTGTGAAACGCTTAAACGCGTGACGCAGAGAGGGTCGCGGCGTATTTCTGAAAAAGGCAGCTTTAGAAAAGCTGCGCTTTTGAAAGAAATAGCCGCGCAGGGGGAAACTTCCCCCTCCACGTAAAATACATTTTAAACATACTTTTTTTGAGGATAAATTATTAAAAATTATGAAAAAGCTACTTTTATTATCGTTTTCTGCTTTTCTTTGCACGAGCTGCGCATCAACACAGACTCCTGCCAACACCACGGCTGCTGCCATGCAATCACAAATCAAACTCGCTGACCACCCCGCCAATCATCCCGGAAATGACGCTGACATGCTTTGGGGCGAATCGAATCCTGATCCCTATCGATGGCTTGAAAATGCCGATGATCCCGCCGTTAAAACTTGGGCGGCTGCTCAGGACAAACGTGCGCGCGATTACATCAATCAACTTCCGATGAGGCAGCGCTTTGTCGATCGTTTGAGCGAGTTGCTGTATGTTTCGAATATTACAACGCCGGAAGTTGCTGGCACGAATGCCTTTTATTTTGCACGTGATGCGAAGGCTGAAAAATCTACATTGTTTGTCAAGGGCGTCGACGAGCCTACCGAGAACGCTCGCGTGCTTCTTGATCCCAACACGCTCTCTGCTGATGGTTCGATTTCAATTGGTGAGGTCTTCCCTTCACCCGACGGCACAAAACTCGCCTATACGCTTAAACAGAACAATGCAGATACTTCGACGTTGTACATTATGGACGTCGCTACAGGGAAAAATCTCTCCGATGTCATTGAAGGCGCGCGCTATGCCGAGCCACAGTGGCTTCCCGATGGTTCGGCCTTTTATTACACGTATTTTCCGACAGATACTTCGATTCCCGTCGATCAGCGTCCCGGTGAAACCGATATTCGCCTCCATAAAGTTGGGACGGACGCAGCTCAGGACGTGGTCCTCGTTAATCCACTCCACGACGCAACCAAATTCCATGGCGTTACGCTTTCGAAAGACGGGCAGTGGCTCACTTATCAGATTCAGGATGGCTGGAACGGAAATTCGCTCTCGATTAAGCGCATCAATGCAGACAGCTGGATTGCGCTGAACGCCGTAACCAATACGACTTATGCGCCGATTATTCATCGCGGTGTCATGTATTTACTTACGAATGCTGATGCCCCCCACTTTAAACTCGTCAAGGTAGATCTCAATCAAGACAATGTGAATATCGAACCCGAAGCCTGGCAAAACGTTATTGCTGAATCCGATGCTGTGATTGAGAATTTTACGGTTGTTCAGGATAAGATCTTCGTCAAAACGCTCAAAGATGTCGCTGAGTACCTCGATGTCTATGATTTGGAGGGAAATCATATTCGATCCCTCGAAATGCCAGACAAAGGTATGATCGGCGCTCTTTCGGGGGAAGGCGAAGATAAATCGGTATATTTTCTATTTTCATCGTATAGAACACCAAAAAATATTTATAGAGTTGACGTAAATTCACTTGATACTTCGTTGTGGATGGACGTTAAAACGCCTGCTGACATCGAAAATGTCGTTGTTGAGCAGCTTTTTGCGACATCCAAAGACGGCACAAAAGTGCCTTTTTGGGTTCTTCGACGCAAGGACACGCCACTCGATGGTACAGCCAAGACCATTGTGTATGGTTACGGCGGATTTACGTATGCAGTGACGCCCTTTTTCAATCCGCATGCGTTTGCGTGGCTAGAACAAGGCGGCATATATGTTTGGTCCAATCTGCGCGGTGGTTCTGAGTACGGCGAAGCGTGGCATCAAGACGGCATGCGGCTTAAAAAGCAAAATGTTTTCGATGATTACTATGCGGTTGCAGAGGAACTCATCAAAAATAAATACACTTCGAGTGCGCACATTGCGGCTTACGGCGGTTCGAACGGTGGTCTTTTGGTTGGTGCTGCACTTACGCAGCGTCCCGACCTGTATGGGGCCATCGTTTGCGCAGTTCCGCTTTTGGACATGATTCGATACCACCTGTTTGGTTCGGGCAGGACGTGGACGAGTGAGTATTCGTCGGTTGAAGAGAGCGAGGAGAATTATCGAGCGATCCGTGCATATTCGCCTTATAGCAATGTCAAGCAGGGCACGCAGTATCCGCCAGTGCTCTTTTTGGGGGCTGACAGTGATGATCGCGTAGATCCTATGCATGCGCGCAAAATGACTGCTGCGATTCAGGATGCGACAGCCAGCGATGCGCCCGTTCTGCTTCGCATCGAAAAGAATTCGGGGCATGGCGGTGCCGACATGACAGGCCAGCGCATTGCGCAGTTCGCCGATATGTTTGCGTTCCTTCAGTCCGTTCTTTAATCATTCATATAAGTGGGGGGAAGTCTCCCCCTGAGCGTCTATCAGCTTTGCCAAGGATGCATCTTCATCGTCATTTTCGCGTTTCGGCGTTCTGTCACGGCCCCTAGGCCGCTCCCTCCGCCTCGCGCTCGATGCCTCGAATCTGCATCACTTGTCTTCGCTGATACGCCGCTACCCCCTCGGGTTAACTTGGTATAATCTTAGCTGTAGCTCGAATTGATTTTGACGAATGTACAAAAGAGAATAAACAATGCGAAAAAAAATACAATTTTGGATGTTATCCGTACTCTTTTGTCTGACGTCGTTTGCTTCAGAAGTTTTTGCACAATCTTCCGTAAAAACTGCTCAATCCACAGAAAATAAAAAATCTCCCGCACAAAGTTCAAATTCAAAGCCTAAAAGACTAACAGAAGATGAAAAACAGCTGATTTATATGAAGGCTGCCGATGACGCATCGAAGGCTATTCGAGCGGGACAATACGCATCCGCGCTTGCGCGTTGTGAAGAGGCTATGCGTCTGGATCCAAAGCATGAGATTGATGATCTCACAATGCTTTGCGCGGTTTTGTATGACAAAAACAACGATAACGCATCCGCCGAGTCTCTGATTCGATTGTTACGCAAGAAACAACGTGGCCCGCAGATGGATTTTGATCTCTGTTTTACGCATGCGACATTGCTTGACAAACTTCATCGTTATACAGATGCCATTTCGACGTATCGATCATGTGTACCCGGTAGCGACGTTGAAAAAGCAGTGGTACTTTCGAACATTGCAGAAATAGAAATGGTCATGGAAGAGCCTGACAAGGCGATACAAACGTACCAGCAGGCTCTCGAGCTCAAACCAGATAATCCTTTTGCTATTTTTGGTTTAACAGTGGCGCTTGTACGCACGGGACGATCTTTAGAGGCACACGAAGCGTTCGTGCGAGGACTACAATACGACCCGACACTTCGTTTTTTAACCTCTTCTTTTTTTGAGCCTAAGGCTGAAGCTTATTTTCACAAAGCTGTTCTATCTTTGTTTTCACATAGAATCTTTGATGCAAAATTTTATCTTGAAGCGTGTTTAAAGCACGAAGTTCGAACGAAGTATCGGGAAATTACCAAAGCATTGCTTGCAGACGTCGAATCAGGTGTTTATTCCAAAGCTGAGTATCAAGCGTATCCTGTTGTTCTCAACGATATCACAGCCGTTGCTGTAGATGATGCTGCGCGTTTTTTAGCTTTTGCTGACAAACAGAGTCGTTCGCTATGGGTTTTGGATACAGAAACGGGGCGTTATACAGAGCGAGTGCGTGGTATTGAGGATGTTCGAGCTGTGAAGTTTATTCCGCAGACGGGTATGCTGCGCGCTGTAGGTAAGAATATGCGCGTTGAACTTGACCCTTTGGGTACGGGGTATACTTATTATGAAACGCTTCCTGACGAAGCCAAATGGTGTGGACTAACGCCTGAAGGTGACTTGTTGGGGGTGGAGAGGAGCACCGTCGTTCAAGCGCCTTTTAGAGCGCCGCTTAATACGGAATCACTCTATGCGTTTAACGCAAACGACATGGAGGGAGGGCGGCTCGTCGATGAGATATCCATTTCGGAAGATAAAAAACGGTTGTTGATAAATTTAAAGAAGCATTGCGTACAGATAGAGATTGAAAGTCAAAACGTTTTGGGAATGATAGCGTTAGGCGCAGACGTTCTGTCAATGAGTACGACGAAAGACGTTTTAGTATTGAGCTCGTCGGGTGGTGCCGTCATGTATGATCGCCAGGGTATGCCTGCTACGCTCATTGGTGATGTGCAATATCAAGGTACTTCAGGCGGAGCGTTTTCTCCGCATGGGCGATATTTGCTCACGGTTAGCGGTACGCTTGCGGAAATATGGAAAGTTGACGAACTTTAATGGCGATGGACTAAGATTGGTTGAATTTTCTGCACAAAATAAAGTGTAGAGGACTGCATAACGAAGGTCATATTATGAAAAAATCGATTTATTTGGTTTTAGCATCATGTTTGGCGATCACGATTTTCGCAGATCACGGATCCTTTGCAGAACAGCTATCTGAGCTGCTTGTACCGTCAGCCCAAGCTCAGTCGTATGTAATCAAAAATGACGTGCTTCGTCGTACTCAAGATGAGCAGAACACGATCGATGTCTTCAGTAAATCGGCGTCAGCGACTGTGTTTGTGATTCAAAACCAAAAACAACGTGATTATTGGACAGCGCGTACGATGGAAGTTCCGGCCGGTTCGGGATCTGGTTTTATCTGGGATAAAGCTGGGCACATTGTAACGAATTATCACGTCGTCAAGGATGGCTCTAGCTTTAGTGTGACGCTTTACAATCAAAAGAAGTACTCAGCTAAAGTCGTTGGTGTCGATCCCAAAAAAGACATCGCTGTGCTAAAGATTGATGCTCCTGCCTCAGAACTAACGCCGATTATCGTTCCTAAAGACGGCTATCAGCTTCAGGTGGGACAAAAGACGATTGCTATTGGTAATCCATTTGGTCTGGATCATACGCTGACGACAGGCATTGTATCGGCGCTTGAGCGAGAAATGGCTGGTATCGGTGGTGTAACCATTAAGGGGTGTATTCAGACGGATGCAGCGATCAACATGGGAAACTCTGGCGGTCCACTTTTGGACTCGGCAGGTCAGTTGATCGGCATGAATACCATGATTTTTTCGCCGTCAGGCGGAAGTGCCGGTATTGGTTTTGCCGTTCCCTATACAGCGATCAAACGTGTTGTTCCTCAAATTATAGCGACAGGTAAAGCCGAACAGGTCGGATTGGGCATTTCCATTTTGCCGGACGACATTGCCAGACAAAATGGTGTGAAAGGCGTTATTGTTCGCGATGTTGATGAATCTTCTCCGGCTGCTAAAGTTGGGATTATGGGGATCAAACAAACGGATTCTGGCCGCTATATCAACGACATTATTGTCGGGATAGATGACACGCCTGTCGTGAATTACGACTCTCTTTATAACGCGCTCGACGGCCGAAAAGCTGGTGATAAGGTCAAAGTTACGGTCAAGCGCAAGGGTGAACTTAAAACGTTTGAAATCGAATTGGTGGTTTTGAAGTAATGAAACGCTTTGTTACGCGCGAAACGGATTTGTCTGGTTGGGAAGAAGGTGGGTTGTACGCGCTTCCCAACGATGTTTCTCATCATGCCTGTACTGTGATGCGGCTTGGTCCAGGCGATGAACTTGAACTTGTTGATGCGGCTCAAAATCTCATCGCAGCGCGGATCCAAAAAAACGGCGACGTTTTATGCTGCACGCATACGACTTGTGCAGTTCATTCCAAACGCTTCAAGATTACGTTGGGCGTTGCGCTTTTTAAGTGGCCCCGATTCGAATGGATGCTCGAAAAAGTTACGGAATTGGGGGTATCGCGTATCATTCCACTCGATTGCGAACGAAGTGTCATTAAGGTTTCCGATTGGGACAAAAAATCAGATCGACTCGAAAAGATCATGGTCGAAGCTTCGCGTCAATCGTTGAATCCTTGTCCTCCGATTCTAGAAAAACCGCAGAAACTTACGACGTTTCTTAACGGCATTTCACATACGAATCTCTTCTTTGCGCATTTGGGTGATTATCCATCGCTGGCTGAATTGCGTCCATCGTTGGAAGGCGATCTTAGTTTTGTCATTGGTCCCGAAGGTGGTTTTTCGCCGAACGAAGTTGAGCTTTTGACTCAGAATGCCACGCCGATCTCGCTCGGGCCTACGGTGCTGCGAGCGGAAACCGCTGCTATTGCTTGTGCTTGCACACTTTCACTATTTTAATACTTACCTTTAACCACATCATGCTCTTTTTTCTTGAATGACGTGAAAAAGTACGCTTTAAAGTGATGAGCGTTTATGGCACGCTGATTGCGATTAGAAATCAGACATGCCGTATTTCCGGCGAAAAAGGAGGCAACCATGATCATTCCTGACTATCTGATTATTGATGAGATCAAGCGTCGAGAAGAAAAAAAGTGGCAGCCTGAAACCCATCAGATTCCGCTGTATATTCCAACGCCGCCAGACCCTAGGGAGCCTAACCGCCCCACAACCAACCAGAAACCCGGCATCAAGAAAGAAAATGGAGCGATCGTCATCAATCTCTTGACCAATTCGCTTCACATATAATCTGACCATATCTGGCGATCCTTAGGGGTCGCCTTTTTTTGTATTTTCAAGCTTTCGCAAAACAGGTTTTGCGGTGGTTTGATTTGCGAAGTGCCTTTAAACAGGCAAGAGCACGTATGAGCACAGCACCTAAAAGTCTTCGTCTTCACATTGGCATTTTTGGCCGTCGAAATGTCGGCAAATCTAGTTTACTCAATGGCATTACGCACCAGACTGTTTCGATTGTTTCGTCACAGGCCGGTTCGACAACAGACCCTGTTGAAAAACCTATGGAACTTTTGCCGCTGGGCCCCGTTTTGTTTATCGATACGGCTGGTCTGGATGATTGTGGCGTTTTGGGCGAGCTTCGCGTTGAAAGAACACGTAAGATTTACGATCGATGTGATTTTGCACTTGTTGTCAGTGATGGCGCATGGGATGTTGACGAAAAGACGATCGCCGAAGAACTCGATTCTCGCAAAGTGCCATGGATTGCTGTTTTGACAAAATCGGATGAGGTTGATCACACTCAGCTTGAGGCCGATCTTAAGGCTCAGGGCAAAAATGTCGTTGTCCTCACGACGAGCGACGACGAGGGCATTGAGACGCTTTCGCAGGCGATCATTAAATATGCGCCCGAAAGCTTTTTAGAAAGTACGCGTATTGTAGGTGATATTTTGCCCGAAAAGGCGCACGTCGTATTGGTCGTTCCCATCGACAAAGAAGCGCCTAAAGGTCGTTTGATCATGCCGCAAGTCCAGACGATTCGCGATATTCTCGATGCACATTGCGTCTGTACGGTTTGCCAGGAGCCGCAGTTGGCTGAGGTCTTGGCATCCTTTAAAAAAGCGCCGGATCTTGTTGTAACGGATTCACAGGCTTTTAAGACTGTTTCGGCGATCGTTCCCGAAAACATTCCACTTACGGGCTTTTCTGTGTTGTTTGCGCGGTTTAAGGGAGATTTGGCGAGCTTTGTAGCGGGGGCTAAAAAAATAGGAGCGCTGAAAGCAGGGGATCGCGTGTTGATTGCTGAGGCTTGTACGCATCATCCTGTAAAAGACGATATTGGTCGCGATAAATTGCCACGTTGGCTTAAAGCGAAAGCAGGAGAGCTGATCGTCGACGTCGTGAGTGGTCAAGCGTTTCCGGAAGATTTGACGCAGTACGCGTTGATCATTCATTGTGGTGGCTGCATGTGGACGCGTAGGCAAATGTTGGCGCGCCAACAGAGAGCGGCAAGTCAAAATGTTCCGATGACGAACTACGGAATTGCGATTGCGGAGCTTAATGGCATTTTAGAGCGAGCGCTAAAACCTTTTGGGCTTTCGTAAAGTGTATCGAAGCTTGGATGGATGTTGTCGGCCAAGAGCCAGAGGGGGTAGCGGCGTATCAGCGAAGTCAATGAATGCAGATTCGAGGAAACGAGCGTAAGGCGGAGGGAGCGGCCTGGTGGCCGTGACGGAACGCTGAGACGCGAAGCTGACGAAGAAGATGCGACGTTGGCTTCGCTGATAGACGCTCAGGGGGACACTTCCCCCAATACTTCCCCTCAATTTTTTCGAAGTTATCATTAATATTTTGGACGCAAAGTGCGAACCAAACGTCCAAATGGCGTAGTTCCATAGAATTGTTGATATAAAATATTCAAGATATTGTCATGTATGTCGTATATTATTCGTTAACGGCATGGACAAAGCGTAAAATACGATCGGTTGTGGTATGATTCAAATCATTCTCGTCATTCTGCTTTTACTCATGAATGCATTTTTTGTTGCAGCGGAATTTTCGCTAGTTCGGGTGCGTGTGTCGCAGCTTGAGGGACTACAAAACGACGGAAATGGTTCAGCGACGCAGGTATTGAAGATTTTAGAAAAGATCGACTCATACCTTTCGGCGGTTCAGTTAGGCGTTACGATCGCCAGTCTTGGTTTGGGTTGGCTCGTTGAACCGGCGATCAACGAGTATTTGAAGATGTTTTTTGACTGGATTTCGATGCCGATTCCCGAAGCGGTTTCGCACGGAATCAGTGCTGTGATTGCGTTTACGCTTGCGTCATTTTTGCACATCGTCATTGGCGAGATTACGCCGAAGAGCATCGCGATTGCCAAACCTCTTGAAGTTGCGATGTTTGTAGCGCGTCCGATGCGCATTTTTCACACGGTATTCAATCCCGTGATGGCTTTGTTGGTGTGGACGAGTAACGCGTTGCTTAAGCTTTTGCATGTGACGCCCGTCAGTGGGGATCATTCGGCTGGTGTATCGGCCGAGGAATTGCGCATCATAGCCCAACATTCTTCAACCGACGGCATGATTACGAAGGAAACGGGAACCCTTTTGGACAACGTGTTTAGTTTTTCGGCACTCAATGCAAAGGAAATTATGATTCCACGCGGGAATGTGATTGCCATGCCTGCCGATCGTCCCCTAGAAGCATTTTTGGTAGAAGCGCTTAAGACGGGGCATTCGCGTTATCCTGTTTACGGCAGCAATTTGGATGATATTCGCGGGGTTGTTCATATTAAGGATGTCATCGCTGCGTTGCACAACGTCGATCCGCACTATATTACGAGTGGGGAGCATCATGCGGTTTCGTCAAAGAGCAATATCACGCTCGAATCGCTTGCGCGTAAGGTCATTATTATTCCCGAAACAGCGACGATTGCGAATGTCTTAGAAACGCTGCAGCAGAAGCGTTCACGTATGGCGGTTGTCGTTGATGAATATGGTGGGACGTCGGGTATTTTGACGATTGAGGATGCGATTGAGCGACTCGTTGGCAATATTGAAGATGAGTTTGATCCCGAGCCGCAAAAGAACATTGTCAAGACAGAGGAAGGTTGGAGTGTTGCTGGTGTGACGCTTCTCAGTGAATTCTGCGAAGAACTTGATATTGAAGAGATTGAATGTGAAAGCGACACGGTCGCTGGATTTTTTATGGAAAAACTCGGAAACGTCGCGCAGTTAGGCGATTGTATTGAGTTTAATGGTTATCGATTCCGCGTTGATAAGATGGATAAGTTGCGCATTGACAAAGTTTTGGTGAATGCGCTCGTCCCCGAATCATCGCCAGTTCAGGAAACCAAGAGCTGAATCGTGCGCGATGAACGCAGCATGTGTGCGAAGGTTTCGGTTAGTAAAGGAAAATAATGACAACATCTCTAAGCGCGTCAGAACAGACAAACGCGCAGCCCTGTGTAAAAGTATTATCGATTGGTGGGACGGGCGTATTTGGCATGAACTGCCTGCTCATGACCACGCCAGAACGCCGTATTTTGATCGATTGTGGCGTATTGTTTCCCGCAGATGAAGACCTTGGCGTCGACCTGATTACGCCAGATTTTTCGGTACTCGAAAACGATCCGCCTGATGCGCTTCTCGTCACACATGCCCACGAAGACCACGTGGGTGCGATCCCTTATCTTCTGATGGCACTCAAAAAAGGCGGAATGAAGCGTAAACTCGCGATTTATGCTTCAGACATCACAACAGCATTTATTCGTCGTCGTCTGATTGAGCATGATCTTGAGTTAAGCGTTGATTTTCATGTTGTTTCGCCCAAACACACCGAGCAACTCGGAGATATAAGCGTCGAATTTATCGATGTTTGCCACTCCATTCCGGGATCATTGGCATTTGCCTTTGACACGCCATGCGGCAAGATCGTTCATTCTGGTGACTGGCGTATTGACAATACGCCTATGGCTGGTGCCAAGACCAACCTCGCGCGCTTTGAATCTCTCGGTGATGGCGGTGTTCGACTCTTTTTGAGCGATTCGACGAACGTCGAGGTCGATAATCATAACATTACGAGTGAGCTCGATGTTTTTAACGACCTACAAAAATGTATCAAAGATGCCGAAGGACGTGTTTTTGTAACGCTTTTTGCGTCGAATATTGGACGTCTTCAATCGCTGATTTTTGCAGCAGCCAATGTCGGTCGAAAACTTGCGGTCTGCGGGCGATCCATGACGGCAAACATGAACCTCGCTCGCGAACTAGGTTATCTGACGATTCCAGTTAACCTTGAGATTGTTCCTGAAGAAAAGATTCAAGATGCGGGAGATAATATTGTTATTGTCGTTTCGGGGTCTCAGGGCGAAAAAGCTGCATCGCTCTACAAGATTTCGCAAGGCGTTCATCCCAAGATCAAGCTTAAGCAGGGCGACATGTTGATCTATTCAGCGCGTCAAATTCCCGGCAACGAACGACGCGTCGGTTCGATTATCAACGGGTTTTATTGTCAGGGCGCTTCGATTGTCGATGCCCCAGAGCTCCATTTGCACAGTTCTGGTCACGGCAATCAGCGCGAACTTGAGCTTCTTATCGAACTTATTGCGCCCGAGATTTTCGTTCCGATTCACGGCGATTTCCGTCGCCTTGCACTTCACGAAAAACTTGCACAGCGCATCGAAACGAAGACGACGACAGAGATTCTTCAGGAAGGTCAATGCCTGTGCCTTTATCCCGATCGCCACGAAATTCACGACGGCTTTGAGCCGCTTCGACGTTATGTTGTCGGTAAATGTCCCGATGGCATCAATGCAGACATCGTCAAAGAAAAGAAAAATATTGCCCACCAAGGCATTGTCATTATCAATGGTGTGCTTGATCAACGCGATATGCTCGTGGGTGAGCTTTCGGTGCATGTCATTGGTGTTTGCGTCAACGATGGCTGGCAGGATGAGCTTCTGCCCGAAATCCTGCGCACGATCACGAGCAGTGCGAATCATGGCGATATGACGGAAATCGTGCGTCATAAAGCCGCGAAATACATAAAATCTGTCCTTGGTCGAATGCCAACGATCGTCGTCGATTTCCATCGCATTTAATTTTGAGGTGGGGGAAGTTTCCCCCTGAGCGGCTATTTCCTGCGGAAATACGCCGCTACCCCCTCTGTGCCGTGGGCAATAAGAAAGCTGATTTTATGAATTTTTTTGTTCAGCTTTGAAGAATATTTAAGAGCGATCTTGAATAACGCGATAGAATCAAGTTTGCAGCTCAGAAATTGAATAAGGCACAATGGAATAGGGATTAAGCCTTAGATGTTAATAGCGTTGTGTGGGTTGCTTGCCTACATTTGTTCATAGCAATCACCCCCATCGTGTGTTACAATGTAGGTGCAGGGCAGGCACTTGGTTCATCTGCTGTTTTTAGTCGTAGTTTTTTAGGGTTATCATGCTTCAGCTTGAAGTCATATCAGGAAAGAGTATCGGCAAACGCGCGACGTTTAGCAGTCGTGTTGTTCGTATTGGCACGGCAGCCGAGAATGATTTTCAGCTTGATGACGAGCTGGCTAGCCGTAACCATGGCATTTTTGTTGTAAGGCCTGGTCACAACTCGTACGTCTATCGAGATTTGTTGAGCACCCATGGATCGCGTGTTCATACGAACGCAACGGATGTCGTACTGTTGGATCACCAGGTACCGCAATCTGTTTTGCTTTCGCATGAAGTAATCATTCACGTTGGTCGAAGTACGATCAAATGTCTTTGTCGAGCGGACGAACCGGAAGACAGCTGCGACAAGGTTTCGCTGATTGAAGAAGTTTCATGTAAAGGCAACACGGGGATCAGTGCATCCAAAGAAGTCGAGCAGCTTTTAGGCAGTCTTCGAGAGGTAGCGTACAAAACGTCGCTTCGCGACACGTTTAAGAGCATGATTGATTCAGCTTTTGCGTATGCGCCCGATATAGATCACGGAACGATTTGGCAGTGCGACCGAGATCGCTGTATTTTTTCGTGTGCGTTTGAGCGTATGCGTCGACAGCAACAGGGAACGGCATCGGTTGGTTTAACGCAGTTCAAAAAGGCACTTGAGAAAGACGAATCCACCTTACTTCTTGTCAATCGAATGAGCGGGGAGAAGATTGTTCCGTCGAACGTGTTGATCATTCCAGTATGCGAAGAGTTTTTCAGTGAGACGATTGTTGTTTTTGAGTCACTGAAGCCGATAACGCACGGAATGATTGGTTGGCTAATAGAGCTTGTCAAAAACGCATCGATCTCAGCGGCGCGGACGTATCAGAATGCGGATTTATACGATGTTTTAGACGGGTTTATCCGTTCGACGATCTCAGCGTTTGATACGCGCGACCCTGCTTCTGCGGGGCATTCGACTCGTGTTTCGAATTACGTGTTAATGACGGCGCATGTGATTGATTCGCAGACGACGGGTCCGTTTGCTTCGACGTCTTTTTCGCGGGATGAGTTTGATGAGCTGCGTTATGCGGCGCTTTTGCATGACATTGGCAAGATTTCTGTACGCGAAGAGATCGTATTGAAATCGGGTCGATTATTTCCACGCGATTACACGTCCTTGCTTGAGCGCATTGATTTATTTTCGGCGTGGTTTGAGACGCAGACGCCCGAGAAGTTGGGTGCAGCGTGGCGTTCTCAGGAGACCTTTGCGCATTATCGAGAGTTAGTGGGTCGACTTCAGCACGCAGATGCACCGATTATGGATGCAGATCGAGCGTACATGGAAGAAATGCGTAAGACGTTCATCACGACGCGTCCGACCCTTCCGTTGTTGTCAGCGAATGAGCACAAGAATCTTTTAATTCCGTACGGAACGCTGAATGCAGATGAGCGCCGAGATATTCAGCAGCATGCATTAATATCGTGGCGCTATTTATCGCGAATTTTGTGGCCGCGCCGTTGGTCTCGCGTACCATCGTTTGTTCTTCAGCATCATGAGAAGCTCAATGGTACGGGATATCCGTACGGAATAAGCGGCGAAGCCATATTTTTACAGAGTCGAATTCTCACCGTATGCGATATTTTTGATGCGCTGACGGGGGGAGACAGGCCCTATAAGCAGCGACATTCTTTTTCGGAAGCGGCAGAAATTCTGATTCGGGATGCCGATCGCGGAGCACTTGATAAGGACGTTACAAATCTCTTTATCGAGCAAGTTTTGCCTCAGATTTGTGATCTTGATTCGAGTTATGCGGAGCTTTCGAGTGCCGGCATTCCGTCGATGGCTTAAGGAATGAAGTATAAGCGCCGCAGGCGAAGAGGGGGTAGCGGCGTATTCGCGAAGCCATGGGCAATCGAATGGCGTAAGCGCGTACGAAGGGGAAGGAACGGCTAAAGGCTGAGCTTGAATGCTAATGCGCGAGATGTCTTGGCTTCGCGGATAGACGGTCAGGGGGAGACTTCCCCCTCACAAAACCACCCTAAAAAGGTTTGTTAAAGCAAGGTAGTACGCCAATTTGCGCAATTTTGTTCAAACGAGAGCGGGCTGCTTTTAAATGTTCAGTAATCACAAAAAAGTGCATTCGTAGTAAAAGGTATGGTGTTTGTTCGAGGCGTTAAAAAAGCTCGGACACATCGTTCAACTAAGCTTAGCGTTCCGGTGTTTGCGCAATTGCACGCCGGTTTTTATTTGTATGCGTCGAAGAATTCCCATCCTTATTACGCTTTTTATTTTGGTCGGTACGCTTGTCATCGCCCAGATCGACAGTCAGATTTTATCGAGTCGCAGCGAGAAAATGGATTTTGTCGAAGTGTCGTCGTGCGAGTCGAGCGAGACAATCACGCTTGCAACGTCATCGGATAAGATTGAGACAAACTATTTGATTTACGTATGCAGCGGCAATGCAGTGGCGCCACAAGAGCAGAAGCAGACGATGCAGATGCCCAAGGTTGTGTCAGAGGACATGCCGGTGATGGTACAGCAGATGATGTCTGACGGCATAACCGGCGACACATTTTTTGTTCATCCAGATGTAACGGAGCATTTAAAGTGTAAATATGGCGAGCGTAACTTTTGTTACAACGCGTCGATCACTGAACAAGCGATGGGAGCTTTTCCGGAAATTTTTCATACGGATGCCAAAGACTCGGTTTTGACGCTGTCGCCAGGTGAATTTGTCATTCGATTGGCTGAGCAAAAGGAAGTGTCGACTGTAAGTCGGACGCTTTTGTTGACGGCCCTGGCGTCACTTTTGTTTGGGTTATTTTTTGCGTGGCGTCGACGAGACGCTTTTCCACGTCCGAACTACAAAGTTTACGACGGCCCGATTGCATTTGTTTTAAGTTTAATTGTGGGCGTTGTGCTGTCCAGCTTAGCGTTTAAAATCGTACCGTTTAGTGGCCTATATATTCCTCAAACGACGATGACATGTGCCAATTTCGGCATGTTTTTGGGTCTTTTTGGTGTTGCATCGATCTACGTTTTGATCAGGACGTTTTCAAAAGATTCTGAGTCGATGCCAGTTCTCGAAGCGCCTGCGCAAGTATCGGCCGCGTCGTCGATCATTGCCGAGGATGCAGCGCCTGTCACCGTAGAAAAAGAAGGAGCCGATCAGCCGCCGTCACCGAAGGTCTTCAAGATGCATCCGATGGCGTTTGCGATGATAGCCGGTTTTATTCTTGCGATCTTAGCAGCTGTATCCACGGTATTTTCGGGTTCGTTTGAGCTTGATCTAAACGATATCGCCAATCAATTTACGAGCGAGCGATTAGCGTTAGGTCATTTTGCAATGCTTGCTGGTATTTCGGAAGAACTGCTTTATCGCGGCGTTATACAGACTGCGATTGGTGGACGTAAAACGCATGGTGTACGTGCTGTGTTGGGTATGGTGATTACGGCATTACTCTTTATGTCCGTTCACATTCCCCAATCGATGGGTCATCTTTTTACGCTTCTTCCCGTCTTCTGTCTTGGGCTCACGAGCGGCTATGCCAAGATGAGAACGCAATCGATTTTTCCGTCGATGACCATGCATATGACATACAACACCGTTCTTCTGATTCCGTCATTTTTCGTCTGATACAGGATCGATAATACTTTATGACTGCACGTTTTATTGCGATTGCCGGCAACATCGGTGCTGGCAAATCGACCATGGTAGGATTTATGTCTCGCCGATTTGGTCTTCATCCTCTTTACGAACCTGTCGACGAGAATCCATACATTGCCGATTTTTATGAAGATATGAATCGTTGGTCGTTCAACTCGCAGATCTTTTATTTGTCGCGCAAATTTGCGCTTCATCTTGAAGCACAGAAGAGCGAATCGCGGGTCATTCTCGATCGAACGATCTACGAAGATGCAGAAATTTTTGTCGAGAATCTTTATCGTAGGCGCGGGTTGAGCAAACGGGACTACAATACGTATCGAGAGCTATATGCGACGATTCGTCAAGAGCTTCAGCCGCCAGATCTTTTGATATATCTTCGTTGTTCAGTTCGAGGCGTACGCCACCGCATTCGCAAGCGTGCCCGTGAATCAGAAATGGCCATACCACTTTCGTACATCCAGCGTTTGCATGAGCAGTACGAGAGTTGGTTTGAAAAATACGACTTAGGCCCCAAAGCCGTGATCGAGACTGGGAAACTCGATTATCTCAACGACATCATTCATCGTGCAGACCTCATTGAGCAGATTGAAACGCTTCTTTCTTAAAACGGGCGTCGCGCTGAGTATATTTTTAAGCGCGTCATCAGCCTATGCAACGGACGTCGCATCGAAGACTGAGCTTGTATCACAATTGTTCAGCGAAGATGATTCGACGGCCGACGCAGCGGCAGAGGCATTAAGCCGTCAAAACGATCCATCGATTCTTCCACTGATCCTTGTAAATCTGGATCGATCGACGCATCTTGAGGCGCTTGCGCGTGCGATTGAAGTCGCAGCGCCGATTTGCGATTCGACGTGTGTGCCTTATTTGGCAACGAACCTTCGTCACAACGACCGTGGTGTTGTCTTGGCTTCGGCGCATGCTGCGGAACTATTAGCGCGTCCTGAACTTCGACCGGCGCTTTTGGATCTTGTGGTCAATAACACGGACGAGCTAGTACGGCTAACGGCAGCCAATGCGTTAATCCGCATCACGCCCGACGAAGCCTATGATGAACTATTTGCATTCGTTCTTTCCAAAGCGCCCAATGCAGCATCGTTGGCGATTGTACGGGCTTTGCCGAAGTCACGTATGAGTGATTTTGTGCCGCGTTTTGCAGAACTTGCGCTTAATCCTAATTATGCGACGAGTGTGATTGCAGCGTACACGCGTTGTGATCAGGCACATTTGCTCTTTGATGTTCTCGTTAGGATGTCGGTAGAGAATTTGCCTAATGCGCAGCGAGAAGCTCTGTTGCGTGCGCTTCGCCGGCTTGCGCCGTATGCAGCTTCCAAAGCGTCTGTGTTTGCATCGGAACGTCTACGCAGCTTTGCCGAATCGACGACGACGCTCGAGAGTGTTCAGGTTTCGGCCAGAATGCTCGCTTCGTTTGACGGAATGCTTCCGACGATTTTACGTCGAGCCGCTGTGTATCCCGAAGCGTTTACGCCGGATGTTGTAGCAGACATCGTGGATCACCTTTCGGAGCAAGATTGTGCTCAGCTCGTCGATATGCTTTTACTCGATGATGGGGTGACGAGCGAACCGTTTGGTCGAAAACAGCTTTTGAATATCGAAACGCCGTCCGTAGCCACGATGGCTTTGCTTCGTCGCATGCAGGGGATGCATACGAGCGAGGTCATGCGTTTTGGAATTGAAGCGACCTATAGTCACAATGACAGTGTTGTTGAGCAGGCGATCGATATTTTAGGTGCCGAGGATGATCCGAGTGCGTCGGTAACACAGCGCCTAACCTCGTTGTTAGGGCGTCGAGGAACAGCGCAACGCGCAGCTTTGGCGCTCAAAACGCCCGTGGCACTCGCTGCAGATACGAATGACGTTCCTGGGGCTCAACTATATGCTCGTTGGGCTAATGCCGCTATTGCACGACGTATTGCGCCTTCGCCCGAAGCGATTGCGGAAGCGCGTAAAATTGTTGAAAATCCACGCAGACGTCATGCCCTTCCTGCGATGGCATTGCTTGTAGCTGCACATGAAGTGCCGCCCGAAATTGAAATGGACGTTTTGCAAACGCTTGCGACAGATATGCAGCGTTTGTGGCTCAAAGCTAAATGCAGTTCTGGTACAGCAACGGTTGAACTCATGCAGACTGCACTTAACACCAACACACTTTGTGCCGAAGCCCTAAGTTGCCTGAACGAAGATCTTGAACTTGCGCGCTCGACTTTTAGCGATACGCAGACGTTGGTGCCGTTGATTCGCGCTCAAAACCCTCAAGTTGCATTGCGTGCTATGCGATTGACGGCTTTGCTTGCTGAACAGCAGATGCGCATGGATTCAAAAGTTCGAAGCGCGCTTGAAGCACGTCTTTTCGACAAAGATCAACGTCTTCCGCACAATGCTCTTCGTGCGCTTCAAGCGCTTCACGCCCTTCCAGCGCGCGATACGCTTCTTTCTCTCTACGGCCGTGCGACGCTTCCGCAGACGCGCAACTATCTGGCTCTTTTGGGCGGTCTTACAGTCTTTGAGGATGAGCCCGAAAGTGGTCGCTCAAAATCTGCTTTGGGTGCTGCGCAGACTAAGCTCGGTTCGCATTACATTTTTACCTACGATCACGGCGCTTTTGACGTTCTAGACGCCGCTTCGACCGCCGTACAATTTGGATTTTAAATTATGACAGTTCGTTCAGCTTCTCTTGAAGAAACCATTCGCTTTGGCGAAAAACTCGGTAAAGTACTTAAACCAGGCGACATCGTTGCGCTTAAGGGCACGTTGGGCATCGGTAAAACGCAACTCGTCCGTGGTATCGCCCGTACCTATCTCGGTTCAGACAACCGCGTGTGCTCGCCGTCGTTTACAATCATTAATCAATACGAAGCCAAAGGCCGCACGATTAATCACCTCGACCTGTATCGCCTTTCGACCCTCGAAGAAGTTGAGTCGACAGGCTATTGGGACTGCGTCGAAGATCCGAATGCACTCGTCATCATCGAGTGGCTCGAACAAGTCGATCAAGCGCAGCCGATCGACTTTGTCACGCTCGACATTACTTTTGAAGGGGATACGGACGACGTGGAGCTTTCGGGGCTTCCGCGTCTGTATAACCTCGTGGGCGATCCCGATTCGGATTTGTATCAGCGACTCGCGGTCGTTTTTGAAGAGGCGTAATTCATGCAGCGATTGTACCTTTGTCGACACGGCAAGACCTCATGGAATGGTGAGCGACGTATTCAGGGACTAAACGACATTGAGTTAAGCCAAGAAGGTCACAACCAGGCTGAGGCGTTGGCGCAGTTTCTTAAAAAACAAATTCAATCGCCGCTTCGAATTGTGACGAGTCCGCTTTTGCGCGCTAGCCAGACGGCGGCACACATCGGTGCTGCACTCGCGTTGCCTGTCGAAACGGACGAACGCATCATCGAGATTAATACGGGCATCTTTACGGGCATGCGCCTCGATGATCTTAAAACGAACGAAGCATGGCAGGAACATCTGCGTGATCCTTGGCGCGCAGGATACGGTGCAACAGGCGAATCTGCAGAATCAGTGCGCGACCGTATGCTTGATATTATTCACGAAGCAATGCAATCGGACGACGAGCGAGATCTCATGCTCGTGACGCACGCGAGTCCAATACGACATGTCATCATGGCGCTTATGGATATTCCACACGAACACCTCTACCACATCATGGTGCACAACGCTTCAGTCTCTCTGTTTGAAAACCGTGAAGACTTCTACAAATGCGTGTACCTCAATTTGAAACCTTCCGATTTTTGATCGCTTAGCGCAGAGGTTTGCGTTTGTGCGCCGCAGGCATCTCACCGAAGCTAGGGCTTCGGTGAAGAGGGGGTAGCGGCGTATCAGCGCAGCTGATAGCCGCGTGGGGGGAGACGGAAAATTGTCAATCCAAATGCATATTTGAGTAAACCATTTCCGGTGTCTTCCAACCAAGTACTTTTCGAGGTCTCTGATTAATTTCATTACAGACACGTTTGATATAGCTGTCAGAGACCTTAGTAAAGTCAGTTCCT
>JAZRWH010000089.1:0-20057 GCA_045599585.1 Myxococcota bacterium
CGCTTAACAAGCATACCCAAATATACCCATCATCCATCCCCCTTAGATGACTCGCTTGTCCTTCAAAGCCTCTATAATTGCTATTTTTGCAGAAATACGTAGCATATAAAACTGCGTTTCTGAACGTCGAAATGAGTTCGACGTCACGCCGCCGTAATGCGGCGCGCAAACAAGGAGGTTCTTATTATGAAAAATTATATTTGGCTAGCCGCTGCGCTCCTTACGCTTGTTCCCGCTGTCGCTAGCGCTCAGACGCCCGCTCAGCAAGAAGTCGTCGTAAACGTTTCTTCTAGCCGTATGGCGCTCGCAATCGCCCCTGTTACTGGCCTCTCCGGCTCGTTGAGCCAGTCGATCAATGATATGCTCGACCATACGCTCCGCCTCTCCGGCCTCTTCGATGTCGTTCCACAAGGCTCTTTCTTGCCTGCTGTCGCTGGCGAAGGTCTCGACAAAACCAATTATACAATGTGGTTCGCTTCCGGCGCTCAGATCCTCGTCAAAGGACAACTCTCCCGTCAAGGCAACGGTTATCAACTCAAACTCGCCCTCTACGACGTCAGCGGAAACAAACAAATCGATCTTTCTTACGATAGCCCCGCTATGGTCGGCGAAGACTACGCCCCCGTCGTCTACGCCTTCGTAAACGCCGTCATTAAATATTTCACCGGCGAAGATGGCTTCATGGGACAACCCCTCATCGCTGTCTCTCGCTCCGGAAAAGGTCAGCCCTCTCGCGTCGTAACTATGACTACCGACGGCAGAAATATCTCAAATGTCGTCAAACACAGCGCCATTCAAATGCTTCCCTCTTGGGGGCCCAACGGCGGCGTCCTCCTCACAAGCTATAAAAGTGGTACGCCAGACCTCTACCTCTCACAAAACGGCGTCCTGCGCATCATCTCCGCCGAAAAAGGCATGAACAGCGGCGCCGATTACTGCGCTGGAAACGGACGTATCGCGCTTACACTATCTAAAGACGGTAACGCCGAAATCTATACCATCGACGCAAATGGTAAAAATCCCGTTCGCCTTACAAACTCTTCCGCTATCGATACTTCGCCCTCTTGGAGCCCCGATTGCTCTAAAATTGCTTTCGTCTCCGATCGCGGCGGTAATCCTCAAATCTATACGATGAACGCTGACGGCTCCAATGTCTCACGCGTCACGACGATCGGTAAATATAATACAAACCCTGATTGGGGTAAAAACGACGTCATTGCGTTTAGTGCGCGCGATGAATCAAATTCACTCGATATCTATACCATTAATGTCAATGGCTCCGATCTCACGCGTATTACACAGCAACAGGGCAAAAATGATAAACCCTCTTGGAGCCCCGATGGCCGTTACATCGCCTTTAGCTCTACTCGCGATGGCTCTAGCCGTATCTATATCTCTACCGCTGACGGCAAAACTCAAGTCGCCGCTACAACGTCGGGATGGTACGAAAATCCCGTTTGGGGACGCTAAACATTCCCTATACTCCGCTTTATACCCCTGATTTATTATCTGTTTGCCTTTATATCATCTGATATCTACTCAATAATCATCTTAAATATAAAAATACTCTAGGTTTAGGATGATATGAGTCCCCCTTCAGAGCATCGTCTTTTTGAGGATTTGTATTATGAAAAAACTTCTCTTCTCCCTGGCGTTGGGATTCTTGTTTTGCAGCTGCGCTACGACACAGCCCGCTACGGACGTTTTGGATGAAGCCATCGCTGCCATGAATGACACGGGAAACGCTTCTGAGTGCGCTACTCAAACCTATGAACAGGCTAAAAAAGCCCTCGAAGAAGCTCAAACCGCCGCCGCTAACGGCGATAACGAAACCGCTCGCGCTAAAGCTAGACTCGCTCAAACACTCGCAAAACAAGCCAAAGAAGAAGCTGCACTCAATGCAGAAGAATGCGAAAAACGAAAACAACAACAACAAGAAATCGCTTCTATCCTCGACAATAACGTCGTCTCCGATGACGACGAAGTCATCGCTTCCGACGACTCCTTCGAAGTCATCTACTTCGATTTCGATGAGGCTTCCTTATCCTCCGCTGCCGTCAATTCAATCATGAAAAACGTCGCGATCCTTAAACAAAAAACTACCTTAAACGTCCAACTCGCCGCGCATACCGACGAACGCGGTACCACCGAATACAACCTCGCACTCTCCCAAAAACGCGGCGAAATGGTCAAAAATTACGTCACGACCATGGGAATCGATCCCGAACGACTCGATGTCGTGCCCTACGGCAAAGAAAAACCCGTCGCTTTCGGCTCCCGCGAACAGGATTACGCCCTCAATCGCCGCGTCGAATTCATCGGACATTAATCATACTCCGTCAGACATACAATGCTCAGATAACTTAGATCACGTCGCCCCCCTCCCATGGGGGCCGCGATGATCAAATCATCTCCCTCGTATGACGCTCTTCGTCGCAGCTTCCTTGTTTTTCGTTCTAACCCCCTACGCCTGCTTACTGTGGTTAGCTACCCTTGTTTATGACGATGATCTGTAACCGGCTTACTTCTTTCTCTTTGGCATTGTGCCTCGTTTCGGGCGCCTCAATTGCCTCGGCTCAAGACGCTAAGTCTGAGCAAGATGCCGCAAAAAATGCCGTTAAAGCGCTTCACGCCGTTCAGTCTGCGCCAGATACCCCCGAAACACGCGGCGATATCGCTCAATCTGAACTCCAAACGCAAGGCATCTCACTCGGCGTTGATCCGCTTAGCCTCATTACAGTCGTTCCCGGAGGTCCCCCCGTTCGTATCCCCATCGCCGTCCCTAACGCCATTCGCTTAGGCGATAACATCGATTCCGATCACCTCGCAAATACACTCGCGGATGTCATACGAAACGATCTCATGATGAGCGGTCTCTTCGAAGTTATGCCCGTCGAAACCTACGCCCTCGTCGATCAACGAAAAGAAGGCGTCACTCCTTCCACAATCCAGTTTTCAAGCTGGTACAACGTCGGCGCAGAAATCCTCGTCAAAACCTCTTACAAAATTGGCGAACGAGGTGAATCCGCTACATTCACATTCTCTCTGTTTAACGTCGAACTCGCTACTGAAGTCCCACTTAAATTCGGATCCAGAGACTGCAACGCTTCAAGCGTTCGTGCCCTCGGACACGCATTTGTTAATGCCTTGATCAAATATTATACCGGCGAAGAAGGCGTTTTCGGTACCCGTATCCTCTTCGCGGCTCAAGGTAAAAATAACTTCAGAGATATTCAGTCCTTCGAAACAGACGGATTCGGACTCTCCACTTACAAAGTCCCGCCCGCAATTAACGTCATGCCCGAATGGGGCCCCAATGGTAGCGTGCTCTACACTCAACTCTCTACTACCAGCGACAACATCTATCGCTACGATCCATCCGGCGAACTCACGCAACTCACAGATTTTGAAGGTTGGGCTTCCGGCGCTGACTACTGCGCTAAAACAGGCAAAATCGCATTCACTGGCGCTCGCGAAGAAAATGGAAACATTTATATTATGAACGCCGATGGCTCCGATATCGTCCAACTCACCGACTTCCCAAATAATATCCAGACTTCGCCTTCCTTTAGCCCCGATTGCTCACGACTCGCCTTCGTCTCCGACTACTCCGGAAAACCCCAAATCTATATCATTAACGTCGATGGCACAGGCATGCGCCGAATCACTTGGGTCGGTAATTATAATACTACCCCAGATTGGTCTCCTAAAGGTGACCTCATCGCTTTTACCGCTCGCGATGAACGAAACGTCTTCGATATCTTCACTATCAACGTTAATACAGGCGAAGTCATGCGACTCACACAGGATCAGGGACATAACAAAGAACCTTCCTTCAGTCCCGATGGCCGATACATCGTCTTCGAATCAACGCGCGATGGAAAACAACCACGCCTCTATCTCATGAACCTCGACGGAAGATGGCAGACACGCCTCTCTGCTACGCCAGGTCTCAAAACCCCCGTTTGGCACAGATGATCCCCCTCAAGCTACAATCCCACAAACGCTCTTTTAAATGAGGGGGAAGCCTCCCCCTGAGCGGCTATTGTCAATGCATGACGAAATTTGTCTCTTGAGCAGGAACATAATGCCTGTCGCTTACAGGACAATACGCCGCTACCCCCTCTTTCTCGGCACTGTATCGACTTTTTTGATCAACAAACGTATTTTAAACGTACAACTTTTATGAAAACTTATTTAGCTTCACAAAACGCTCATAAAGCTGAAGAATTTGCACATGCCGTCAACGGCGTTCAAGTGCTCCCGTCCCCAATCTCTGTCGAAGTCGATGAAAATGCCAACTCGTTTATCGGCAATGCACGACTCAAAGCCCAAGCCTACGCCAAAACACTAAATGCCAACACTTTAGCCGACGATTCTGGTCTATGCGTAGACGCCCTCAACGGCGCGCCTGGCATTCATAGCCAGCGTTTTGCCGTTCTGCCGCCCGATGTCGACAATGACCCCGATCGAACCGCAGCCAATAACCGTAAACTACTTCGCTTGCTCGACGGCGTCCCCGAACCCAATAGAACCGCCCACTTTACTTGTGCTCTCTGCCTCTACGTCGTCGAACCGCTTGACATCGAAAACATCAAACACTCCGTCAAACTCTGTAACGCTGCCAAGTTTTACGATGCCAATAACGCCGAAATTTCGCCCGATTCCTCGGCCATCGATCACGCCGAAATCCTCATCGAAGCACACGCTCCCGGATCAATTCTAACCCAAAAAGCCGGAAACGAAGGTTTCGGCTACGATCCACTCTTTTTCTGCCCTGAAGTACAATGCACTTTTGCTCAGCTCACCCAACAACAAAAACTTGAAGTCTCACATCGCGGACGCGCTATCGCTGCACTCAAACAGCTTTTTGATTAAGCTCAAATTATGTTTATCCCAAACCGTCCGCTTTTTGGCGAAAGCTAAGAGGGGGTAGCGGCGTATTTGCTCGCAAATAGCCGCTCAGGGGGACGCTTCCCCCACAGCAAAATGACCCATAATCACCTCGTTAAACTCATTTTATTGCGTGATTGTTTGTTCAAAAAGGTATTTTGAACTCAAATGGCCGGCAAAAAAAAGACAAAAAACACCTTTTCGAAATCTAAGCTGATCCTTTCGATAACATTCGCCCTTCTCGTGGTAGGCTGCATCAGCTTCCTTTATGCAAAAAGTCAGTACGAAACTTTTTTGAAAACGCCTTTGATGTTGGGCGGCCAAGAACGACTCATTCAGATTCCTCGCGGCTCCTCAGCGCGCACTATCGTCGGCATTTTGGACGAAGCAGGCGTCATTTCATCGTACGCCTTTATGTATTGGACCCTTCGCAATTCGCCCCTCAACGATAAACTTCAGCCCGGAAACGTCGTGCTCACACCTGATATGACCCCGGCAAATCTGCCTGAAGTCCTCGCTCACGTCGGAAAATATGCGCAAAAAACCATTCGCGTTCGAGCAGGCATGAGCCTCTATGAACTCGCCGAAATCCTTCAGGCCAACCGAATGGTCGATGCAAAAGCGTTTCTCGATAAGGCAACCGATCCCTTCACAGCCGCTGAATACAGCGTCCCCGCCCAAAGCTTTGAAGGCTATATCGCACCAGGCGTCTACACCTTTGACGTCGATACGCCTCCCGAAAAAATGCTCGCTGAAATGCACGAAAGATGGCAAAAATATTGGATGAATCTCGTCGCTGACAACCGCGGAGCTTACGAATTCTGGCTTAAAAAAGGCTTCTCAGATCACAAACTACTGACCCTCGCCTCAATGGTCGAAAAAGAAGCCGTCGTCGATAGGGAACGTCCCGTCATCGCTCGTGTCTTCTTTAATCGTCTCACAAAAAAAATGAAACTTCAGTCCGACCCGACGTGCATCTATCCCCCTCTGACAATCGGCGAAAAACCTTCGCCCGCACGCTGCAAAGACACGGACAATGCCTATTCCACTTACGTCATTAATGGACTCCCGCCAGGCCCTATTACAACCCCTTCTGAAGCCAGCATGAAGGCCGTCTTTCAGCCCTACAAAGGCCCCGACGCTGTCGCTATGCTCTACTTCGTCGCTCGCAATGACGGTTCTTGGACGCACTATTTTTCAAAAACATACCACGAACACCAAATCGCCGTAGACCACTTTTTGAAAGGTAAAAAATCACTCCCCTCTGGAACGACTCAACCAATTACGAGCGCTCAGCCTTGACGTAGCGGCCTATTTTCAGTATTTTGACAATACCGTCATTGGGACGGCTCATAGTATTTATTTAGACAGGAGAAGCACGATGTTTCAAAAAATAGCTTGGCTCGGAGCCGGAAGTCTGCTTGTGCTCACAGCCCTCAATGGCTGCGTTATCGATGGTTCCGAAAGTGGTGCCAATGCATCTGTCGAAGCCCAGACTGACATTGCAACTGCCTACGATACTGACTCTAAACGTGAAGGCGCCCTCGGACTCATCTTTGGCATGCCTCCGATCGATGATAGACTCGACTACGCCCACAATGACAAAGAAGACTGGCGATACATCATCGTTGCTGAACCCGGTACTATGTCGATTACACTCACCCTCGATACCCCGCAAGATATCGAAGGCGGTTGGAATATCTACGACTCAAATGAACGCGTTCTGCACAGACAGTCCTTCTCGCATTCTCAGGTGACCTACGAGTTTCCTTCCTTCCCTGTCAAACCGGGACTCTATTACTTCCAAACTTATGCCTCCTCCGGCAAATCCGTCTATACCCTCGGTACAAGCCTCAGTGCATATCAACCCGCACCTGCGCCCGAACCTGAACCTAGACACGTCGAAACGACGCCTACAACTCAGCCGACCCCAAAACCTGCGCCTAAACCATCGCCTAAGACTCCCAAAACTGACTCTGACTCAAAACCAAGCAAACCTTCTGCGCCTGCTGAGTCGAACTCTGGACAAAAAGTTACGGGCTTTATCTCCCTCATTACGCCTCAAGCTGACGGTACCGCCAAGGTTAAAATTAGCAACTGTGGTAAAAATAAAGGCATCGAATCCGGCGCGATCGGTAAACTTGAAGGCCTCAATATCAAAATCGAAATGATGCAGTGCCTCCCAACCTCCTGTACGGCGATCCTCCCCGCTTCGGTCAATGTCAAGAGCCTCAAAGAAGGTGCTAACGTTATCTTCTATGTTAAATAATTCTGTCTGCAGCGAACACCGCTGTTCGGGGCTCCTTTTGTGAAATTTTTTGTTTTCTCTGTGCTGATGTTTGAAGCCGCTTGCTTAATTGGCTGCTCGAAGTCAGCCAATACGGATTCGCTCGATATTGCACCAGCAGCAGAGAATGCCCCGGCACTCCCTTCGTCTCCCAGAGCTTCTGCGGATGCCATCGATGTCTTGGCTCGTACACCGCAAAATACAACGCCACTCCCTGAGCCAACCAAAGTTTTGCTCTCTGAGTTCACTGACCCGAATACAAAACGAGTAATTAAAGTTGCGGAAAATTTAAGATCATCACGAAACGGCCGAATCGCAGGCGAAGATCTCGAAGAACGTATATGGAATCTTCTCGTCGCTCACACGCCTTCCCCCTACGAACTCGTTCGCGCTAAATCAGCAGACAAATCAGACTCCGCATGGGCTACCTTGTCCGTCAGCTTCAAACGCGTGAGTACTAGACTGCGAAGAGCTTCCAAAACTGCACCTTGGCGTTCTCGCGCCAATTTCGGACTCTCCATGCAGCTCAAGCTCCCCGACAAACGTCTCTCTTCTTGGAATAACTTCGATTTCAAATTCGAAGACGAGTACTACGCTGAAGACGATCTCAAAATTAATGCCGCCTTCTGGCAGGCCCTCGAAAACCGTATTCCAACTTTTACGACAGCTCTGCCTGGTGACGCTGCATCTTGGGCGCGTTCGCTGGGACTCATCACAACACGCCTCTCAAACGACTTCCCCGAAAAAACTGAACTTCCACCGCATCGCTACTTTAACGAAGGCTGCATCCTCTACGAAAAAAATGGACAAACTTACGTTCAACAACTGATTTCAGCTTTTGCACCGCCGCGCCCACTCTCTATGGCTAGTATCCTGGCGCTCGATTGCTCACGTGACGCTATGTTCGTCTTTTCCGTCAATGGCCAAAATGACCTCGACCTCTATTTTCAGCCATCGATCAGCAGCCACGCTTGGAAAACAGGTATCCACTTCGATACCCCCGTCACAGCAGACAACTTCGCCTACCATATCGATGACGATCTCATTTGCGCTTGGAATGGCGCTCGCGCTTCGTCTGCGCGTAAATTCGAAATCCGTTGCCTCGACCGCAAAACAGGCCTACTCCGTTGGCAGACAAAATCTATTAACGGCATGGTGCGCGGTTTTGCTGCAACCTCTGATGCCCTCACCTTCGTCGTCGATCAGGCCGTGTTTTCTATCTCCCGCGATGGCGACCTCCGCTTCGTTCAGCGACTCGCCCCTGTTGCGGCACGCCTTCAAGAAGCGCGTTACTGCCAAACCGAAAATGCCCTCATCTACAGCATGAATCCTGGACGCGTGACCTTTCTCGATCCCAAAAGCGGCGACTTCTTGTGGGCCCTTAACACCTTCGCCAGCGAAAAACTCTTCTGTGCACCCAACGATATCGCCATCTTTTCTGAAGCCGGCGGCTACCTCCTCGCGGTTAACGCCCATGACCTCATGCCCCTCTGGAAATTCCGTACCGTCACCATGCCGCGCGATATGATCACCTTTGCGGGCTCTCTCATTCTCCTCATGGATCGCGCCGTCATTGCCCTCGATCTCCAAACTGGCCGCCAACTCACCTCTTTTTCGATCCCCGTCCGCGCTGACAGACTCATTCGCATTGCCAAACGCATTTTCCTCGACACCCCGTCTGCTCTGCACCTCCTCAGAATCGAATGATTCTACGCGACGACTATTTGCGCTCACGCGCAAATACGTCCCCGCTGCTCAGCTATTTGCGCTTACGCGCAAATACGCTTCGCTCGCGCCGCTATTTTCAATACGCGTCGCGATAACTTAACCAAACGCGCAGACAAGATCACGGGCATCCGCCGCTAAATCGATGATTTCAATAAAACAGAAATATCCTAACATGGCGCATCTATTACAAATTCAAAAACTCAATTACACCTACCCAAATCATAACGTTTTTTTTGACTTTTCTCTTACAGCACAAAAGGCTGCCATCTTTTATGGCCCAAACGGTTGTGGCAAAACCACACTCCTTCGTTTGGCGGCACACCTTATCGAACCAGCCTCGGGCTCCATTTTCCTAAATCAAACCACACAATATAACGCCTCAGTTTTATTTGAATCCTCGATTTTAATGGATACACAAACTGTTCATAATCACATTCAATGGTTGTGTAGCTGGCAACCCCAAGCCGATCCGCTGCAAATCCTCGAATGGACAGGTCTTAAAAACAAAGCAAATGACGCTGTCGCCAATTTATCTTTGGGACAAAAACAAATCCTAGCTCTGTCCCTTACGGCCAATATCAAAGCGGATATGCTCGTCGTCGACGAACCCTTTGCCCACCTTGACAAAACAGCACGTGATCGTGCAACTGAGCTTCTCAACACAGTTTCGCAAAATACATTTGTGATGATGGCTTCCGTCGAGCGACCCGATGTCCAACTCGAAGCTGAGTATTATAACTTGGGTGAATCATGCACATGCCAATCCTACCCTTTGTAAAACTTAGCTTGGCACAGATCTTAGCATCCCGGGATGTTCTCGTTATCACCTGCTTCGTTTTTGTCCTACTCATCACAGCCATGGGGGCTGCAGGCTGGCTCGATACGGTCAATTCACTCTGGCACTGTGCCTGGATCTCTCTTTTACCCGCCATTTATATCTTATTTTTTATCATTACCTCACAGGATGCAGCCCAACGTGCATTGTTCCAGGCGCTGCGTTGTGATTTTTTATACGATGTGTGTCAGGCTGCCGTGTCGCTCTGCATGCTGACAACTGTTCCACTCATTTGGGCTGTGATCGCTTTATACTTCGGCTCTGATCTGAGTTCAGCCATCACGCAAATCGGGTTGATGTTGTGCTTTATCTTGGCTGCACTGGGCGCACTCTTCTCAACCCGTCAACTGATTGAACCACACAAACTTCCACGTTATTTGTATTTGCTCATCTCAGGGCCATGGAACCTCATCGCATGGATACTTGCGCTTTCGGCCTGCAATGCCGCCTTAGCTGGAGATTCGGGACTCTTTCAACGCCTGGCCCTCGTCTTTTTCGCTTTTTGGTGGTGGATTCAAACGGCATTGAGACGCAATCAATAATATTATCAATGCGATGAACCAATAAGCATGCAGCGAAATATCTGTAAATACAATGCTCAAACCGTTTGATTCACTATACTGTCCAGATAATTTATACAATTTATACGAAGCATAACAATAATTTCGATCTTGCGTAGGCGAATAGCTAAATAAATACTTTTTTTGAGATATTACGATCTCTGACGTATCAATATCTATATGCTTTAACATCGCTTCACCGCATGGTGTAGCGCGAACGAGCGGCGTTATAGAATAACGTTCTGCACTCGGTTGAATACACAAAAGACTTACAATTAAAAAAGCAAAACAAATCTGAATATAGCCTTGACGCTTTGTTATATTTCGATCTTTTGTACAAAGATTAATTTGTAAATTGTCATATTGATCGAGATATAAATTCGACGAAGTTATTATGTTTGGACGCCGCAGGCAGAGGGGGTAGCGGTGTATTGCCGAAGGCAATAGCCGCTCAGGGGGACACGTCCCCCCATCCCAAGCAACAGCTTTAGACGATCCATCGCTTGAAGTGCGCATCAAATTCACTGAATAAATGATGATCGCAGCCGCACAAACGCACGCCAGGCTACTATGGCTAAAGACAAATCCAAACGCCGTCATGATCCCCGTCAAACAGAGGACGAGCGCGCAGGTCGTATCAATAAACGTCGTCTCTCGAAAAGCTCTTGTGCCTGTCAGCCAAATTGCCGAAACGAGCCAAGCCAAATGCAATGCCGCCGTCAAATGTTCGGGTTCTGCGTAACTATGTTGAGAGCCAGGCCCCAAACTGCCGCCAGCCATGAGTTCCGAGCAAATCAGTAAAACGAGTGCCAGAGTGCTCCACAGCACTTTTTGGCTCTGCCAAGCGAACAAAAGCGCAATCCAGACCAACAAAGACAAGGTTTCGATCGGATCCCACTGCCACAAACTCATCCAGGCATCTTGCGCCCAAAGCATGCCAAGGACGATCGCGCCCCCCTGGGCCCACATCGCCGCCCATACGAGTCGATTCGACCTGCCGCTTATGGACTGCACGAGACACCCGGCAAGGGCTAGCGATTTTGCCGCCATAGCCATGAAAACATGCAGACCAGCCAAGGGATGTGATAGAACAGCGATGCGCTCAGCGAGTTCGGGGGCGGTTAAGGCTGTCGAGGCAATGACCTCATAAACGCACCAAACAATGAGCAACTTTACAACTGCATTTTGAGCGCTTGGTCTTGAGGGAATCAGCCCCAAACAAAAGATCAACGTCAGAACTTCGATCGCTGATGCAGTAAAAGCCGAAGCTGTAAGCGACGTAGGTGAACAAAACCATACGAGCAGGGCAAATGCAGCAAAACCACCCCATGCTGTTCTCAGCCCCATGTGGCAACGATGCTTCAACAACGAAAACAAGCTAAGCACCGTCAAAAGGATTAAGGCGTAGGGCAATCCGCGCATCATCTTATATTATCGTGGCAGGGCGTTATAAATTGGGAAGCCTCAAGCACATCTTGCTGCCAACGACCGAAAACGACAATTTTTTGGCCGACAGGCGGCTTAGTGGACGACGAAGCATCCAACAAAAAAGGGATGCATGCTTCACCCGAACAGAGCAAGTACGTTTGGGGACGCTTGGAAGCGCGAACGACACCCTGTACGCGGTACGATGCGCCTTGTTTGGGGGACGCCACCGAAAATTCGGCGGCATCTTGAGTATAGCCTGGTTGTTCGCTCATAAACGCCATAAAACCAATAATTAAAATGGCGATCATGAGCGAAAAGATAACCTGTTTATTTCCAGGCATCGGTGTTGAAATCGTAGCTTACGCTTGTCGTACCATCAGACTTAACATTAACCGTTTTGGAGACTTTCTTTTGTTTGGTAGCGAGGTTGAGCTCGACTTTGTGAGAACCGGCTTTAACCTCTTTGGTGATAGGCGTTCTACCAACGCGATCGCCGTCGATCCAAACGAGAGCCCAAGGAACAGCATTGACGGAGAGCTTACCATTGCCCGAACCAGCAGGCGTTTTAGCCTGAGTTTTCGGCGGCGGTGTCGTCTTTCTGTTCGTGACGGAAGAGTCTTTTGTAGAATCTTTTGCGACTGGCTGTGCTTTCGTATTTTTAGCCGCCAGAAGCGTGATGGTCGTTTCGGGATCACTCGTCTTAGTTGCTACGACGACAGAGCTTTTTGTCTCATAGCCATCCATCGAAATTTCAACCTTGAGTTCCTCACCAAACTTCACGTTCTTAAGCTTGACAGGAGATGTACCTTTATCTTCGCCATTGACGCTAACTTTTGCACCATCAGGCGAAGTCTTGATGACAAATTCAGGCACGGAATCGAGTTTTGCGAGTTTGGCTTTTTCGACGTCGACCAACTCAACGCTGATCGTTTGATTCATAAGACGAACTTCGCGATCAATTTGAGTAGTTTCGTATCCATCGAGTTCAAACTTAACAGAAATTCTGTCACCCGGTTTTGATTTTTTATAAGTCGTAGGCGATCTGTCAGGCTGTTTTTCGCCGTTAATATAGACAAACGCCCCAGGAGGATCAGTTTTCAACGTCAAACTTGCTTCGGGAGCAACGAACGATTTTGCTTCAACAGAAGGACCAGAAGATTTGATCATCAAGCCAAACCCAAGCATACCCACACCAAGGATGAAGAGAATGATGGAGGTAATGATCAATCCCATCGGTTTTTGGGGAGGAATTGCAGAACCACTGGGAGCACCATAAGAAGGATTCATACCTGTCTGGGCTGCGTAGGGAGCTTGCATGGGTTGCACAGCCGGAGCCACGGGCTGAGACATCTTATTGTCACTCATCGCCATGGGCGCAGGTGCTGCAGGCACATTGTTTTTGAGCTTGAAGTTACCGGATTCATCCAACTCAAACATACATGCACCGGGCACGTAATCGGGAAGCTCTGCCGGAGAGTGGCCATTTTTGCTTAAAATCGCCTGAACAACCAAACCAAGCTGTTTGTCAGAACCATCGCCATAATTCGCAATGAAGTTTTCGAGCGCAGCAGCAAGCTCGCCACACGTCGGATAACGCTGTTCACGGTCTTTTTCCAACGTTTTGAGGATAATATCGCCAAGTTCGCGAGGAATATTGCTGTCGAGATCAGAAGGATGTGGCGTCACAGATTTCAAGATCTTGCCGATCGCTTCCATATCATTGCCGCCTTTGAAAAGACGGTGCGCCGTAAGCATTTCCCAACCGACAGTTCCCAAGGTGAACATATCACTACGGCCATCCAAACTGCGGCCGCGTGCCTGCTCAGGACTCATGTAACTGCTCTTACCCTTGACCGTACCGGCTCGCGTTTTGGTCGCACGGCTAGCGGCCTTCGCAATACCAAAGTCCATCAGTTTGACCTGGCCGTCATACGAAATCATGATGTTGTGCGGCGTGCAATCTCGGTGAACAATGTTCATGCATTCACCATTCTCGTACGTCGCCTTGTGCGCATAATCCAACGCCTTGGCCGTGTCACAAATAATGCGTGCAATTTGCGTGGACGTAAATCGCTTGTGATTCTGCTCACACGCATCACTCAATACACGAAGATCCGTGCCGTGAACGAATTCCATGGCGATGTACCAGTCGTTATTCACTTCGTCGACTTCGTAAACGCCTACAATATTCGGGTGTTTAAGACGAAGTGCAATGTTGCCTTCATCTTTGAACATCGTTACGAAGCCCTGGTCTTCTGTGTACGAAGGAAGGATTCGCTTGACCGCAATGTCTTGTTGAGGGGCCGTCGGATCTTTATACCGGCCTTTGTAAATCTCGGCCATACCGCCTTGCGCGACCAAGCCAAGAAGAAGGAATTTTCCAAAAGGTTCGGGTTGTGCCATGTCTCTATTCCTGAGTGTCTAGTATTTTTAGTCGGTTTCGACGCTGACATCTTGCGATGTTCGATTGTGAAAGACTTTAAAATTGCCGCTTATGCGCACTCTTTTTGCTTATCACCTCGTGCTATATTTAACAGCAGACAAAGTCTTCGGCTGACAAGCCTACATTTTAACACGTTTGAGGCGTTCCATGCAACTAATGTGGGTTTATCTTTGCGATTGCGATGACACACGTATATCATCCAATAAAATCTTCGTAATCACTTCGGATATCGCAAATACTGGACCGCCGTCCGCTTGCGCAAATCGATAAAGCCCTTCGTGTGAACCACCCAAAACAATCTTATGCGCCGGTTCGGTGCTACCATGCTCAAAAATTAGAATCTCGCCCGCATTCAATGACTCCGTCCGTTCTTCTTGCGTCGCATAGCGAAGCGCTTCAAGTTTCGATAGCACTTTTATGAATGCAATCAGCTTCGCTTCATCGACCGCATGCTGCACGCCATCTTCTACGTCGACCCAGACTTTAGCGTCTCCAGGCTGATAACGACGCTTCTCGGCTCCATATCGAACTTCGATCGCCGAAAACGACGTACTCGCAAGCTGCCACACTTTTTTGCTCCGAAGATCGCTAAATCCAGGCATCATGCCTAACAATCGCCTCGCACTTACGACCGCAATCTGTGAAGCACCAGCCAGTCTTATAAACCGCGCTCCTTCACCATGCAGCGCATATTGCGGGTACTGCTGATAATCAATCTCATCGCCAACTTCGAGAACCGTAACCTTTTCTCCGTGCGCCACTTCAATGGTCGCCAAGACGCCTTTGGGAGCTGCTTTTTCCCACGAAACACCGTCTGCAAAATCATCTACAAATAAAGCAGATAGTAAATCGAGAATCGTCGCTACACGCCGTTCGTCAATGACAAATTTTTCGAGCGCATCCGAATCTATATCCCTGCCCGAAGCTGTAGCTATGCGCCACCCCTGTACGTTGTCAGCACTCGCTTCCCCATTTCGATCCAACACAAGTTCGTCAGCAATCGTGCGATAAGTGATCTTGGTAATATCACGGGCATCGATTCGACTCAAAAGCGTATCGCGCCATGCGCTCAACGGCTGCATCAAGACATCGCCAATATCGGTTAGAGGAACAAAAACACGATACGCCGTCTCGTCGCCTTCAACAAAGAACCATCGACGTTCGGCATCGGCCGTTGCTTCACGTTTTCCGCTGCCTACCGTCACACGGGCGATTGGCGTTTCGCCATTCCAAAATCCAACCGTTACGGCGTTCGCCTGCCTGCGGTAATCCTCTCCTGCTAAAGACGAATTTGCTGGTTCTCGCGTATCGACAAAAATACGCGATCGCATCAACTGATCGAGTGCGCCTGTGCCCCATTCGCTCAACGCTGCTTCGATCGGCTGCGTTACACGCCAAACACCATGGATACGCGCAATTTCAAAACGATCGGCACCACGCTCAAACACAAGCTTGTCTGCTTGCTGAACCGCGTAGGGAAAACTCGAAAAGTCGCCTACAGTATGCTTCGCGCTCGTCTGATATAAATAAATACCGATTCCACCTACAGCAAAGATCGCAAGCAAAAGACACAGAATGAGCCATTTGTTACGCATAGGCTAATTCTTTACGGCATCTTCAAGTTTGGACGAAAGCGTACGACAGCTCGTCGCAGCAGTAGTCCCTTCAAGCGTACTCTCACACTGCGCCGCGATCTTTAAAACACTGTCTTCGTACTCGCGCATCGACTTGATAAACGTCTCGACGTCCTTTTGACGACCCAAGCGAATCGCCTGTGAACGCGCACGCGCAAAAAAACCGTACGCCTGCTTGACGGGCTCAAGGTACCAATCGTAAACGACGCGCATTTCTGCAATGTGATTCGCATTTTTCAACGCCGTTTCGCAGCTCGATTCGTAAAGATCGGCCGCTCTAAAAAACGATTCACCGCTCTTCGACAAAATCTGGACGGCCTGATACAATTCTTCCAAATACTTTTCGGAAGTAATCGTCTCATCTTTCAAAAGATCATCGATCGGCTTGGCTTCTGTTACAGCTTGAGAAACTGCTTTTTTGAGATTTGCACATTCATCGATCGATTCAAAAGACTGCGCTGTTGCAGCCGGTACCGCTAAAAAGAAAAGTGCTGCTGAGAGCAGAAGTTTTTTCATGATTCTATCCTTATATATGTTCCACTTACAATAGAAATTGAGCTTATTGAGACACTGCATTGCATCGACCCCATGCCGATCTCTGCTTCAACCCAGCGTTATGCACGAGGAGGGGGTAGCTGCGTATGGGGCCGCAGCCAAAGCAGCGGAACCATAGCAGCTCAGGGGGAGACTTCCCCCTACCCGAATCTAAAGCGTTCGTCGATCGAGAATCGAACGACCCAAAGTCGCTTTATCAGCGAACTCGAGCTGCGCGCCCATCGGAAGTCCCGACGCAATACGCGATATCTTAACACCGAGCGGACTAAGCAAGTTTTTGAGATAGATGGCCGTGGCCTCCCCTTCGACGGACGGATTGGTCGCCAAAATGACTTCGCGGACGGGGGATGTTTTGAGGCGAGCGAGTAGTTCGGAGATCTTGAGATCACGGGGGGTGATGCCTTCGAGCGGTGAAATTGCACCGTGAAGCACGTGGTAACGACCGTGAAATTCGCGCGTGGCTTCAATCGCCTGCAAATCCTGGGGCGTTTCGATAACACACAAGACGGCGTCATCTCGTGCGGCATCACTGCACATATCACAAAGTTTAGACTCGCAAAGATCCTGACAGCATTCACAAAAATGCACGTGTTCGTGTGCATTTAAAATCGCCTGGGCCAACGCCTGTGACGTCGCACCGTCTTGCTGCATCAAATAAAATGCAAGGCGCGTCGCACTTTTGCGGCCAATACCGGGGAGCTGAGATAAGGAATCAACAAGATGTTGAAGCGTTGGTGTTAACATAGATCACTTCAATATATAACACGCATGTTCTATTGCATTGTTATATCTATATAACATTTTACATTTATAAAATATACAAATTCAAAGTACTGTTATTGTACATTTTGGGGATATTCCATCGTCATTACTTTTGCGTCGCTTACGGGGATATCGTCGACCTTAAGCGCTTCGAGCAAATCGACGTCCAAAAGATGACTCGGCACGACGTGGTGAAGCGCGTGCAGCAAATTGCCTTTGATCTTGGGATTTTCCGCTTCGAGTTGAGCGAGCAAGCGCTTGGTATCGTATCGAGCACCCGATTTTTCACGCGTACAGAAGGGCATTTTAGTAATCGGAAGATTCAAATGTTGTGAAGCTTCGATCAGCCATGCTTCTGGCGTATATAAAAACGGGCGAATAACCGTCGTAATTCCGTTGTCAGCCAATAATTTTGGCGGCATCGACTTAATCTGTCCGCTGTAGAGCGCATTCATCATAAAGGTTTCAACGGCATCGTCGCGGTGATGTCCAAGAGCGACTTTGTTAAACCCATTTTTTTGAGCCTGCGTGTACAAGATGCCACGACGCAGGCGCGAGCAAAGCCCACATGGCGAATCACCCGGTGCGATTTTTTCTGCAAGGACGTGCGCCATATCGATATCTTCGTGCCAAACGTGAAAGCCCATCGCTCGGAGCGTATCGAGGACTTCGCGTGCCGGAAACTGCGGCGAACACGGGTTTAGATGAAACACCCCCAACTCAAATTTGACGGGAGCAATGCAGCGCACATTTTCTAAAAAATGGATCATCAGCAGCGAATCTTTGCCACCGCTAAAGGCGATCATAATGCGATCACCTTCTTCGATGAGATTCCACGGCAAACAACAGCGCGCAATGGATTTTGCTATTTTTTTGTGAAGCTGGGGCGAAATTGAAACGATAGATTCTGGAATCATGACGAAAAAAAGAGCGCCTTGAGGGCGCTCAGCAAACTTCCGCCGCAAAAGCGGCAGAAGCGTTATTTTTTATTATTTTTGAGCGCTGGTGTAAGCACGGCTTTGCCACCCTGAATCGTAACGCTGAAGGTAATTTCGGCGTTCGGATGCGTCTCATGGATTTTATCGATATTGCGGTTGATGCGGCGCAGGAACTGGTCATACGTCATTTCGGCATTATTGCCCGTCTGTTGGCGTTTGGCCATGTAATCGTCGTAAAGCGCTTTCATTGCCGCATCGACTTTTTCGGGTTCGGTCGTATTTTCGGCAGTAGCTTTGGCATCACCAGATGCTTTTGCGACAGTCTCAGCCTGGGTGTCTTCGACTTCGTCCAAATCCATCAAAAGGTTCGACAAATCGGCGTTTGCATCAGCACCATCATCTTCATCGAGCGATTTAATGACAAAGTTGCCGAGTTCGGCATGCTCAATACCGGGCAGACAAGCAAACGGTTTGGTATCAACCGGATTGCCAGAATTTAGGCCTTCAAGGATGGCCACTTTGAGTTCTTCGAGGCGACGACTCTGTTTGCGCGAAACGAGGAATGCCGCGAGCAAACCGAGAATGAGGAACAAAGCACCCGAGAGCAAAACCTGTTGTCTAAATTTGCTCCATGCGCTACTGGCCATATCCTGATCTGTTACGATATAAAAACCGGATTCCTGGCTTTCATCCCACATCCAACGCATGCGTGTAAAAGACATTAAACGTTCATTAACGTTGCCCAAATACGTTTCGCTGTTCGTCACGTCTTCGAGTTTTGTCTTAGCAGCCTCCGGATTTTTGTAATCGGAGTAGCGAACGAAAGAAGTATCGCGGAAAGTACGGATATCTTCGTCCGAAAGCACTGAAAAATAATGATAGTCATTTTTAGCTTCGCCACGCGCCATATAATAAAGCACGAGGTTCATGTGCGGAGGCATGGATTTCATAAAGCTTTCCGTCATTCCGCGCGTCAACTCCATGCCCAGAACGCTCTGTCCGATTTGTTCTCCCTCGTGCTGAATGGGCGACGTGACAGCCAAGTACATTTTGTTGTCCCACAAAAATAGGCTGATGATCGGTTCGTTTGTTTCTTGGACCTCGCGCAATACAGAGATCTCATGTTCGTAGCTACCACCAGCGCGAAGCTGTTTGCCCTGCTCACCAAAAGCGACCAACGTCGCTACAGTACCATCCGTTGTCGGAACGTTTGCAAACGTCAAAAGCAAATCCGCCTTGCGATTCCACCAGTTCGTTCTTGGACTGCGATCTAACGCTGTCGAGCGAGCACTATCCTCTGCGCCACCGCGAAGCCCCTTGTTGAGATTCGCCGCCTGTTGATCACGCCATGAAATTAAACGATTAAAGACGCCTTCATTCCATTTATTGTTCGTCTGCTTTTTTAGATCTGCTGCAGATGTCGTCTTCAGTTTGGCTCGAACTTCACTCAATTCATTCACGAGTTTTTCGTCACTCGCTAAAACTGCGCCCATGGCCTTCAGACCATCTTCCGCATTTAGGAGCTTCTCATTCATCGTCTCTTTAACGACAGCCTGCGTATTCTTGGCGATTTCTGGTGCAAGCCTCGGTGCCGCACTAAATGAAAGCCCCAAAACCGCTCCAGTAAACCCGATCATGAGCAGAGCAACTATTCCTAACGTCTTGAATTTATTCATCTGCTGTACAACTCCTCAATTCGTAACAGACAAAAAGACGTGTACTTATACGCTATTTTATTGTTCTTGCAAAGGTCACCAATTGTGCGACGGCTAGCGGCTTCGCCGCATACGCCGCGCGCTGCGCCGCTATTTGGGCGCTGCCCAAATACGCGCCGCTTGGCCTTGCTATGCTGCCCTACGGGCGCATACGCCGGCCCTTTCTACGCCTCTTTTAGGAACTTCGTTAGCACACACTTGCCACTCTATCTATATCTCTTCCTCGATTGCCCCCTATTGGCAATCTTCCCCCCAAAAAAGGCTAGTTCATATCTAAAC
>JAZRWH010000090.1:0-33019 GCA_045599585.1 Myxococcota bacterium
AACGTAAAATGAGCAAATGATCGCATCAAACCTCCGTATGTGTAGTTATGCAAAATCATCATACACCGGATTGATGCGGTCCTTCTTCATTTTTATGCATTTGAAACGATAATCTACCGTCTCCCCCTGAGCGGCTATTTGTTCCAAATACGCCGCTACCCCCTCTAGTGTGTTCTCTATTATATTATTATTCTATCACAACTGTCCTATGACAACCCTATGGAGCTCATATGCTAGTTCGCAACAAAAGAACTCGAAATTCCCAAGAGACAAACACAGGACAAAAAGCAATATACATATATATATTTAGATCTCATTGCAGTCTGTGAAAACGCTTTCAGAAACTGCAATGACACAACATAAGTATTTATATAATATACTATATTATGACAAATTATCTACGCTGAATGGCCATAAACTGTGATGTCTGCGATACCCCAACCGGAATATGATATGCTCCACTTCGTGCCTGTGGCCTAGATGAATCATATCTTTTTCTGCCCGAGGCGTGAACCGCTCTATACCCGCTTGATCGCGAAATAGCCCGCATTCCATCTTCACTTTGGCGCATTAAATTCATCTCTTTTTCAAAAACTTTGCTGAAAATTTCAAGCATCTTCCGTTTTGTTCTGTACAGTCTCTGCCTTTCGGAATCACTTTTGACTTCCCCACGCTCATCAGATTCTGTTAAAATTGCATAATCTGGTGCATACTTGCGTCTTAATCGCTGCTGAAGCTTGATTCTTTCCCTACACTCCCAAACCTTCTCTGGTGAGTTGTGCCATGGGTCTACATACAAAAAATTCTTCCATTCCTCTTCGTCTGCAACCATCGATGATTCTGCATGCGTCGCGGAATCAACTTCTTCCATCATGCGATACTTTACATACTTCGAAGCATATCGAGATACACGTCCCCAAAGGCGCTCCCATAAATAGGTCGTAAGTAAACACCCTCGCGAAGAATCATACCCCCCTAATTGAAGAATAACTTCAAGCCAGCCGTAGCTCACCAACTCTTCCTGAAGCTCATCGCGGCTCATTACGTCAACATATCGACGCGAAATACGCATTGCAATACGATTAACTACGCCAGAGATCTTCGAGTAATTCTCCTTAATGACTTGCTGCTGATCGAATTCCATTTTCGTTCTCCTATACGTGTGTGCATCTATGGCACAAGAATGACTCATCCTTAAAAGTCAAACAGCATCTCACAGCTGCTCCCTTAACGCCGGGTAAGCCTCTTAAAGACACACACAAACAGGGCAGTTTTTTCGATTCTCTACAATTTTTTTTGCAGCTTTTTTGGGATCTAAAACATTAATATAAAAACACTCATCCTTAGATGAAAGAATAAACCAATCTCCAACAGCCTCCCCCCGCTTATTCTTCTTTGCTTTCAATGGCCTCCCAGTAATTCTTTAAATATTGAAGTACCGAGGTTCCTCGCGTGATATCCGAAAACGCTAAGCTTTCTTCGAGGTCTTTAAGCTGATGCTTGGCTTCTTCTACTTCCCCCCTTCGATATACTTCAATGATCTGAAGTGCCTGCTGATAAATCGCTTTATTCTCACGAGAAGCATCCCGATCTTCACTAAACGCCTCTAGTTCAGAGACTTCTATCCCAGGTTGCGTGCTTCCATCTGAATTCTCTGGCGTTTCCTCTGACGCATGTACAAAAATGAATGCTTTTAATGCTTCTTCACTATCAGGATGCGTCGTTAAAATCTCTCGAAGCATCTTTACTGCATAATCATCTTGAGGATACAACAATGCGATCGTTTTATAAATTTTAACCGCATTTATATAATCATTTATCTTATAATACAAAACGTCCGCATACTCTCTCAATGTGTGAAGAGAATACCCCATTGGTATATCTGAATTATCAGGCTTCATAAAGATTTCCATAGTAAATTCAGATCGATCAATATGCAGATAATAACAAAGTTCATCCGTGAGAATATCCAATAGTTCTTCCCACGCATCATGTAAACGACAAATCCGCTTATACTGTTCGATAACAGCTAATTTATCGATATGCTCGTTATGATCCAACAACCCTCTCAAGAGTGCCTTTGCTTGTTCAACATCATCTCGCTCTGCATAAATCAAAACCATTTGCAAAATATGCTGCGCCATGGTCCTTGAATCCGGAATCAAAAGCGGCGTAATCTCATTCAGGCGCTCTAATGCTGTATCATATTGCTGCGTATCCATGTACATCTGCGCTAGCATACTCAATACCGTCTCATTCATCGCAGCCATACTGCGCAATTTTTCTAGAATATCTATGGCTCTCGCCTTTTGATTCAAATGCTCATAACAAAGTTGAGCTAACAATATCTGATACTTTCTGGCTTCCACCGCAAATGACGGAGATTTACTCTTCGTTTCATATACTTTTGCTAAGGATTCATAATCTCTCATTGCTGAATATATCTCTTCCAATGCATTGAGTGTGAGTTCACCATTAGCTACATCCTCACTCAAGCCCGTGGCTCGCTCAAGCCAATACCTCGCAGACATCGGATCCTTTTTTTCATACAAATAAATACATCCAATCTCCTGCAAAATGCGTGGCTCATTTGCTGATTCTTCCAATCCGCTTTGCGACTCCATAAGGCAATTCAACAACCGATCCGTGTTTCCAGAAACGCGCGCACGCGCGATTCGCTCCGCATAGGACAGACCTGCCTCGTCGATCGACTCAGATACGTCTACATCGCTTAACAATGCTAGATTCTGAGAAGAAGTATCATTCATACACACTTCCCCACTATGCTCTGCCGCAGACGACTGTGCACCGTGATCTTCCATATCTGAATGCACTACAGACAAAGAGTGCGACGTACACACAACCGAGATCGACGAAGATCCATCATGACTATACCCACCCTGATCGAGTTCTTCACGTCCTTCATCCATTCCAAAGATATTACTAGATATAACACTCTGGGATTCCGTCTTTATATACTGTCTTTTGATAATATCCCGAGGAAGCGGAACAAAAGGTGCCATAAACTCCATCTTATCAGGATTGATTGGATTCAGCAGCTGTGCCTCTTTATATAGCTCTTCGGCTCGTTTTTCATTGCCTAAATGCTGATGTGCCTCGCTCGCTTCAAACAAAATACTCTTGCGGCTCGTTAAATCTTTCGTAATCGGAACAAGTTTTTCCAACACAACCGCTAATTCAAAGTACCTTTTCTCCTTCCGTAAATATCGACGAAGCTCTAATAAAATCTCTCTTGAACCCGACGAAATTCGCTGACATCTTCGAAGCACCGCAATGATCTCATCAGAAGATTCGTTCATATCTTCGTAAAGTTGAATTAACGCTAACGTCTGCGCAACAGCTTCATCCGGCGGTAATACTTCGATCAATGCCTTACGCAGTGCAATTTGTTCGCGCTTCATCCCACGCTTGCGGCATCTATCAAGCTGCGCAGTTAAAACCCGAGGATCGTTTGGAGCTAACGCCACCGCTCGTTCAAGCGATCGATCAGCTTCAATCGGTAAATATAATTGCTGATCATAAATATTAAAAAGTGTTAAACGCACAGAGACTTCTTGAACCGGTTCAAGTTTTTCTGAATTATCATCTATGAATTTTAAGCAAATTTGAACCATTTCTTCAAACGCCCCAATCTGCTCTAGCAATCTTAATAATTTAGACAAAACAGTTAATGAATCAGGCATTAGCCTTAAATGATGCTTCAATGCTATACAACGCGATGTTGGACGGCCAATAACGCTAAATAAATGCTCCAGTTGTATAACGGCATCAAGAGTATCTTGTAATATGACTTGCATTTCTTTAACAGACTCATCAGTGCCAAATAAACGCGCTTTGGCCCGACTCATCTCCAAATCATGTTCTCGCAAATCAAGCAGTCTTTCACAGTAAAACGAAGCTTCTTCACACCTACCACAGTTTTCGAGATGATTGATCAATACTTTAAGGGTTTCTAAATGGTTAGGGACAGATTCCAATACACTCATGCAAGCGTTGATAATGGCCTGTGCTGGTTCGTTGTGCTCTTGCATCATGCAAACGATCGCATAACCATAAAGCGCAGTTTCTTCTGTTGACGAAGCGCCCAACATAAAATGCTTGAGATGATGGATCGCCATGCTCGTTCCCTGAGCAAAATGAAATGCCTGCGCATAACTCAATTTTTCTTCACTCGAGCCATGTGTCTCTACCAACGTTTTCATCGCATCCAGTCTTTTAAGTGCTGCTGTACAATACCCCAAAGACAAGGAATAAGTATTAGCAGCATCAACGCCAAGACGAATCAGCTTATGCGGGCAACCCTCGTACAATTGCATTTCACGCTGATAAAGATCCATCAACAATGTGTAATTGTTGTTTTTTTTGTAAATATCGATCAGTACTGTATGCAAAAGATTATCCGTCTCGCCCAAGTCTGCACAAAGCGCCGCTAATTTCAAAGAACCATCGAGCTCAGGAGCAATACAGTGAATGACATACAGTAATCCTACATACAACGGTGCAGTAAAATGTTCTTTTGCTTCATCAAGTGCATGCAGTGCAATGTCTAATGTAACTTGTTCGTTGCGGTATAATACATCATGAAATTTCGAGAGCGCTGGATATTCCTCAGTTTCAGATACCATTGAACGCTCTTGAATGTTTCTATTTTCTGGCGCATGTGCATTATCACACTCGACATCCCGATTCGCTTGCACAAGGCCATCTAATATATAATGCGTTTCAGAAGCTGAAACTTCACCATACGCTTCCGACGAGAGTTCGATGGGACACGACGCCATCCTCTGAATCTGCGGAAAAACAGACGAAAGCATCGAATGATCCGATGATTCAATCGTGAGAGGTTTAATAACAACGCCAGTATGCGCACATTCTGGAACATATTCAAGTGAAGACGCAAACGCTTGGTCTATAGCATGAATGGCCTTTGCAATGCTTGTCCCTGCATCACACTCTTTTTCAGAATGTCCCTGCTCCATAAAGATGCTGTTGTCGTCATTCTGCTCAACCTTTGATCGAGCATTTTTGCGTTGATGACCCTGCTTCCACTCGTAAATATCGGGTACGATATATTCACGCGGAGAAATAAGCGGAGAACGCTCAAAATCCTCTGCTTTTTTATATGCATCGTAAGAATAATTAACGTAACTGTCTACAAAACGTAAATACCCAGCTCCCCCCTCTATTTCAGGCATTGCAAGACCGTTTTTTAGCAGTACAGTGTTCAACAACAAACGTACAAGATCAACAGTCATCAGGTTCTGTTTAAATGAAAAAACAGGAGCAGAATTTTGGAGACTGGCGTGCAGCGAATCCATGACAAAATCGGCAAAGTAATACCCCATATCAAGTGCTTCTTCGTTTGATTTGCCCAAAAGCGAAATATATTGAAGATAAAATACTAAATTACATGCACAGATTTCTTTTAATCGCCAGCTAATACCAATAATACACTGCTCATGTCGTACACGCCACAGCATTTCACTTTCACAGATCCAACAAGAAACACTATCTGAAGTTTCTGCTTCCATGCTATCCAAAACTGAAGCCAACCACTGATTCATGTGACTGCGCGTAAACATGATATCCAATGCAATAAGTCGGCCTTTTGAAATATCATCGCCGAATTGATGATCCAGCGCAATCTGAAGAGTTCTTACAACAAATTGACTCGTGACGGTATAGCTATTTAAACAAATACAACGCTGACCATGAATGTAACGTACTACAAATTGCGGCTTAGATGCCCCCGAAATCATACTCATTTACTTATTCTCCTAACAACGCTGTACTTAGTCTAACTTTACGCCAATTGAATACTTCTTACGATTAAACTTTATATCTAACAAATTCACGTAGAATAATTCTCTTTACAGAACTTAAAACCATTCATTTACAGAACTTAAAACCATTCGCCGACACAGCCAAAAACAATATATCACATCATTGATGCTAAGTCGTTTGACTGTGCAACGTTTTATTTTATTCAACTTTTGTAATTTTTAATCAATAAAACAACGCACTGCACATTTTCTTCTAACGAAAATAGCACCCTTCGTTTGATAGATATCTTAGATACTCAGAAATCGAAGTACCCACGAAAACAATACGCTTCGTTGTACTTTAAACAACGAAGCATGGAACACACCAAGTTTTGCGCGCCGCAGGCAAGAAGGGGTAGCGGCGTATTGCCGCAGAAAATGGCTGCAGTTTCGAAGCTATACGCAAATAAACGCTGCATAACGCTACAACGCATATTCAACACACAAGCAACTAAGAAAAGCGCCAGTTTCAAGGCAATAGACGCGCAGGGGAAGGCCTTCCCCTCCCCTGACCATTTCTGACTAGCCCACTTCGTTTATACAAAACTCGTACTTGAATCGCGATTAATAATCTTCGCGACGAATACGACGCGCAATGAATCCGCGTTCATTGGTTCCGAGACAGAAGCGAACAAAATCTCCGTGACGCAGACTATCAAAGGAACAATTTTCAAGATCTGCATAACGGAAATAAATGTCATTCACCTCAATCGAATCTTCCGGATGCTCATCAGGACGAATGAATCCCCAGCCTCGATTTAAGAGAATCACACGCCCCGTCAATTCAAGAAGCTCTTCTTCATCATGACCGTCCGTGTCCGCATCGTCACTTGGCACAGCAGGATCTGTCATTTGAGCTGCAACTCTTTGAGAGGTGGCCTCTTCTTCGATACTATCGACGTCATCATACGAAGCGAAATCAACATTGCCACTCTCGATCTCCTCTTCAGTCTCGGCCTCATCCAGGTTTTTGGACACGAACAAAGAACAGCGCGCTCCAGGGCCATAAAGTCCTTTGTTGATAATATCACTCATAACAATGGGGAAGGTTGCTTCACAAAGAAGTGCCCTCGAGACACGCGTTTCGTGGCGAATACCTCGATCGTCTGTAAAATCAAAATCCCAGCCCAAAACCATGACGCGCGTACCTGTATTATTCAGTTTCTTAACTAATGGCGCATAATCCCCATCACCGGCGATCACGACACATACATCAAACTTTTTGAGAACCGTTAATTCATACGCTTCAAGCGCTAGAGCCACATCCACACTTTTTTCATTGCCTTCCATCATCGGCCAATAATGTGTCGTCACGCCGTTATACATGAGAACATCTTCAAAGATGCGTTCTCCACGAAGCCAGCCCTTCTGCTCAATGATCTGCGTCGAATACCTGCCCCTGAAATAATGCGCATCGACAATATGACAATACTTCGGCGACGTCTGTTCGAAATGTGCCACACGTTCACGAATAAACTGATGAAGACCCGAAATACTCAATCTCGCGTGAAGTTCGTGACGATATGCATAATAATTGCTCACATGATAAAGATAATTACCATCATAAAAAACACCGATTTTCAAGACCTGTTCAGCCATTTCAACCTCTGTCAATCATCTAGCAGCCTTCTTAAGCTGACAAAAACATCCATCTAAAACAAAACACCAACGCAGCGGAGTTACACACTGCTCCGCGTATAAAATACGACGTGATGGATATTTTGTAAAGAACGCACAATTTGAATCGTTGTGCTATACTACAATGTCTTTTGCGGCGTTTTTGCCGTACTTTCGAGGAGTTTAAGCGTTATGAATCGACTCATTCACACTCTGATTGGCTGTGCCACTGCACTGGGCATTGCCTTTGCCGCACCCGCTTCAGCCCAGGAGGCTGCTCATATGGAATCATCCCAACCTGCGATCCGAATCCCTTTTGAACAGTTTAAATTAGATAACGGTCTTACCGTTTTTCTACTCAAAGATAATACGCTCCCGATCATTTCGGTGAATCTATGGTTTAACGTCGGCTCAAAAGACGAACGTAAAGGCAGAACTGGCTTCGCTCACCTTTTTGAACACCTCATGTTTATGGGCACAGATAGCGTTCCTGACATCGATATTCTGCTCGAATCTGGCGGCGGTTCAAACAACGCTTCAACGCGCGAGGACGTCACGAACTATTACACCATTGCACCCGAAAATATGCTCGAAACTGTCCTGTTTATTGAATCTGATCGACTTTCGAACCTCGCATCGGCAATGACTCAGGAAAAACTCGATAAACAACGCGACGTCGTTCTCAATGAACGCAAAGAGTCTTACGAAAATCAGCCCTACGGCAAAGTTTGGCTCGAAATTCCGTCAATGCTCTATCCGCCTTCCCACCCATACGCACATACAGTCATCGGAGATGCCGAGGATATCCGCTCCGCTTCTGTTGATGATGTTAAAGACTTCTTCAATACTTATTATGTGCCTGCAAATGCTACGTTGATCGTGGCTGGCGACTTCGATGCAAACAACGCGCGTGAACTCGTGACCAAATATTTTGCCCCAATCCAAGCGCGTCCAGTACCCGCACACGCCGAAATTCAGCAAGTCACACATCCGCAAAAAACACGCCTCATCCTTGAGGATGACGTTCAATTACCGCGACTCGTCATGCTCTGGCACTCTCCCGCATTCACCGCCCCTGGTGATGCTGAATTAGATATCTTGGCGTCTATCCTCTGCAAAGGTAAAAACTCTAGACTCATCAACAAACTCATCTACGAAAAACAACTCGCCTCCAACGTCTCATGCTCACAAATCTCCGCAAAAGCCTCCATGTTTATGATTGATGCGATCCCAATGCCTGGTACATCCATCGAAGACCTCGAAGCCGCTATTCTCGAAGAATTGCATAATGTTGCTCAAAATGGCGTTTCAGATGCAGAATTTGCCAAAATTAAAACTGGCATCGAAACAACTTACGTCAAACAACTACAATCGATCGCCTCGCGCGCAGATAATTTCAATAGTTACTATTTCTATACCGGTTCGACCGATTTCCCCTCGGCTGATCTCGTTCGTTATCAAAACGCTTCGACATCCTCACTCCACCAAATTGCGAAAGACCTGTTTTCTGACGACGAAAGACGCGCAACGATTGTCGTCTATCCTTCCTCCAATTCTGATGACGCAGCCCAGGATTAATTATGAAACACATTTCCTTCCTGGTTCTTATTCTCGCAAGCTTCACTCTTCTCGCATCAGCCTGCGCCTCTACAAACACACCCACAAACTCAGCAGCATCTGCTCAAAATACAACAATGAATACCGTTCTCCCCACCATCCCCCCAGCAAAACAATTTCAACATCAACTTCCCGCTGAATTCACGCTCAATAACGGCATCCGCGTCTGGTACATTCATAATCCTATCGTTCCGCTCATGAGCTTGAAGCTTTCTTTTGAATCCGGCAGTTATATGGATCCCATCGATAAAGCTGGTCTAGCTGCTCTGACATCCGCCATGCTCAAAGAAGGCTCCAACGGTCGATCCGCACAAGCTGTCTCGGACGATATCGAAATGATCGGTGCTTCGCTCTATACCTCCACTTCGCAAGACAGTATTTCAATAGATCTTCAAGTGATGACGCAGTACTTCGAATCCGGACTCGACATCCTCGAAAACATCTGGCAACACCCTGATTTTACGCCACAAGCGTACGAGCGACTCCTCAAAATTTGGAAAACTAACCTCGTTTCACGTGAAGATGCCCCAGAGCAACTCGCTAAACTCGCTGGAAACCGCGATTTCTTCGGTGATACGCATCCCTACGCCATTTCGACAGACGGTTACTTGGATACAATCCCAAATATCACCCTCGATGATGTCAAAGCACAATACGAAGTCGCTTTTGCACCCGCCAATGCAACGATCATTGCGACTGGCAACCTCCCCGCTGACGAAGTCAAAGCCCTCCTCAACGCACGCTTCGGCAGTCTCGATACCACGCCAAAGCCACTTCCACCATGCGTCATCCCGCCTTATACGCCGACGCAACGCGTTACCATCGTCGACAAGCCAGGCGCCGCTCAAACAATCATTAGAATTGCCCTGCCCTCTGTAAAATCAGATGATCCACGTCTCCTGAACCTTAAACTCGTTAACATTCCTTTCGGGGCTTCATTTACCAGCCGCCTCATGCAGAATATCCGCGAAGATAAAGGCTATACTTACGGTGCTTATGCATCCATCGCCGCCCTCAAAAACGACGGTTTTCTGATCGCAAATGCAGCCGTAGCAAGCGATGTAACGGGGCCAGCACTCAAAGAGTTCCTCTATGAACTCGATCAGTTGACCCAGGGCAATTTCACCGAAGAAGAATTTGAACGCGCCAAAGCCACGTGGCAATCTGAACTTGTACAGACGTTCGAAACGCAGTCTGGCGTCATCTCTATTCTTACGGGCCTCGCGCTCAACCATCACGCCCCTGACAAAATTAATAAATTTGCTCAGAGCCTACCCACGCTTACCCTCGATCAGTTTAATGCGCTTGCGCAAACATTCCCTAAACTCAATCAGGCATCCATCACGCTCGTTGGCGACAAAGACCTCATTCTCGATCAAATCAAAGACCTTGGCTTGCCAGAACCCACGTTCCGAGATAATCAAGGACGTCTTATTCAATAATCTTATTTTATATCATCCGCGCAGGCTATTTAAGCACGCTTAAATACGCCATGCGCTACCGGGCTATCGGTTCCCGCTACGCCCGGTTTAAGCTGCTATTTCGGCCTATGGCCTTCATACGCAGCTTTTTTTGTATTTTTTACACAAACAATGATACTAAATTTTAAATTAAACAAATATCATCATAAATATTATTTTTTGTAACCATACAATCTTAAAACGTTAATTTTATACAAAAAAAGCCGGCGTATTTCGCTAGAAATAGCCGGCTGCGCGCCGCGTATCGCTCTGCGATAGCGGCCGCTCTCATCAAAACATGGCAAAACTAAAGCATATCGTTTGTCAATTCTGCACCATCGATATGCTGATAACGAATTTTAGCCTCACAGAGAATATCATTGATACGGTGAATCGCCTCAGCAATCTCATGATCCTGAACAGCCATGATTTCAAGCATCGAACTCAGCGCTTCCCACGAAATGACAAGCTGCTTTCGAAGTTTTACAACATGCGCATCAAAAACCAATTGCTTTTCTTGAGCCGCACGATAACTGCTCATGAACACATTGTAAGTCGTACGCAAAGCCTTAACAATGTCAGCGACCAAAGCCATTTCGAGCGTTTCGGCTGAAATAGCTTCGAGTTTTTCAATCGCCTGTCCCATGGCAGTGTACTCATCTTCGTAATCCAAGCCAGTCAAATCACCAAATTCATCCAAGACATCCGAAACAGCAGCACCAGCATTGACGCGATCTTCATTAAAATGTTTTTCATCAACGCGGATCTGTGCCATCAGCGTGCGCCAAACGCGGTCACAGGCATCATCAAGAAACTCAAGAGAAAGATTTGCCGAAGATGCTTTGTCGAGAACAGCAGCACAGCCTTGAAGTGCATCCGAAAAGTTCTTACCTATCGATGTCGAAAGACCATTTGCTGTTGCAGCTAAAACCTGCTCAACCATCCCCAGAACGCCGCACAGCTCGTTGTTTTTAAACTGCCCATATGAAATCGATAATACTTTCGCCATTTTTGCCCCTTTGTGCAATCTACAATTTAAACCGCTTGTATCACGGTTTTTGTACATTATCACGAACCAACTATTTGTAAATAGTTTATTGAATATGCATCAATCCAAACAATTCACAAAATAAAATTAAACAACGCGTTCTAATTTATACACAAATTTTAAGTTACTTCGCCGTTAAAATCGCTTTCATAGCATCATTTGTGGCCAACATCATCGGTGTTTTGCCGGACAAAGTTTGAGCGAAAACGTTTGCACCAGCCTGAAGCAACGCTTTTGCGACATCTTCAAATCCGCCCTCAACTGCGTAATGGAGGGCAGTTCGACCATTTAAATCAGGCTGATCGACTTGAACCTTCGCCTCGATGAGCACTTTAACGCAAGCGAAATGACCACGCTGCGAAGCGAGTTGGAGGGGGGTATGTTGATCTACATCGGCAGCATTCACATTAGAATTTAACTCGACCAAAGCGGCAACAACAGCCTCATGTCCATTTTGGGCAGCGAGGTGGAGGGCAGTTTGTCCGTTTGCTTCTTTAGCCTCAATCGATGCATGCTGTGAAACGAGATAGCGCACCATTTCTGCGTGACCTTTGCGCGCAGCGATGTGAAGTGGCGTGCAACCTTCTTCATCACACATATCAACGCTCGCTTCACTAGTCAGAAGCGCCGAAGCAACCTCCAAATAATTGCCATCAACCGCAGCCATCAAAGCTGTGCGTTTATAGTGGCATTGAGCGTCCACGATCGAATCAGCAGCGAGCAATTGTTGGACGACTTCGAGCTGTCCGCGTTCTGCTGCACAGTAGAGCGGCGTCGCTTCAGCCTGTGATTTAGCCAAGACACTAGCCCCAGCATCGAGCAAGACGCGAACAACAGCCTCTTTGCCTTCGGCAGCTGCAACATGTAAAGGGGTGCGCCCACTGCGATCTTTCGCATTAACGTCCGATCTCGCAGCCAACAACACAGCAACGATATCTGCGTAACCATACATGGCTGCTATGTGAAGCGGAAGCCAACCCAATTCAGCAATGGCATCCACATCAGCGCCAAGTTCAATTAAGACGCGCACGGCCTCTAAATGACCATGTTTTGAAGCTAAAAACAACGCAGACGACCAATCGCTTGTCTCTTCACACACATCAGCACCAGCTTCGCACAATGCACGGATCAACGTCGCATAACCGCGTAAAGCCGCAAAATGAAGCGGAACCCAGCCACGTCTGTCCTGTGCTTCGACATCAGCGCCTTCATGAATGAGCGCAATGCTGAAAGCTTCTTCCTTTTGCAAATCAGATGCCTTTGTTTCTGGATTGAACAATCCACGATAGTGACTTTCGAGATCCAACAAACTATCCACACCGCGTTCGTAGTAATAGCTTTTAGCCAGCGATTCAATGCCCATTGATATATTCCTGCTAGATATAATATTATTTTGTATTATCAAAAAAGACTATATCTAAATGATATAATCTAAGATGAATTGATCAAAACAATGGGACTCAACAAACGACAAACAACCTCGTAGAGCCCTTTGTTTTAAGAAACCATCAAAGTTAGCCCTTAGTCAAAAAACTTTTTAACTTTAGCCTTAACAATGCCCGTCACGTTTGACTTGCATTCTCCTGTAAGGGGATCATCAATCAGCGATACCAAATCCTGATAAGCATTATATGCTTCACTGTCATTACCTTTCTTATCGAGGATTTCGTTCATATAACGATTGCAATAACATTCATCAATAAGGCCTTGCGAATACTCAGCTGACGAATACATTGTATAAATGCTTTGATCGCATCTTTCTATATAATTACAGGCTTTATATATTATATCTTTACCAGATGCAGCGTAAACGCTCAAACTACAGTCTGGTTCAGGTTTCGGTTTAGGTATCGTTTGATTGTCTTCTTCCGTACACGAAAAGACACTCAAAACAGACGCGAGAACTAATCCAACCAAAGGTATGCGTTTCATTTTATCCCTCATAAAAAAAGCTTCAAACACCGACGCTAAGTACAGAGCATAGAAGCTTGCTCTGTACCTTTATACTCTTTTTAGCGTCTTATAGGGAAAAATGAAGGTGTACGTGCATTAGAGTGCTGTTTTAGCACTCTAAAACACACTATTTCTTAATATTGAGGACCGAAATAGCGTCTTGAATTGTTTTTTCAAAAGCTTCACGGCCATATTTGTCGACTTGAGCCTTATTTTTCTCACCGTGCGTAAGGCAACCTGCGCCACCAATACAACCGCCGATACAAGCCATACCTTCGATGAAATTAGCGTCCAAAACGTTTTTCGTCTTCTTGAGAAGAGCCATACGACATTCTTCAATGCCATCACAAGCGCAAGCTTTTAGGGGGAAATCCGTCAAACCTTGCTCTTTGAGCCCCTCAGCAACAGCGTCACTCAGACCGCCACAACGAGCAAAGATACGCCCATAATAAGATGCATTGTCGAGCACGCCCTCTTCAAGCGTTGTCAAATCAATATCTTTACTGTCAAACAAAGCCTGAAGCTCTTCAAACGTCATCGCTTCATCAACATAAGGTTTGACTTTATCGAGGCGAACTTCAGCTTTTTTTGCCGTACAGGGCCCAATAAACACAATTTTTGCAGTCGGATCCTGTGTTTTAATGTATTGTGAAATTGCAGCCATTGGCGACAAATTGTGTGAAACAAACGGCAAGAGTTCAGGATATGTTTTTTCGATATAGGCCACAAAAGCAGGACAACACGAACTCGTCAAAAATCCTTTTTCAACAAGTTCTTTAGATTCAGCCTGTGCCACCATGTCAGCTCCAAGCGCAGCCTCAACGACGGTGAAAAATCCAAGTTTTTTCAGACCTGTAACGACTTGTCCAAGGCGCGCATAAGTAAACTGGCTTGAAATCGAAGGGGCAACCACAGCATAAACTTTGTATTTTTTATTGTCGTCGCTTTTTTTAATAAAATCGATGACATTTAAAATAAACGATTTATCCATAATAGCGCCGAACGGGCACTGGTAAACACATGCACCACAAGAGATGCATTTGCTATTATCAATGCATGCCGAACCGTCCTGATCAATCGAAATTGCTTTGATTTTACAAGCATTTTGGCACGGACGCTTGCGATTGACGATCGCCGTATAGGGACAAACTTTGGCACATTGTCCACACTCTACACATTTAGTTTTGTCAATATGCGCAACGTGGTTGTGATCAAAAGAAATAGCGCCCTTACGACAAACATCTTCGCAGCGGTGAGCGAGACATCCGCGACAAGAGTCCGTAACTTCGTAACCAGCAGCCGGACATTCATCACAAGCGATATCAATCACTTGAATGACGTTCGGATTCGTCGGATCGCCACCGATCGCAATTTTCACGCGTTCAGCAAGAATGGCACGTTCTTTATAGACACAACAACGCATTGTCGGAATTTTACCCGGCACAATGATCTTCGGAATATCTAACATATTCTGAAGCAAGGTATCGTTCCAAGCTTGACGAGCAACCTCACGAAGAACTTTATATTTTAAGTGTTGTACTTTTGTATCAAAAATTCTCATTATACAAACCTTTCGCCCAATGGCTTTCTTGCGGCAGTTCGTAACTGCCGCAGATACAGACTAGAAGTAAGAAACTTTAATTCTTTTTCCCATCTGCTTCAAGCATTTAGACAGTTCTTCCACCAAATTCATTTTAATATTGAACGTAATGGGAAGATCTGGGTTCTGATGTGCAGGGTTAACTGCACGTCCTACATAAAAATTGATATCTGTCGCCTCTTCAAACAGCAGCTGACAAATTCTCGACGCGCCATCGCGTTTGAAACTCCAGTTTTCAAACTCTGTATTTTTGTCCAAGTAATCACGCGCATATTCCAAAACGCGATTGATCGTAATGACGCCTTCGGTGACGAGATCGACGCCATCCAATTCTGCGGTAGGCGGAATATCGCTATGTTCAAAGGACAAACTGACTTTGAGCGGACGGCCCAAATACTGCGATGCGATTGAACTCGTTGTTCCGCCACAAATAATATGTTTGCCGTCTTTTGAGAAAAACAGTGCCATCATTCGGTTTGCATCATCTCGGTTCGAAGGCGGTCCGAACAACAGGTTCATCGGTGTACGCTTACGTACACGGCACACACAAGCCGTTGCATCGTCGCCAGGTTCACCGCCGTACAACCGATTAACTTCGTCGAGCAGGATCGTCGAAAGCGTTTTAGCGGTATAACCAACCGAAACAAAAGCTTCCATAAACAGAGCAATATCGTCGCGCTTCCAACCAAAATTGAAAGCACGTCCAATACCGGCATGAAGACAACCATCACTCATTGCAATGAAAATATCATTTTCTTGGAGACGAATGACGGACTTGAAAATCTGTTTACCACCGATATTCATTTCTGTCGTTGCATAATTACACGGCATAAAATCTCTAAACAATATGACATGAGGATTATCATATTGTATAATTTCGGCAGTTGTGTTTTCAATAATATGAATAATAGTAAAAGTAGAATACGCAAGACCTCGAACGGAGCACACCGGCAGCGTAGCAGCAATCGTTGCAACGCACTCTTCGAGCGGCAGACCTTCGCTCATCATTGTCGAAATAATCTTTGAGGTCAGAGACGACAAAATACTTGCTTTTACGCCACTGCCCAGACCATCCGCCAACACAATGACTTTTGAATCTTCGCCGTGTTCTACAATTTCCAAATGGTCGCCACAGAGCTGTTCACCGTGATGATTTATGCTCCGATAGCCAATATCAACACATAAATCATTCATCTGTAATGGACTCCTTCAATTTGGCGAGAGCAATCTTCGTTTCTGCTGCTGTTTCACCGAGCAACGAAGCGATCTCCTGAACAATTCGCATTTGTTTATCTACGACGCGGTCTGCGACTTCAACCGTTTCTCGCGTGATCTTTTCTTTTTTGTCCCGAGCAGTCTGTTCATCCGAGACATCGCGCATAATACAAATCAAGGCATGTGAACTCTTATCATAAACGATCGTCTGATCGACATAGCGTCTATATTCAGCGAGATACACTCTTTGATTATAGGTACATTGACCCGTTTCGAGGACGTCAACAAAGGCTTTGGGATCAAGGATTCGGACGACGGGCATGCCCTGAACATCAGAGGCATTACGAATGTTCATAATGAGCTGAGCAGCAGGGTTAATCTGTTGAACCTCTAATTTTTCGTTCAAAACGATCAAACCGTTCGGGGAATTCTTAACAATGGTGTCTGTAAAGCTTTCGGCTTTATCTTTAAGGAACGGCAGACACATCGAGATTTCCGCTTTTCCCTGGAAGACAGCAATCGCTTTTTCTCGGCAAGTATTGTAGCCACAGGTACCACAATTCAATTCATCGGAAGGCTTAAACTTACCCATTTCGTGGAGAATGCGCGTAATTTCAACTTCGGACGGCGTAGCCTGATTCTGAAGAATCGGCGTGAAATGCGTTTTTAATTTAAGCAAATCGGGCTGTTCGACTTCAAAATCTTCTTTACCGGCATAATTAGAGATTGCGAAGTTGCCGCGAATTGAAGATTTATGCGTCTGCTGCATCACTGGCCCACCAACGCAAGATCCTGTACAAGCGCTCATTTCGATGAAGCAGTGATGAACTTTATTTGCTTCAATGTCCTGAAGCGCAGCGATACACTGTTTGGTGCCATCGACAGCCATATAAGTATAATTGGAGTCGTTCAGATCCATCGTCTTGAGAATGCCGCCTGTCGTGGGGAAGAGGCGAGCACGGCTTTTTTCGTTGCTAACAATATCGTGTGCAGGAGAAATATTTCTCGATGCCATCCAACGTTCGAGCTGATCAAAGGTAAGAACAGCGTCGACAAACCCATTGCGTTGTGCTTCGTCTTTTTTTGCAATACAGGGCCCGATAAATACGATTTTCGCATCGGGAATACGTCTTTTAATGTCACGGCTATGTGCTTCCATCGGCGTCAAAACATCGGCCAAATCAGGCAAAACCGACGGAAAATACTTTTGGATCAACAAATTGATACTGTGACAGCACGAAGAAATCACGACATCGGGGCGTTCTTCTTTTAAAATACGTTCATACTCTTTTTTGACGATCGTAGCGCCAATTGCAGTTTCTTCGACGTCATAGAAACCGAGTTTCATGAGCGCCTCACGCATCGCCTCAATACCGACGCCCTCAAAATTCGCGACAAAGGACGGCGCCAAACTCGCGACGACGGGAGAACCACATTGAAGGAGGACGCGCACACTCTCCGTCTCGTCACGGATCTCGCGAGCATCTTGCGGGCATTCTACGTAGCAATGCCCACATAAAATACACGCATCGGGGTCAATGAGTGCTCTACTTCCACTAAAACGGATCGATTTGACTGGACAATGTCGAATACATTTATAGCAGTTTTTACAATTCGACTTTTTGAGCGTTAGACATTCTTGCATACATTCTCCCATCCACTTTTTGTATCAAAAGGAGGTTCAATGCCGCATCTGCAAGTAATACGTCCTATTTCAGCTACTTTGGGAGGGGGAAGTCTCCCCCTGAGCGTCTATTTGATTGTGCGACGTCGCAAGCTCGTCCCACAATCAAATACGCCGCTACCCTCTCATAGCATCAAGCTGACTCCAGCTCGCTATTGTACACCCGCATGCAATTATGTCATTTAGAATAACAGCTGATAAGTGATCCATAGCGAACTCTGATGAACAATGCACGAAAACATTGCAAAGCGGAATTGTATTATTAGTTATATTATTTCATTCACATCATGAAACACATGATATGAAATGGGACATTATAATTTACGGAGGATCTTATCTTTAAAGAATTCGTCAAAGGTCTCTTTGATGATACCGGTGTAGACGGTGCCATCGACGTCCACAGTGACGCCAACGCGATTACATTTGCCGAGGCAAAAGCTACCGGCCAAAGTCACTTTATCTTCGAGATGATTTTCAGCGACAGCTTTCTGCAACAACTCAATGATCGATTCAGACCCTTTAAGATGACAAGAGCTTCCAACACAAATTCGAACGATCATAATTATACTTTCGCGAGGATCTGCTGATCAAAGAAGTCTTTAACGGTATCGGGAGAAACGGAGTGATGTGCGCCATCGACGGTGACACAGACGCCCTGCTGGCAGTTACCCATGCAGAACGTACCCGAGAGTTCAACTTTTTCGTCAAGTTTGTTCTGAGAAATGAGGTACTGAAGTTGCTCAACAACCTGACGCGAACCTTTAAGATGGCAAGAAGATCCAATGCACACAGTGACTTTCATATTTATTCTCCTTAATCAAAGTGAAATATAGTATTAATTATAGAATTTTAGTTCAAAGGAAGCGGCTCAATGGAACTAAATTTCTAATTTTGTTCAAAAGCGGAACGCAAGAAATCTGAGATAAATACGTTCAAGCGCTATAGGCGAGAAGGGGTAGCGGCGTATTTGCAAAGCAAATAGCCGCTCAGGGGGAGACTTCCCCCTTCTCAAAAAGAGAATTCTCAAACTATCGTTCCGAGCATTACGCATGGAACGATGATGGAAGCGTTTTTGAACGCGTCCATCAAGGGGAACAATTATTCGTATTCGACGACATTGGCCCAGGAAAGTAAGAATTCACGTTCTTTGTCTTTGCCCTTAACCGACTGAGAGGTCGCAACGATGGGCATCCATTTTTGGATGACCTGTCGAGGGGTATCTGTTTTTTTGCAGAAGAGCTCGAGGTACTTCGTAGCACCGTCGATATCGCCCTGGAGCCAGAAGAGGAGGTAAGTTCTGGCGGCATCAGCTTCGATATTGCCCTGCGTGACGTGAGACCAGTCGATGACGTAAGCTTCGCCCGACTCAGCAATAATAATATTGGAGGGGTTGAAGTCACCGTGGCAGACGAACTGGTGCGAAGGCATACCATTGAGGCGGGTATGGAGTTCATAACGTGTCGTAGCATCAATGTTGGCCTGACTGATCTTACGATTCATTTTAACCTTAAGTTCATTGAGCATCGGGCAAGTTTTTGCGAGGACCTCTTTTTGAACCTCAACGAATTTCTCGAGGTATTCGTCTTTTTTATCAGGATTTTTAATCATGAGGTCAGCGAGGGTATCACCTTTAATAAATTCAGAGATGATCGCCCATTTGCCATCGATCATAGCGACTTCGAGGACTTTAGGAACGTTAATTCCGATGCCTTCGACGCGAGCCTGATTGAGCGCTTCATTGAGGACGTCAGCTTTAGAGTAATCTTCGTTAAAGACTTTGATACATTTATCCCCGTCACGATATACGGTTTTTTTGTTACGAACAGCAACAACTCTATCAAGTGCAATCATATTATTTCTCCGTTTAGTGTATGCCAGTGAACCTGAAATCGTTAGGACTCTAAGAATGTTATTTGGCAGACGGGGTTTCGATTTCGACAAAGGTTTTCCCATAATACGCATTGAGATACATCTGTTTAATTTCGCTCATAAGCGGATATCTGGGGTTTGCGCCAGTGCACTGATCATCGAAAGCCTGTTCAACCATATCATCGAGGCGTGCGAGGAAGTCAGCCTCATCGGGGACATAATCGCGAATTGTCGCTTTAATACCGACTTTTTTCTTAAGGTCAGCAATAGCTTTGATAAGGTTATCGAGTTTTTCCTGATCGGAGCTACCGCCAAGTTTAAGGTAATCCGCGACTTCGGCGTAACGAGCGAGCGTATGCGGATGATCGTATTGAGGGAAGGTACCCATTTTGGTGGGGACTTCGCAAGCGTTGAAGCGGAGGACTTCTTCGATCATGAGGGCATTGGCAACACCGTGAGCGATGTGGTGGAAAGCGCCGAGTTTGTGAGCCATGGAGTGGCAGACACCGAGGAAAGCATTAGCGAAAGCCATACCGGCCATCGTTGCGGCATTAGCCATTTTTTCGCGAGCTTCAGGATCGTTGTTTCCATTGTCGTAGGCGCGGGGGAGGTACTCGAAGATAACCTTGAGGGCTCTCAGAGCGAGACCATCCGTGTAATCGGTAGCCATCACAGAAGCATAAGCTTCGAGCGCGTGGGTAACAGCGTCGATACCGGAAGCACTCGTAAGACCTTTAGGCGCACTCATATGGAAATCGGTATCGATGATTGCCATATTGGGGAGGAGCTCATAGTCTGCGAGAGGATATTTGACGCCAGATTTTTCGTCGGTGATAACAGCGAACGGTGTGACTTCGGAGCCAGTACCAGCGCTCGTCGGGATAGCGATGAAATATGCTTTTTCGCCCATTTTGGGGAAAGTATAAATTCTTTTACGGATATCACAGAAGCGCATCGCCATATCCATGAAGTCGGCTTCAGGATGCTCATAGAGAACCCACATAATTTTGCCAGCATCCATTGCGGAACCACCACCGAGGGCGATGATGACATCAGGCTGGAAGAGACGCATCTGTTCGGCACCAGCTTTTGCACAAGCCAAGGAGGGATCAGGAGCGACATCGAAGAAGCAGGCATGTGTAATACCCATTTCGTCGAGTTTGTCGGTAATGGCTTTGGTGTAGCCATTTTTGTAGAGGAAACTGTCGGTAACGATGAATGCTTTTTTCTTGTTCATCACAGTCTTGAGCTCATCGAGCGCGACAGGGAGGCAACCTTTTTTGATGTAAACTTTTTGGGGAGCTCTAAACCAAAGCATATTTTCTCTTCTCTCAGCGACCGTTTTAATATTGATAAGATGTTTAACACCGACGTTTTCGGAAACGCTGTTACCGCCCCAGGAGCCGCAACCGAGCGTGAGCGAGGGCAAAAGTTTAAAGTTATAGAGGTCGCCGATACCACCTTGAGAAGAAGGTGTATTGACGAGGATACGGCACGTTTTCATGCGTGCGGCGAACTCGTCAATTTTGGCCTGCTGCGTAAGGACGTTCGCGTAGATTGAAGATGTATGACCGTAACCACCGTCAGCGATAAGGTGTTCTGCTTTAGCGAAGGCATCCTGAATATCTTCAGCTTTGTACATCGCGAGTACGGGGGAGAGTTTTTCGTGAGCGAACTCTTCGGAGAGCTCAACAGACTCAACTTCACCGATGAGAACTTTTGTGCCAGCGGGAACCGTAACGCCAGCGAGTTCAGCGATGCGAGCAGCTTTTTGACCGACGATGCGCGCATTCAAGCCGCCGTTGATAATGATGGTTTTACGCACGCGTTCCGTTTCTTCACCATTGAGGAAGTAGCAACCGCGGCTTGCGAATTCGTGACGCACGGCATCATAGATATCTTTGTGAACGATCACGGACTGTTCAGAAGCGCAGATCATGCCGTTATCAAACGTTTTGGAGTGGATAATGGAGTTAACGGCAAGTTTGATATCAGCAGAATCATCAATAATTGCAGGTGTATTACCAGCACCAACGCCCAGAGCAGGTTTACCGCTCGAGTAAGCTGCTTTGACCATACCAGGGCCACCCGTAGCCAAAATGATATCCGCTTCTTTCATCAGAAGATTCGTCATTTCGAGCGACGGGACATCAATCCAAGCAATGATATCTTCGGGGGCACCAGCCGCGACGGCTGCTTCGAGAACCGTCTTTGCAGCTTCGATCGTGGATTTTTTAGCACGAGGATGCGGGCTAATGATAATACCGTTACGCGTTTTAAGGCTGATAAGTGTCTTAAAGATCGCCGTAGAAGTCGGGTTCGTGGTAGGAATAACAGCACAAACAACGCCAATCGGTTCAGCAATTTTTTTAATTCCGAAGGCCTTATCTTCTTCGATCACATCGCAGGTTTTCGTGTTACGGTATGCGTTGTAGATATACTCGGAAGCAAAGTGATTTTTAATAACTTTGTCTTCAACCACACCCATACCCGTTTCTTCAACAGCGAGTTTTGCGAGTGAGATACGTGCTTTGTTTGCAGCTGTTGCTGCGGCTAAAAATATGCGATCAACCTGTTCCTGGGAATAGGTTGAAAAGAGCTTCTGGGCTTTACGGACGCGTTCAAGCGCTGCTTCAAGTTTCTCTACGCCATCAACAATTTCGTACGTTTTCATAGATTCTCCAAAGTTGTGAATTTTAAGTCGTCGCTGCTGTTGCCCCCGCTTGCCTGCGACGCCATTCTTTTACCGATTTTCAACTTTCATGGGAAATACTTAATTTGTATAGATTACCTATCAATTTTGATATACCCTGTTTTAGCGCTCAGTACTTGCATTTTATGCAGACTTATGCGCAAAGCTTTTTTTTATACTGTAATTTCATTCTAGTCAACTCAAACAAGCGTGATTAATATAGTTTAATCCGTTTTTAACTACACACTTTCAAGGCTGCTGTTTTTCTAAAAAAGAGTCTACGTTATATGAACATCGTACACATCAAGTATGCCGTCGAAATCGCAAAATACGGTTCCATCAACAAAGCAGCGGAAGTTCTGCTCGTTGCCCAACCTAACCTTTCGAGAGCGATCAAAGACCTCGAAACTAACCTTAACATTACGATCTTTAATCGTACGTCTCGAGGTATGTCGCTTACACCTCAAGGCGAAGAATTCATTGGCTATGCCAAAATGATCCTCGCTCAAATCGACGATATTGAATCAATTTATAAAGGCAACACCTCTCACAAACAGGTTTTTTCTGTTTCAGTACCGCGTGGAAGTTATATCTCAGATGCCTTTGCGCGTTTTAGCAACGCGCTTTCAAATGATCCCGCTGAGATTTTTTATAATGAGACGGATTCCGAACACGTTGTTAAAAATATACTCGAAGCTAAATATAATCTCGGTATTCTCCGCCATCCTTCAGATTTCGGTAATTATTATAAAACTCTTTTATCCGAAAAAGGACTTCAGTTTGAGCTCATCACAGAATTTCACTACATTCTCTGCATGCATAAAGATCATCCTCTCTGCTCTTTAAGCGAAATTCATCAAGAAGATCTTTCCCCCTACATTGAGATTATTCACGGCGATCCTTTCTCTCCCTCCCTCCCTCTTTCAAAAACTCAACGCACCGATCTTACATCAAACATGATTAATCGCCGCATTTTTATTTTCGAAAGAAGCACTCAATTTGATTTATTGACCCAAAATCATAATACTTTCATGTGGCTCTCTCCCCTCCCCCAAAGTATTATGCAACGCTACGATCTCGTTCAACGCAACTGCAAAGACAACATGCGTACTTACCGGGACGTTTTAATATATAAGAATGATTACGTTCTATCTTCTCTTGACAAGTTATTTATTACTGAACTTTGCAATGCAAAGCGACGATGCATGTAGCATGAAATCTCGATCATGTTCATAGCATCTAACGTAAATGCCTGTACACGCTATCAGCCACGCTGATACACGCCCCCCATCGTTTGCCACAACATAAACGTATATTAGCCCTATCTAACGCACATCATTACATTCACAATTATCAATTATGAATCAAAACCATGCTTTTCTTGTCATCGATATAGGGTCCAACTCAATCGTATGGACACTTACGCACGCCCAAACCGGAGAAACGATCAACGAAGGATGTGGCCGATACGAGGCGAAACTCAAACTTGGCCTTAACGAAAATGGTGAACTAACCGAACCCTATCGGTTTATCATGATAGAAACTGTAAACAAAGCGATTGAAATGGCTCGCGTAGCTGCACAAAGCCACGGTTTAGCGCTCATCGTACACTGCTTTGCAACTCAATTTTTAAGACAAGCTCAAAACAAAAACGACGTAAGACAACAATTTGAACGTACTTTGAACGTTCCATTACGCATCTTGAGTTCTGACGAAGAGACTTTATTTGAGCTCAACGGTGTAAAGCGTTCGCCGCTCATCCAAAAGTTTTTGCCCCAATCCTTTATGCACATCGATCTGGGCGGTGGTTCTACAGAAATCTCAATTGTCGACCAACAGCTAAAGTCTGTGTTTACCCAGAGCGTTCGACTTGGCAAACTAGATTATTGGACGCGGTACACACATCATGACACGGCACTGTTTGAACCGTGCAACGTTATCATCGCTAAAGCTCTGACCCAATATACGCCGAACTTTATTCTCGTAGGCGGCGGATCAATGACAAGTTATGCGCGTTATGTCTTAGGTTGCGCGCATGAGCCGTATAACGCAGAACGTCTAGAGAGCCGGCAAATCCATGCCCAAGCAATCGTTCCTCAAGACGACGAAAAAGCGATCATTGGCCAGCAATTTGTCTTGCTTTTGACAAGCCTCGCGCATCTCCCCATCTTTGTTACAACGCTCGGCGTACGCGATGGCTATATACGCTCTCTTTTGAGCGAACAATGAAGCTCCACGCTGTCATGCCATGGCATGACAGCTTTGTTTGCTAGTACAAACGGATCAAAAGCTCAAACTGAATACTCTGATTGGCGGGAAGCGGAAGATCGATGGCAATCTGCCCTGTTTTAAGACGCGTGTTAACAGCAGCAGTCAACCGTCGGAAAGTGGTAACCGGTTGGATATCTTCACCATTATTGACGACATCTATACGATTGAGTTCAGCGAGTATAAAGAAGCCAATGGGAAACGGTTGAAAAGGCTTAATAGGGTGAAGGATGATTGAGGAAACGCCCTGATTGGTTTTAATTTCGTAACAATCTTCGTTATAGCTTGTACGTTTAATTTTGATTTGAGCGCCGTTAGGCGTGTTCATCACGGAACAATACATCCAACCGTAGCCAGCCGAAAGTCCCGGGAAAGGCACACCATTTACACATTTTGTATTGATATTACGAAACGGATAGTTTGCCCCAATGACGCTATTTTCCGAAAGGGCTTCGAGATTCGTATAGGTTGATTCTGCAAATAAGCATCGAAAAGGCGCTTCGCTTGTTCCCAACTGGCGTGGGAACATATCAATATCGTCTGGCACCAAATCAGCACCAATCATGATTACTTCGTCGGGATGCGTCGATGAAATGTGTGCTGTCTTAAGGTCTTCAGCTTCGAATTGAGTACATTTGTTTGAATCGTTTTCGGACATGATTATTCTTCCTAAAGGTAAAAATACGCTTGAAAGAGCTAAGGGTAGCGGTGACAGCTGAAGGGGTAGCGGCGTATTGGCGATAGCCAATAGCCGCTCAGGGGAAGGCCTTCCCCCCAAAAAACAAATCTATATCTATTATATACCTATGGAATTGGTTTTGAAGTCTTTGGTTTAGGAGGATCGGTTAGAACGTTGAAAATTATTGGTCATGCGCGTAAATTGGGCGGCCTTTTGCTAAAAGCACTGGCATAAAACACTGATGAAATTGGAGACAAGCATGCTGCCATTAATGAGTTTGCAGAAAATATCAAAGGCGTTTGGCGCTCAGACGCTTTTTGAAGAGCTTTCGCTATTGATAACCGAACACGAAAAAATCGGCCTGATCGGCCACAACGGAAGCGGCAAATCGACGTTATTAAAGATCATTGCCGGTCTTGAGCACTACGACGACGGCAGCATTGACACACATCGCAAGCTTCAAGTCTCGTACTTGCCGCAAAACCCTGTGTTTGCGCCGACGGATACGCCGCAGAGTGTTGTGGAACAAGCGTTGAAAGTTCAGAAAGACCGCATTGCGCGTTACGAAGCGTTGTGCGTCCAGATTTCATCAGCAGAAGGCTCCGAACTTGAACGCATTACGCACGAACAGGATGCGCTTCAGGCAGAGATCGAAACCCATGGCGGTTGGGAACTTCAACACAGCATCGTCGGCATGCTTCAAAAGCTTGAACTTTCGCAGGACGTTTTGAACAAACCCGTCAACCAGCTTTCGGGCGGTCAACAGCGTCGCGTAGCGCTTGCACGCGTTTTATTGGAGCAACCTGATCTTCTGCTTTTGGACGAACCGACCAACCACCTCGACACGACGACGATCGAATGGCTCGAAGGTCTACTCAAGGAATACCGCTCAGCAGTAGTTCTCGTTACGCACGACCGTGCCTTTTTGGATGCCATTGCAACGCGCATTGTCGAATTGCATCGCAATGAATTGCTGTCGTTTCCTGGAAACTACGTCAACTTTGTTGAGCAAAAGGCTGCGCTCATTGAATTACGACGAAAAGAGCAAGAAAAGTACGCCAATCTTCTCGTTACGGAGCTTGATTGGCTTAGACGCGCCCCTTGTGCCCGCGGAACAAAACAGAAAGCGCGCATTGAACGTGTTGCCGAGATCCAAGAAAAAGCCAAAGTCGTTCACGAAAATACGCTGACGATGCAGTTTTCAACAGATCAAAAACTTGGCAACATCATTATTCAGGCTGATGGCATCGCCAAGAATTACGATCACTGTATCTTTAAAAATGTAGAGCTTTCACTTCGCAAAGATGATCGCTTGGCCGTTATTGGCTCTAATGGCTGCGGCAAAACGACGCTGTTAAACATTTTGACAAAAAAAATCGAACCTGATGCTGGCCGCGTCGTCATTGGCAAGAATACGGATATCGCCTTTTTGTCTCAACAACGTCTTGAGCTTGACCCAACGAAAACGATATACGAATCGATGGGCGACGGCGATTTTGTGTACGTCAATCGTCAAGCAGTTCACAAACGCGGCTTCTTATCGCGTTTTTTGTTCGACGTCCCCGAACAAGACAAGTTGGTTGGTTCGCTTTCGGGCGGTGAAAAATGTCGCTTGTTGTTCGCACAAATGATGTGTTCGAACGCCAACTTACTCGTTCTCGACGAACCTACCAACGACTTGGATATTGACTCACTTCAGACGCTTGAAAACGCCTTGATGGAGTACAACGGTGCCGTCCTTTTCGTCACGCACGATCGTTTTCTCATCAATAAAATTGCGACTGCCGTACTCGCTTTTGTTCCCGAGCAAACGACATTCATTCGCTACGCAGGCGATTATGATTTTTATTGTACCTGCCGAAAACGCGAGCTAGCGCAACTCGAGGCAGAAGCCCAGGCTGCAGCACTCGCGGCAGCCAAAAAAGCTAAAAAAGTTGAAGAGCCCAAACCCGATAAAAATGCCGGTAAGCCTCGCAAACTCACGTTTAAAGAACAAAAAGAGCTTGAATCGATTGAAGATGTGATCATGGAAGCTGAAGGCGAAAAAGAAGAAATCGAAGCAGCAATTGCAGATCCAGAGTCTTACAAGATTCCCGGCAAGGCCAAAGAACTTTCGGACAAGTTAGACGCAACCAATGTACGCATCAATGCACTTTACGAGCGTTGGGAATACCTTCAAAGCGTACGAGACGGGCGCGTCTTAAATTAAGGTGATAACTTATTCTTATGTAGCTCTGACCCAACATGTGTCTTTGCAAGCCCCTGTTCTGCTAATATCGCAAAAGCGCCTACGGCCAAAATAGTCCGTTTAGATAAGTCCTTAAAAGCAACGTTGTGTGGGAATCGCACGAGGGGGTAGCGGCGTATTTCGAAGGAAAGGCGCTGCAAACATAAGGCTGCCGACAAGCAATTCAAGGCGCCTTTACGAGAAATAGCCGCTCAGGGGGAGACATCCCCCTCAAAATTATAAATTCAACGCATAAATAGCCTATATTCTAGTTACAGGCCCAAGCAGTCTGTATTCATGACACACTGGAAGACATGCACTGCCGAACGGCAATTCTTCCTTTTCTTTTGTTCGGCCTAAAGGAATCAAAAATGTCTGAAGAACTCGATGTGATGGTTGTTAGCAATGAAGGCCTCGGAGAGATCGTCAATGCAGTCGTCGAAACGATCGCCAAAGATCGCATTATCTTAAAACTCAACGACAAACGCGGATATCTTAAGTGCGACGAGCTTGGCACGCTTCCTGAGCTCGGAACCTCATTGGAAGTTTTTGTCGAAGGCGAAGCCGTCAACGGCATGCTCGTGTGCTCGCACCTCAAAGTCGGTCTCGTTAAGACGCAGCGAGCACTTAAGGAAGCTTTTGATGCTCAGACGAAGCTTGAAATTCCTGTTGTTGCCGTCGAAGAAAACGGTTTAATTTGTGATGTCATGGGCATTTATGGTTTTATGCCCAGAAGACAGATCGAAGTTTCGAATGTCGTTGGTGCACTCGAAGATTACATTGGCAAAACGCTTGTCGCCCAGATTATCAAGCTGTCGAGCGACGGCACCGTCATTGTGAGCCACCGCACGGCCATCGAACAAGACGTACTTGATGCACGTGAAAAAGTCACAGCATCCCTCGCTGTTGGCAATGTATACGAAGCTGTCGTATCGCAAATTGTTGCATACGGCGTTTTTGCGGATCTCGGCGCAGGCGTAAAGGGACTCGTTCATCGTACGAACTTGAGCTGGAGCAACACAGAACCCTCTGAGATCATCGCAGTCGGCGACAAACTGCGTGTCAAAATCATTGAGCTCGAAGACGGCCGCATCAGCCTTGACCATAAATCGCTCGTTGAAGACGAATGGGCAAAGGCCATGGAACAGTTTAAAATCGGCGATACAGCCGAAGGTCACGTCACCTCGATTACCAATTTCGGGGCTTTCGTATCCATCGCCAAAGGCGTTGAAGGACTCGTACACAACTCAGAGCTGTCGTGGGATGCTGCCATCAAGGGGGCACACCAAGCGGTCAAACTGGGTGATATCGTCAAAGTCAAAGTCATTGGTATTGATCAAGACCGCAGACGTCTCAGTCTGAGTATGAAACGCATCGACGCGAATCCCTGGCAACGTGCTGTCGAAACCTATAAACCTGGTACACGCGTCACCCTGCCCATTTGCAGCATTGTCGATTTTGGTCTTTTCGTCGATATGGGAGACGGCCTCAACGGTCTCATTCATCAAAACGACATTTCGTATCAAAGTGGCGCTGACTTCAAATCGAAATATAAAATTGGAGACAACATTGAGTGCGTTGCTTTGAGCATTGATGTCGAGCAGTGCCGTGCGGCATTCGGCATCAAACAACTGAACGTCGACCCTTGGGCCGCCTTTGCCGATAGTCACCCCGTAGGCAAACCTTTTGAAGTCGAAATCAAACGCATCGCTAAATTCGGAGCCTTTGCCGAAGTTCAGCCTGGCGTCGAAGGTCTCATTCACATTTCAGAACTTGCCCCTCGACGTGTCTCGCAAGTTACAGACGTCGTACAGATCGGTGATCGCGTCAAAGCAACCGTCGTCAGCATGGACGCCTCCAAACGACGTCTTGGTTTGTCGCTCACGGCTCAACCGTTTACGCCCGAATCCGAAGCCCCCGTCCAAGCCTCCGAAACGCTCAACGAATCCTCGAATGCTACGTTGGCAGACATCCTCCCTTCGTCACTGCACAAGTAACGCGGAGAAACGGCCATGGATATCGATACGCTCACGCTTTTTGATTACTCTTGTCTCGACTCAGCGGCACTGATGGCTAAAAGTGCGCTCAGCAAACGCCGCAATCTTCCCATTGGATGCGTCATTGCGCTTGATGAACATATTATCGGACAGGGAGAAAATGCCGTGATTAACCCTGTGTATGATCCAGGACGACATGCTGAGATTGAGGCAATTCGCTCTGTCCCCAAAGCGCTATGGGAACGAGCTCATGAAATGACACTTTATACGACGCTGGAACCCTGCATCATGTGTCTTTCGACGATCATTCTGCACGGCATTGGGCGCATCGTCTATGGTGCTCATGACAAACGCGGCGGAGGAACATGCATCCTTGAACATCTCCCTTCTTACTACGACAAAGGCGGCGTGCCGACCCTCGTTGGCCCCGTTGATCCCGAACGTTTTGACAAGCTCTACGAACTCTCTAATCGAATGTTTGCCAACCTTCCCTGTGCGGTAAAGGAGTAATCTACGATGCTCAACGAAAACAAACTGTTGTACCTCAATCGACTTCAGCTCCACGAAGAGCTCAAACGCTGCCTTAATTGCAGTACACAGCCTTGCATGAACGCCTGTCCCGTTAACTGCAATCCACGTGAATTTATCCGATTTGCTTTAGATGAACAATGGCTTGACGCAGTGTCAACGATTACACGCACCAACCCCATGGGGCAAACGTGCGGCCTCATTTGTCCTGACAAATTTTGCATGAAAGCCTGTACACGAAGCAACATCGACTACCCAATCAACATTCCACGCATTCAAGCTACGATTTTGCACAACTATCGCAAGCCACGCGACAAGTCCCGCGAAATCGAATGCAATGGCCACAACATAGCGATTGTCGGCGCCGGCCCAGCTGGTATTGCTGCAACGGAAACCCTTGTAAAACGCGGTTTTCATGTCACGCTCTTTGAGGCGCGGGAGGAGATCGGCGGTGCGCTATGCATGATTCCCCCAGAGCGTCTGCCTCACAAAGTCATTGAGTTCGACTGGGAACAAATTTTCGACCCTCAACTCGTATCGCTCCATCTCAATAAGACCATCGAAAATCCCGCCGAACTACTCACAAACTTCGACGCCGTCATTGTTGCGACTGGCGAGCCCAATGGCATTCCGCTCAACATTCCGGGGGAAGTTTTGACAATCCCCTACACCGATTATCTTTATCACCCCGAAAACTACCCGTGCACAGGCAATGTCGCAGTCATTGGCGGTGGAAACGTCGCAACAGACTGTGCCCTCACGGCAACCCGAGCGGGTGCTTCCTCGGTTGAGCTTTTTGTCCGTCGACGCCTTTCTGACATGCGTATTTCACAAAAAGAATACCTTGAACTTATCCAGAATAAGATCAGCATCAATCCCATGATGAGCCCAGAAGCTGTTCAGTCTTGTGGCGCTAAACTTTCCCTAACCGTGCGCCGAAATTACTTTAAAGACTCCAAATGGATGCCGCTGCCCAATTCGACGATCACGCTTCCCTATTTTGATCTCATTATCCGCGCAATCGGTAGCCGCGCCGATACCAAACTCGACGGCAACCCAAATCTCATTTATGCAGGCGATTGCAAGACGGGCGGCTCAACCATCGTCGAAGCCATTTCTTCTGGCCAGCATGCCGCTAAAGCAATCATCGATATTTTCACTTAGAGCTTCGCCTATTGCCCGTCGGGCAATACGGCTACGCTGGCCGATGCTATTTCGCTTCGCGAAATACGCACGGCCTTTTTTTATATGCGTCGGGACGATGAGTTATGAGCGCAACAAACAAGTTTTTGTGATGAAGCACGCTTTAAACATACCTCAAACGTTGTTTAACCATGCCTAGCTAAACGATTTGATAAACTACACTTTCCATACAAAGCGTTGGTAAATCTCACGCGTTTCGAGATTTTTCCATACAAATTCACCTTGATCCCAAATCATATAACTATGCACAGACCCCTGTTTAGGGATTGAGACAGACCCTGGGTTTAAATAAATACAGCCCTCGTATTGCTCACACGCAGGCACATGGGTATGTCCATGCAGCAAAATATCACCCGGTTGAATCATCGGTAAATGTTCATGATTAAAATGATGACCGTGCGTCGCAAATATCATGCGTTTTCCCTCGGTCAGTACCGCATATTCAGCCATGATATCAAACGACAGCACCATTTGATCAACTTCGGTATCGCAGTTTCCGCGAACACATAAAATCTCTTGCTTAATGTCATTAAGCATCGCAAGCACTTGTTTGGGAGCATAGGCATCGGGCAAATCATTGCGCGGCCCGTGATAAAGGATATCCCCCAACAAAAGCAGTTTATCAGCCTGTTCTGCCCGATAAGCATCAATCAGTTTACTGGCCCAAAGGGCTGAACCGTGAATATCAGAGGCAATCATCCATTTCATAATTTCTCCTTGTATGTTTTTTGTAAAAAGGTGAATTATTTTTATCTAAAATTAAGAGCATAACCCATCGTTCAAGTTATACATCGATCTATTATGAAGTTCCTTTGTACTAGTCAACACAAGCGTCATTTTGGCACGTACACGTTTTGAAGCTTGTAATATCATACATGAGGATACCCGCACCAAGTTCTTGACAAGTAAATTCATACAACAGCGAACCAGAACTGCTACAATGCGCTGTTTTTGCACCGATCTGCGTACATGGTTCGTAGCAACCCGCATTTGTTTTGCCTGAACTATCTTTTGCCTCAGCACAAGTATTATAGACTGAATTTAATGAACAATCCTCATATAAATTAACGCGATTATCCTCACAATGAAGTGCAGCATTATGGTCACATTTGGGTATATAACTTGAACTACTACATTTTGTACCAATAGAATTTATATAAGAATAATCATATTTACACTTTCCATCTTCGCATGCACCGCTACATTTTGTATATTCTGGAATATACCCAAAGCGCCCATACCCTATTTCGCTGCAAGTATCGGTAATAATCGTGCCATTATATTTATGATCATCTTTACAATAGGTTTTAACTTCGTCGCGCTTACTACAAGGTACAAAACACTCAGACCAACCGCCAGATGTCAACCCACAGACATAACCATCCACAGCACAATCATCAGAATAAACCGAATCGACTTCCCCGTCGGAGCAATAGACAGGCATTTCACCGTGACACTGATCTACAAACACATCTTCGTCGCAAGCAGCACCAATCGCCGTTTCTGCGGACGCAGGAGG
>JAZRWH010000091.1:0-2913 GCA_045599585.1 Myxococcota bacterium
TCAAGAAGTTCTGTCCTATTTATTACTCTCGCCATTGGTTCCTCCTGTCTCGATGAGAGTTTCAGCAAATTCATCTTACCGGAATTCCAATGGCTTTTTTAGTTTTTTCGATTTTGCGAACTCGTGTGGACGCTATCAAAATTAATAGCCTAAATTGTTGAGAACGACCAACAAGATCACTTTCAGTAACGACAATAACATGATTATTGTAAATCACTGCTGTCTCACAACATATTCTCATTAACTGTAACGAAATGCGCTCATTACAGATTTTTATACTTTTCTTATCCTTATTCTGTCCTGTTCGGCGTATTGACCGACCGACGGGAGGGAGAAGCCGAAGCCCAGTAGGGCGTATTTCATTCCGCAAAGCGGATGAAATAGCCCTACCACAAATTATTCATCATCCAGCATGTCTTGAGGGGCAGTCTTGGCTGATTCAAACATTTCATTTTGATATTGCGCTTGTTCTTTAAGTGCATTTTGCCAATTTGTAATCATTTCTAGGATTTCTTGATTTCTGGCTTCGATTTCTTCTGGGGTAGGATTTTCGGGCTCTTGAGGCATTGTTGGTAGGAACAATGATGTACCATCATTGGCTGTATGACGCATGTATGTCATATCGAAATACATGTTAATATCATCATTGTCGCCCACTTCGATGTCTGTAAAATAAGAGACTTGTTTATCTAGAGTGAAGATCATGAGATCGAATTTGCCAGAGGGTAGAGTGTCCATGACAAACTCACCATTGCGATCAAAAGAACCGCTATATCCTGATAGACTTGAAGTAACGCCGGTTTCTTCGTCAGAATCGTAATTATACTTTTTAAGTGCCATGATACCACCGCCTTTGCCGGCAAAGGCAGGCGGAAGATGAATCTTGCCTCGAATGGTGCCACCGCTCGTTAGAGCTATTTTAGTAAATACGGTGTCGCCCATAGCGAGTGTTATGGGGTAGGTGTGTGAAATATGGGCGCTGTCGTATTTTAGATCGTTAGATCGAGCATCGATTGTATAAGTACCAGGTTTGAGGTTATCAATAAAGAAGGATTCATCAGAAAAAGCGATCCATTCGCTTGTCGAGGTTGTATTGCCATCTGGAGATGTATAGTGGTAGCGATACGTGCCTTTCGTGGGCTTACCGGTTTTATTAATAATGCATTGGACGTTAATGCGTGCAAACGGTTTGAGGGTAAGATTGACGGTATCACCGCCTACAGCGCGTGCCGTGGCCTCGGTTTGTCCATCGGGCGAGGTAAGCGTCAGCAAATAGGGTCCGTCCGTGAACTGTTCGAGCATGTAGGCGCCATTTTCGTAATTTTTTTCGAGCAGGATGTTGTCTGTAGCCGTGTCAGTAATGACGAGGTGGGCGTATTTAGGGGCTCGGCCCGTGTTATTATAAATATTGAGGTATAGTCCCGTCATGGCACTCATCTCGGTATTATATTCGAGATTAATGCGTTGGGTAGATGACAGGGCTTTGCGATGTTCGTGATATCCCTGGGCAGTGATGACGATCTGGGTTTGTGAGAGGCTCTCTACAGGCGGAAGACGATAGAATCCACCATCTTTTGTTTTTGTTTTGGCGATGATTTCATCGTTTTTGATGAGCTGAACTTCTGCGCGATCAATGCCAGTCTGATCAACCGTACTTGTAACGCTGCCATAAACCGAAGTTCCAGGTTTTAACGGAATATCGCCGAGGTCAACGGTTTCTCCTGGGGTTAGTCGGATATTAGACAACGTTTGTACGGGATAATTTTCAGCGCTTATCATGAGTTTCATTTTGCCAGCATAGGCCTGATCGAGGAGAAACTCCCCATCGTCTGGCGTTGTCATAAAATCAAATGTATAATTTGTAGCGTCTGATGTATCTTTGATATAGATAAAATCTAATTTTGCAGCCACACTACGTCCGTCACCGACAATGTGGCCCTTAAGTTTGGCTTCTGGCCAGAGTTTAATTTCTGTCTGTGCGGGCGTTTCGGATACTTTGATGGTATGCGTAAGATCGTTACGTCCTGCTGAAACGTATCCTTCGATGGATGCAGTCAAATCGTAGTTTCCGAGGGGTGTATTAAATAAATAGGTTCCTGTTTCATCGCAACTAACTGTATTTATTATTTCCTCTTTCTGCCTGAGGGTAAGTGTGGCCATGAGTGGACTTTCGGAGAGCGCATCTATGACAGAGATTTTGTATTCTCCAAGCGATTCAGTTGTTTCGAAGGGGCTATCCTGGTTTTCGTTTTCGATATTTGAAAACGATTCATAGTTATCAATGTTATTAGAAAGATACAAAAGATTAACAATGGCTAGGATGGCAAAAATTGCGATGAAGATAAGAATGAATTTGAGTTTTGTAGACATCAGATTATACTCTATAAATGGAAGTGTTATGATTCTGTCAGCAGAATTACAGGAAAAGAGCCTATAAATAATTGACTTGCGTATTATTGTTAATCAATGAATGCTTTGTCTTGTTTTAATGATCGTTATATAACGAATAGACATAGCTAAATTTAAATAGTTCATATACATCGTAATGTCACGAAAAAAGATACTGAAAATCGTTTACAGTTCAGCATATCTGTCTTGCCGTCGGCGTAGACGGGGGAGTATGTAAGTCAGCTGTTTGTAGCTGTTTGAGGATACAAGCATCCGTGCGCCAAAAATCGTGATAGCGCATCACTGCTGTCCCACAATATATTTCTCATTAACTGTAACGAAATGCGCTCGTTACAGAATTTTATACTTTTTTTATTCTCATTCTGTCCTGCGGACGGCCCAAAGGGGCGTCGTATCGCGGACGCCCCTTTGGAATCCCCGCGCTCTTTTGTCGCGCGTGCAGAACTCACTTCGTTCAAATGAGCTGCACGCGCCTTCTTTTGAGAGCTTTTGATACATTTCTTC
>JAZRWH010000092.1:0-5599 GCA_045599585.1 Myxococcota bacterium
TTACTAAGGTCTCTGACAGCTATATCAAACGTGTCTGTAATGAAATTAATCAGAGACCTCGAAAAGTACTTGGTTGGAAGACACCGGAAATGGTTTACTCAAATATGCATTTGGATTGACAATTTTCCGACTTCCCCCTACGAAAAAATATAAAAAAGGCAGCGTAGGAATGTACGATATACAAACGATTTTTATATTAAGTCTTGTTTTGATTGGAATTGGATGGATGGCTGAGCGATTTTGTGAGAATGTTCGCTTCAAGGCAGAAGGCAAGTTTCCGAAGCAAAACCATACGGTATTATCAGGGCATCGGGAATATTCAGTGGATCCACGAGCGTTAGAACAGCCGCCGTCGGAATATTCGAATGATGCGATCATGGCGGAGTGTATCAAGCGAGATGCGGCAGACAATGGTTTTGATGAAGCGATCCTGGAACGCTTGGCAAGGGAAAAAGCGCAGCAGCGCGAGAAGGAAGGCTAGATTTAGAACGAAACTTATTTCATAAATAACAAGCAAGAAACGTACAAATAAAAAAGCGCAGAGCGAGTTATTTATAGATTGGATGCATCTTTGTAATATAGAACATCAACCTTAAATTTACATAGACAAAGGTATAGGGTTGGCGTAAGGTAAGTCCATACTATGAATAGACAATTGTGTCGTTCATACTGAGTGTAACACTTTCATTAGGAGATGTAAAATGGCTGTAAATCTTCGTAAAGGTCAAAAAGTTGATTTAACCAAAGGTAATCCTGGATTGACGCGTTTGATGGTGGGTCTTGGTTGGGATGTCAACTGCTACGATGGTAGTTCTGAATTTGACCTTGATGCCTCGGCATTTTTGCTCGGTGCAGGCGGGCGCGTGACCTCAGATACAGATTTTGTTTTTTACGGCAATCAGCGTCATCCCTCTGGTTCAGTAGAATCAACGGGCGACAACCGCTCTGGTGCTGGTGAAGGCGATGATGAGCAGATCAAAGTAGATTTGTCGAAAGTGCCCAGCTACATAGATAAGATTGCGTTTACAGTCACGATTTATGATGCTGATGAGCGCCGTCAGAACTTTGGTATGGTTAGCAACTCCTATATTCGTGTAGTGGACGAAGCCAATGGTCAAGAGATTATTCGTTTCGACCTTGGTGAAGATTTCTCGATTGAGACGGCAATTGTCGTTGGTGAACTCTATCGCCACAATGGAGAATGGAAGTTCAACGCAGTCGGTAGCGGTTTCCAGGGTGGTTTGGAAGCACTGTGTGCCAATTACGGTATCAATACCTAGTGGGAGATGATTCAATGTCTGTCAGTCTTAAAAAAGGTCAGAAAGTAGACCTGCGCAAAGACAATGGTGATACGCTTCGCAACGTCATGATTGGTCTTGGCTGGGATCAAAAAGAAGAAGGTGGAAGCTTTTTTAGCAGACTTTTTGCGGTAAAGCAGGACATCGACTGTGACGCCTCCGCATTTGTTTGTACCAATGGCAAGATCGCAGAGAACAGCGATGTCGTTTACTTTAATAACCTCAAGCACAAAAGCGGTTCGATCCAGCACATGGGAGATAATCTTACTGGTGCCGGCGATGGTGACGATGAGCAAATCGCCATTAAGCTTTCGGAAGTACCGCAGTCTTACGATAAAATTGTGTTTGTCGTCACGATTTATCAAGCGGGTGAACGTAATCAGCACTTTGGACTGATTCGTAATGCCTTTATTCGCATTGTCGACCGTGATACGAATAAAGAAATGTGCCGCTTCGATCTTACAGAAGACTATAGCGGTTCGACTGCAATGATTTTCGGCGAAGTATATCGCAAAGATGGCGGTTGGAAGTTCAATGCCATCGGTCAGGGTACGCAGGATCATTCAGTCAGTGCTGTTGCAAAACGTTACCAGAATAATTAATTTGTAAGGCGATATCATGAGTGTTTCTCTGAAAAAAGGCCAGCGCGTCAGTCTTGACAAAGGGATGATACATGCCTTGATCGGACTTGGTTGGGATACCAATGCGTATTCTGGATCGGGCGATTTTGATCTTGATGCCTGTGCTTTTATGCTTGGTGCCAATGGTCGCGTTCGTTGTGACGAAGATTTTATCTTCTACGGAAATTTGAAAAGTAAAGATGGTTCTGTCACACATACGGGTGATAACCGTACAGGCGTTGGTGATGGCGATGACGAAGTTATTCTTCTTGATTTGAGCAAGGTTTCGCCAGATGTTCAGAAGATAGCGATTACGGTCACGATTTATGAAGCTGATGAACGACGTCAGAACTTTGGTCAGGTCAGTAATGCTTACGTCCGTGTAGCGCGTACGTCTGATGAAAATGATTTTATCGGTGTAGAAGAGCTTCGTTTCGACTTGGCTGAAGATTTTTCAATCGAAACGGCCCTCGTCGTCTGCGAGATCTATCGCTACAATGGGGCCTGGAAGTTTAATGCAGTCGGGTCAGGGTATAGCGGAGGCCTTGAGGCGCTTTGCCGTAGCTATGGCGTTGATGTATAATCCTTTATAGTAGCTTAACAAGAAAAGCGGAAGGTCGTATAGACCCTCCGCTTTTCTTTTTTTGTATTTACCTTGCTCTCGTTCATGTTTATGATGAACCGATTCAAATGCGGTTGGCTGTAGCTGGTTTGAATTGGGTTATGTGGTTTGTTGGTTAATTATACGATCGTCTATTTGAGGTAAGTTTAATGGCGCAAAGGGGTACACTCGTTCAGTTTTCCGATTTGATTGCCGAGCGTAAAAAAAGAGCTGGTAACGTCGTTTATTTCGTTCGTATCACAAATTATAATAACCAGGTCGAAGCTTTACTCAAAAAGTGTGTCGAAAAAGCGCGAACCTGCGGGGCAATGATCGATGGTAAACTCGCTGCACCCGATGTGCGTCAATCTTCGTATTATCAGGAAATGATGGGCGATGCCTTCGAACTTCAAAAAGCATTTATTGATTCTGCCCTAGGTAAATGGATGCCTCGTTTAGCCGCTGCTACACGTTCTATTTTGGCAGACTCTTTTTATAATATGCTTGTCGAATTACAAAATGCAGGCAAAAATATAAATATTCTCAAAAATGCATTTATCAAATACATGTGTTGGCTGTTTTATAAGTTTGAGCAGACTTCACAAAAAATAACAGAAGAAACAGCACCTGTTATTTTATATTACGTATCTGGAGATGTGTCGATCTACGAGATTCAGATGCTCTCCATCATGTGCAGTGCGGGCTGCGATGTTATCTTGGTGGAACCACAGGGGGATCAGAATTATCTTAAATCGGATGCTCAATCGCGTTTTTCACAGTTGTTTCAGGTTACGGGGGGAGGCGCATTTCCTCCAGATTTCAGCATAAAAACACTGTTGAATATGCTCAACCAGCGTCCTCAGCCTGTGGCACAGAACCGCATCAATTCAGCCCCCGCTTCGAATCGAGGTGATTCCAATTCTCTTCCGAACCAAATGAATACGTCATCCGTACAAAATAATCGTGTGGTAACAGGGGGGAATGATAAGCGAGTGAATCAGACGAATGCCCCCATGCCCCAACGGCCGCTGCCGCCAGAAGCGCCGCGTCCTATCGATTTTGGGCCAGAACCGAAGCTCAAACTCATAACCAATTCGTGGGCGACTGCAGCACATCCGCTCAAAGATATTCTTACGCCGTTTGGGGCTCGTTCGCTTGAAGCTGGTACGCTCTGCAATGCTTTTTGTTGGATGAACGGTGTTGAAAATGCTTCAACGTACGAGAACGATCTGTATCAGTTTTATAAAAAAATGAAGGAATCGAAGCGCCGTGTTGTCATTCTCAACAATGGCCTTGATGCACCTTCGCCCGATGAAATTGCCAAGATTCAACGCGGTAATTATCGTTTTCCAGAAGATATGGTGCGTTCGCTCGCCATTAATCTCTCGCTCGGCGTGAACGTGGAGTTGCAAAAATACGCCGTACGTGCCTTTGCCGAGATACTTCTCGAAGAAGCGCGTAAGCCTGGTGCCGTCCTTAGCCGTTGTATGAATGCTGCCGTCTATCTTTTGTGCTGGTTTAAACGTCTGCAAAGTCAATTGTTTGCAGATTGGTCTGCACCTGCAGCACCCTGTTTGATCTATTTTGGGGCCTGCAAAAAGGACAAAGAAATCCTCTTCCTTCGCATGCTCGCTCGCATGCCCGTCGATGTCCTTATTCTAACGCCTAATTTAAATGACGTTTTTACGCTTGAAGATCCTAAATTGAGTATTTCAATGAATCTCGATTCCCTGGACGTCGATCATTTCCCCGTCGAAGAACGGTTTATTCAAGTGATGACGGAAGAGTATCAAGTTGAACAGGATCTTGATGGTATCGATTGCGGCGTTTATCGCCCTTATCAGTTCAGTCGAGCGTCGAGCGTTCCATTATATACTTCGTATGACGAAATCTCATATTTGTGGGAACTCGAAACAAAAGAACGTCCAAATTTTGAAGTTGTCAACGGAACAGTCAAATTGCCAGTGCTTTTTGCTAAAATCAGCGGTGTTGAACAGCCTTCAGAAGATGCTTATTGGCTTTCGGTAAAACCTTATATAACGCTCGAAACCGTTGTTATCAAATCACTTCCCCATTTGACCGAAAATAAATTGACTTCGATTGCGACGTTTGCAAAAGATTTTTGTAAAAACGGCAAAGTTTCAAAAGAGAGAATTAAATCACATCATCTCTATCCATACTCTATTTTGCGTATCGACATGCAGGAACACATGCTTGATAAGCTTCAGGAACTCATCGATAAAAAGATCATCAAGGGTACGGGGCATGGTTGTACCGATTATATGATCATTGCTTCGGCATTGAGTTTAGGCAAAGAGATTCAGCGTTTACTGATGCAGTTCGATTTTACACGCAAAAATCCGAAGGTGCTTGTTTTAAATACCGCTGAAGTTACCGGTTCCTTGCAGGATGCGATTCAGCTTGCTTACTTGAGTTTGATCGGATTTGATATTTTGATCTTTGTTCCGACGGGCGTGGCGTGCTTTGAAAATTGGTATAATTTCCCCATCGTGAATGAATATATAAAAGGAGATTACCAATATAGTTATAGTGTTCCAAACTTTGAGACTCTAGAATCCAAACAGCGCGGAGGTTTCTTTAGTATATTTAGAAGAAATTAGTTGATTGCAAATGGAAGTTGTCAGTGTTTGTTACTTTTTTATGCAACATCACGGTTTGTTTGTGAATTGTGTACTCAAGGATAGTACGCGCTGATTTTGCAAAGACTCGGTGGATTCAAGGAAATTGAAATGAATAAAAAACTAGTTTCAATCGGTGCTTTACTATTGTTGGCTGGATGTTCGGATAACAATGATAAAAAAGCGGAACAGATCATCGATTCGCCAGAGGTCAAGTGCGAGCAAGCGCCGACCTGCCTTGGTAATCAGCGTGTTTATTGCGTTGACGGCAATCGTGTGACGGAATCGTGCGAAGCCCACACGGAAAATTGTCAATCCAAATGCATATTTGAGTAAACCATTTCCGGTGTCTTCCAACCAAGTACTTTTCGAGGTCTCTGATTAATTTCATTACAGACACGTTTGATATAGCTGTCAGAGACCTTAGTAAAGTCAGTTCCT
>JAZRWH010000093.1:0-14911 GCA_045599585.1 Myxococcota bacterium
CCCCACCTTTTTGCCCGCGCGCCGAAGGCGTGCGGGCTCATCGGCTGAGATTATCCTTGCAAATAACCACAGCATCTCAGCCAGGAGCGCACATTTCTTTACAGTTAATGAGGATATGTTGTGGGACACTAACTGATTGACGATAGTAAATAATTGTATTAAAAATAATCATTGAATTTTTGCTAAAGTGGTTTTAGCAATATTGTTAACAAATCATTGATGAGGAAAAATCATGAAAAAAATCTTTGTTCTTTTTACGATGTGTGCCTTCGCACTGGCATGTGCAGCTTGTTCCGATGACAAAACTTCAAAATGCGATCCTGAAAACACCAAATGTCTTGAAAAATGCTTTAGCAAATGCAAACAAGACCCGGATAAATGTGCGCCCAAATGCATCAAAGGTTGGAACGAGGATTTTGATTTTGACGATTTTGATTTTGACTGGGATGACGACGACTGGGACGACGACGACTGGGACGACGACGACTGGTATTAATAATAAAATCATTTAGTTTAAAAGGAGCCGTTTTTACAACGGCTCTTTTTTTTTACTTCATTAAGCCATCGCTTAGTGGCCCACAACATTTCACTCATGAACACGCAAAGTGACACATCGACCTATTTCATGCAGTGTGCACTCCGGGTTTGAATGGTTATTCGTGAAACTAAATTATATTAATTCACAAATTTAAATATATAGTTAAATTTAAAATTTGCTTTAAAGTTTCACACTCTTTTTGCATCTAGCAAAAGCAATTGACACAAATCTCAATCTATCGTAGGGAGATGATGGTTTGTTGGTACTTTGCATGCGTGCAACGTATTTATGTTTTAAAAGGGATGTGTTATGAAAAAACTCTTTGTATTTTTTACGTTGGTTCTAGCCTCGCTCGCAGTTTTTTCCTGCGACGACGATGAAAATGCTAGCAATTGCCGTCCTGAGGATCAGGCTTGTTTAGCAAAATGCGCAAAACATACGAGCTGCGCTAAAGACGATTTCGAGTGTATTATGAATGCCTGTGCCGATTCAAGCTATCTTGATGAAAGTGAAGCACAATATGGCAATTGTGACGAAAACGATCAAGAGTGTATTGCTCCCTGTATTGTTCACAAATGTTTTGCTTCAGACACCACTGAAGAGTGCCTTGAAAAATGCATCCCCTCAACAAAAAAAGATGACAACAATACCACCCCCACTCAGCCCCCCAAAAGTGATCACTGCCTTTCCTCTGACTCTGACTGCCTGGCCAGATGCATTGAGAAGTATAACTGCAATCCTACGGACGCCTTATTCGGCAAATGCTATGATTGTATATCACTCTTTTAACCCCCAAGCGAGACGTAGACCACATTAAAGCTTCTCGATACGAATGGGTTCTGGTTAGCAGAACGTACGTTTCAAGCCGTTGAAAACAACGGCTTGAAACATTTTTGGCATTTGATTTGCTGGATGTTTTTTAATGTGCTTCAAGCCTACCTCAGCCAAAGCTTGCGCACAGATTGTGAAACAGTGTTTTAATCCATCCTTGTGAATCACTTGGATTGATTAAATTTTCTCAGTTGCCTCTCTTGATATAAGATCGAACCATGAAATATATTCCTATTCTACTCTCAGCATGTTTATTATCGCTACCATTAATCTCATGCTCAGACGAAGCTAGCGATGACTGCAACCCTCATGACAAGGGTTGTATCGATCGTTGTACAAAAGATAATGCCTGTTCCGAAGAAACTAATTATTCAGTGAACTGCATCATGGGTTGTGTCAAGGTCAAGCTAAGCGACGATAGATATAAATCAGAAATAACAAATAGAACATATAACTGTAATCCTTTCGATGCCTCCTGTATTGTGTCATGCGCTTTAGCAAACGGTTGTTTTTATAGAATTAAAGACAACAAACAAATGTGTGTTATATCGCATTGTTTTGGAGAAAATCTTGATGAATACGATGACTACTACTATTATTATGACGACGACTATTATGATGATTATTATGACGATTAATACCAATGATAATTGGTTAGAGAACGACGCGTTGTAAACTGATTTTTGATAGACGACGTCTTGTATCGTTGTATCATTCTATTCGTTAAAAACAATATTTATATTTATTAATTAAGGCTGTTTTTAACCTACGTATTGCGATTGAACTACGCACCAATATAAAAAGCGGCAGCGTATTGAGCGAAGCGAAAAGCTGCCGCGCCGTGCCGTATGCCAAAGGCATAGGCACGGCTTTATAATATATACTACTATTAGTATGAAAGCAGATCGAGCATCGAAATAGGACGCAGTGGCTTAATCACATACTGAATGACTTTGAGTTCATCCGCAAATTCCTGTGAAAAATGCTGATTGAGCCACTTGAACTGTCCGAGGGTCGGCGAGAGATTAACGGGGCTAAGAAGGTGTTTGAGGCGGATGAACGAAGCGGCTTCATGCGCATCGATATCGGCATTATTGTTAGCGATTTGCTGTAACGGATAGAAGATATCGCCCATTTGCGGCGCAAACACATCGATGCCGACGACGTAGACATTAGAGTGCCCGAGTCGAAGCGTATCGATCTCGCGTTGGAGCGCGCGCACGGGAACATTGCTGACCATTCCGCCATCAGTGAGGCGGTAGAGGCCATCTCGTTTAAAGACTTCATCGAGAATTTCGCGACTTCGGTAGTGATTTCGGTGAATATCGTAAGTGAGGCAACCTGGGACGAGCGCCGAAAAGGGCACGCCATCGACGGTACTGAGCTCACGCGTGAGGTCATCAAAGCCAAGCACGACTTCTTGAACGGCGTTTGCCGTCGTGAGCGCGTGCGCGAGCTGAGCGGAAGCTTCGAACGAACTTTTAATGGTGCTACGCGTAAAGCGTCGAATGGAAGCGAAAAAGCCTTGTTTGGGTGTTTCGAGAGATTGAATGACGTCCGAGTCTCTTCGAATACCGGTAGAAACGCATGCGAAGGGGATTTTGAGTTGGGAGAAGCGTGGGGGTTCATTCCATCCAAGGTAGGGCGTAATATCTTCGATGATCTGGGCGAAATCGACGCGGAGCATGGCGCGAAGACCATACTGCGTATCACCGAGGCAAGGCGCCATACTTCGCAATATGCTGAGCCAGCTCGGCAAATGCAGGACTGTCATCGCAGCGTCATAGCGCGATTGAAGCGCGCAGATGAGGCCCATGAGCGAGCCAATCGACGTTCCGGTCATGATTGCCGGGCGAATATCGTTCGCTTCGAGGAGCTGAAACAGGGACTGATGTGCAAAGCCAGTGCCGCCGCCGCCGCCAAGCGCGAGTCCGAGTTGTTTGTGTGCGAGCGCGTCACTGAGAACGAATTCATCAATGACTGGAAATGCAGTGTACAGCTCAGAAAGGGTTTCGCGAAGGCGACGCGCTAGCGTTGGATAGAAATCAACGAGCGTTTCGCGATGCCATTTTCCATACCAAAACCGAGTTCCCACACCGAAATGCGCTGCTTCTGTGAATTTCCAGCCATCGTCTGAGAGCCGGAACATCTCTTGAAGGAGCCAATCTCTGAAAGGCTCAAGCAGACGTTCAATATCGATGCGTTGTTTGTCACGCGTCATCAAGACAGGCGTAGCAGCGAGCCGAAGAGCGTAGAGCCACGTAGATCTAATGATATCGTCGAGCACGCCTTTGCTGAGTGCACGGTCACGTTCAAAAGCGCGCAACATTTTTTTGGTTTCTTCTAATTTTATATTCATATATTCAACCAATATGGTATTAAATCTAAGTTGTGATATCTTTTGGTATATTTTGTGTTTTATGGACGGCTTTTCGGCGTCCTGTGTGTCGCCTCAATACGCCGTCTCTGCGTCGCTTTTCAGCCCTGCAAAGTCCTTTACAACGCATTTCAAACGGAGAGGGCTTCAATACGCGCCGCATTTTTATGACGCGGCGGTCGCCTCACGTACATTATAATCAAAACAAAAAATAGGACACATTCCCGATCAATTGGCGATTGAAGAGCCTTCTTCGACGTTAAGTCAACGCACTTAAACCGCTTGACCGAACCCGCAAAACAGTTGAAAATGCGAGATTTATCATGCAGCTGTTTTAAAGCTGCCGTCAATCCAACGACAAACACGCGTCAAGGAGACTCTCTTATTAATATGAAGTGTACAGATACAGAGAATCAAATTCGATCAAGCCAGGAAACTCCCCATCAGACAGCAGAAGAGAAAGCAAATGATCTCAAACGCGTAAGCGGTGTTTTAGCTGCGACCTCGATGTTCGATCAAAACGACGAAATGTTGGATCTCTATTTAGACGGCACAAAAAAGTCATCCAGTGCATCTGAATCCGTGGAACGCATGACAATCCACGGTATTGGTGCAATTCACAGCAACCAAGAGATCAAAGTTAGCGAAGCGCCGTCGGTCAGCGACATTGTCGCAGCACCATCGGAAGACTCGTCGGTGACGAGTGGAATTGTTGAACTACCGTCATCGGTATCGGAAGAGAAAGTCTCAGGCACAAACTCAGCAGACATTCTCAAAGCGGCAGAGCGCGTCATTCAATCTGTTGAAAACATGCTAAATGCTGTGAATTTTGATTACAATCAAATTACCAGCAACAACGAAGCAGATCAACCGTCTTCAGAACAAATTTCTAACAAAAAAGAAGTTTTTTCCTCAAACCACGCTACCAGCGAAGAGGCATCGAATGCGATCAGCCACACGATGATTGCCCCGATCAATTGTGCCTTGAAGGATGCCTCTGAAGACGCGGAAACACATTGTGAGATAGATCAAGCGCGTACAGCAGAAACGCTGCTTATGAAAACGTCCGATGTTTCAGCGATCCTCGAAAGTGCGAGCGTCAAAGTTGAACAGCCCAATACAAGTGCCACAGAAACGTTACTTTTGAAGGCAGATGATGTTTTGGAGATCATCGAAGGCACGGATGACCGAGAAGCTCCGGCACCAACGCAAGCAGCCCTAGCCTCACCGGAAGCAGACAATCCATTTTTAGGCATGGATCCGAGTGAAGCCATCGAAGCGGCGCGCAAAGCGCTTGAGTTAGCAACCCAAGAGCTTAATGCCTCGAGGAAAAGCTCATGCAGTAATGCTTCCGAAGATCAGCAGGACGTCAACGAGCAGCGTGCCAATACAGCAGACAAGTCCCCATGCGACGAAGAGCCATCCCAATCGACACTTTCTCTTGAGGCACCGCAAGTTTTGTTGAAGTCGACGCGTGCGAGCATCGAAATGCATTCTCAGTTGACGAACATGACGGGCCGACTTGTGGGACAACGTCCGGATTGGTTAAATTTTGACATGGTCAGACTTCCGGATCGAGAAAAGGAATGCAAACGCCTATACTGGCAGATAGAGCAACGCCAAGCAGCAAAACGCAAAGATATTTTTGTGATTCGAGCGCCGGAGGGGGCAGGCAAAACGTCTTTTTTAGCAGGACTTTATGCTCAACTCATGCATTCGACGAACGACATTGTAACGATTGCACCCGCACAATCTAAGACGAAGCGTCCATTTTCAGCGATACGCAACATACTGGAGCAACGGTTTTACATTGTTGGCAATGATCTTTCTAGCACGCTCGTACAACTGAAATTAGCGATGAAATCGCTCTTGTCCTCGGAGCAAGAGGCAGCAGAAGCGACCGAAAAGCTCGAATCGATGTGGAAGCGGTCACAGATGAGCCGCAGTGAATATCGCAACAGCGAAATTATCAATATGAAACCCAGTTTAAAACTGGAAGCTACCTCTTTGATAGATCTGAATGGCAATATTCAGCAACCAGCAGTTTCAGCGTCCAAACAGCCATCTACGCCTGAAATGCGCATCACAGCCATGGACTCGATGATTCACGAAGCCATGGCACAGGAACGTGTATTAGCCGATGTCAGTGAGAATGGTCCTCAATATGATATTGAGGCAGAAGTATTTCCATATATCGCCCCGGTACGCAATGCCATGCAGGCAGACCTAAAGAAAAACCGGATTGTCATATTATTTGACGACATTGAGCTTTATGATGAAGAGAGTCTGACACTTTTAGCACGCGTATATGATGATCTTGAAGCATGTCCGTTTACACTTATTTTAACGATGAACGAGACGAGCAAGCTACCCAAGGCACTCAACGAAGTACAGACGACGGATTACGAATTTCGATCACTAAGTGATGAAGATCTCACGGGATTTACGCGCAATATTTTGGAACAGCTGTCGATGCAGCGTGAGAAGCTGATCATACCAACGGAGTTATGTAAAATTGTAGCGCAGCATGCTTGTGGATCACCGAAGCGAGCACTTGATCTGATGATGAAGCATTTTACGCCAGATCAGATGCTATCGTGGAATGAGAATCTTGAGACGCTCAAACACGAACCTGCGCCAGAATCACTGCTTTCGACGCTTAAGAACAGGCTTTTGATGTTATCGGAAAGGGAACGAACTGTTTTATGTGTTGCCTCAATTTTAAACGGCGAACCGTTTACCTCGGACACGATTGATGCGGTGATCAACGATAAGAGCTCAGACAATCCAGGGATCTCCACCCGACCATATTTAGAAAATCTTAGCAGGACGGGATTTTTATCAACGACGAAGATGTCTCTTCTTCAGAATACGGTGACGTATATATTCAAGCATGAGTATGAGCGTCAGGCGATCACGTCATTTGTTTCGAAGGATATACGCAAGCGAGTTTATGCGAAGGCAGCCCAATGGTATACGCTTAATAATCCAGACAATCGATTTAACGAAACGATAGGTGATCTGTGGTATGCGCTTTCGGAGCTGAACCGTTCGGAGAACGAAAAAGCGTGTGAAGCGGATAAGGGGAAAGCGAGCAATGCGTCAGAATCGAACGGCAATGACATCAAGTTACAAGCGACGATCAGTGCATTAGAAGCATCACATTATTACGAACGCGTAGCGTACTCTGCATTTTCGAAAGCGCAATATGTACGAGCGCGCAAGCTATTTAAGAAGCTATTAAAAGCGCTTCCGAGCGACAACATAGCGCGTTGTATCCAAGCGGTTTTGGATGCGAGTTTTGTTTATATGCGTCTAGGAAATGTAGAGGATGCCATGCGCTTAGCGCACTCAGCGTGGCGTCATGCGGAGCGATTTTCGGCGTACAGCATGGCAGCATCGGCGGCGGCGCGTGTAGCTGAAATTCTTATCATGATGGGGACGCCTAGACATGTAAAACATTACATAGCAACAGCACGTAGCATGCTAAACCACTGCATGATTCCGCAACTGATGTTAAAAACATATTTATTAGAGTTAAGGCTTATGCTTTTGCAAAATCGTTTTGATCGAGCCAAGAAGCAAGCAGAGCGAGCAAAGGCCTTTGCCGAAGAGCATCATATTGACACGCTAGAATCATTAGAGCTTCGACGTTACGAAGGTGATATTGAAGCTTATGCAGGAAATCCGCGAAAAGCACTAACGATCTACCAAGAAGTTATCCAACAGTCAGAGCAAAAGCATGCGATGCATTTATATGCGGACACGTATCACGCGATGGGCACGCTTCAATTTAGGCTAGAAGAGAACGACTTAGCCTTTAAGTCATGGAACAAGGCACTGGGTTTAGCGCAAGAAATGAACGATCTATTTTTGCATGCCTCCTTGTTATGTGACATTGCGGAAGGTGCGATTTCGATCCATGCGACCCGTACGGCGCGTTCAGCGAACGAGCAATGTTTGACGTTAGCGCAGCATCTTCGTCAGAAAGAGCTCATAGGTCGTTGTTTAGTGAACATTGCATCCCTTCAATATGAGCATGGTCAATTTGCGAAATCGGAGCGAACGCTTCGCAAGGTACACAAGATATCTCGCCGCCTTGGGATTATGAATTTGACATTAAAATCATTATTATTAATGGCACAATGTCGAGCAACGCCAACGAATGAGCAATACGATCCAAAGCGAGCAGGGATATTATATTCACGCGTAAATGCTCTATATGAAAAGCAAGGGATGTGTTTAGAGCTTGCGACAATGCAACCTCAGTATGCGGAATTTTTTATAGAGACGAAGCAGAACATTCAAGCGAAGAATGCGTACCAGAAGGCGCGTGATATCTTTATGAATTTTAATATGTCGAAGGCGGCCCACGGCGTTGAAGATGAGATCAAGCGTATTTTAAGAGAATCCGATGTAGCAGGCCCAGAGATATAAGGATTGGGGAGAAATTTTGACTTTAGGGAAGCCCAAAGTCGTTGCGATCCGCGAGGGGGTAGCGGCGTATTCATAAGCGCCCGCTTATGGATAGCCGCTCAGGGGGAGCCCTCCCCCTTTCGAATCAACGAACGGTAAGGATTACGAACAAGCATGCATCGTAACCGGGGTATCAAGGCATCGATAGGAAAAAAAAGTCCTTAAATTCTTTGAACATTCTAAGTGAAAGACTTAAAGTAGGGGTAGGCATTGTGCGTGCGTGAGCACAGCACGTAATTTGTATTTTGCCTGCGAGAGCAGGCTATGTGGTATAATAAGCTCTATGAATCAGTCTGTTCAGGATCCCTTAGTAGGAACGCTGTTTGACCGTCGTTATCTAATCAATACGCTGGTAGCACGCGGAGGTATGGGGAACATATATCAGGCGCACGACACACGTCGAGGTCATCTTGTAGCCGTAAAACTTCTGCGATCAGAGTTTAGTGGTGATCAAGTGATGGTGAAGCGATTTTTGAGAGAGGCGAATGCTGTACAATCTCTTCATCATAAGAACATATGTCAATTATACGACATAGGCCAAACAGATCATGGCGAACATTATTTCACGATGGAGTATCTTGAAGGTCATGCATTAGACAAGATACTCGAAACGAGCCATATTATTCCACCGGAGACAGCGGTATCGTATATTATACAAGCAGCCCGCGGACTTCATGAAGCACATGAGCACGGCATCGTGCACCGAGACATGAAGCCAGGTAATATATTTGTCGTTCAGACGCCTGGGGCGCCAGATTTTGTGAAGATTTTGGATTTTGGTGTTGCGAAGACAGCGGAAGGCGAAGCGAACACGTGGGATCCTAAACTGACGAGCGTAGGATCGACGGTAGGGACGCCATTTTACATGTCTCCAGAGCAGATTCGAGGTCAAGCGGACGTAGACTGTCGTACTGACATTTACGCGTTAGGCATCATTCTTTGGGAGTGTGTGTTTGGTATGCCTCCGTTTGTGGGCAACAGTCTCATCGAAGTTTTCGACCAAGCGATCAAACTGAAGCTTCCGAAGTTAGCGGGGAAATTCAAGTCGATTCCATCGTACGTCAAGCTCTATCCAGTGATGACCAAAGCGCTTGAGAAGGATCCCAAGCGTCGTTATCGCAACATGCCTGACTTTATACGAGCGCTTCAAAAATGCGTTCCGTCTGTCATCCAAAAAGATTCGATGAAGGAAACGGCATATCTTGGAGCATTTACGCAAGACGAGATGCCAGCGATCGGTGGATTTCAGAGTTTTATGAGCCGCTGCGTGCAATTTGTAACGCATCAGAAGCCAATTCATTTAGCGCTGGCGTTCTTGTTGCTTGTGGGCATAGCATTTGGTGTTGTTTTTGCTATTGTTGCCTTTTCACAGCCTGATGCGCCGATAGAGCAGCACAAGTATTCGACGTACAAGTTCACGTCAGACGTGGTCTGTGAAGTCAAGGTTGGCAACAAGACGATAGGTTCAACGCCATCGACGGTTGATCTTGACGAAGTACCTCCATTTGACATCAAATTTGTGACGAACTCGCCCGCGAGGGAATACACGTTTCATGTGAGCGAAACGAGCGATTATATCAATGCTTACGCGGTTAATCTTGATCCGCACGAATCCAACAATCCATCCCACAATCCCAAGATGACGATAGAGAGTACGCCCTCGGGCGCAAACGTCTATCTTGATGGCAAGTTTACCGGAGAAGTGACGCCCTACGAAGTTGGCGTTGCAATGCGCACCAACATAAAGGTTGAGCTTGAATTAAATGGCTATCAGCGTGAATTGATCCACGTAGAGCCTCGAGAAAGCGACATTCACATCAAAACCAATCTTCTCAAACTTGTACCAGAAAAAACTAAGAAGTAACGCCTAAATGCAGAAGAATAGTCAGCTTAAAGGCGGCACACCAAATCGGGTGTAAAGAGTATGCGACGAATCAATACGCTTATCATAACAGCTCTAGGCAGCTTATTTTTAGCGAGTTGTGCGACGACAAACGGTGGCGTCAGTGATGCACGCCGCACGACATTGACGCAAGATGTAAACTTCATCGAACTTGATGCACAGCTTGACGTATTAGAAACCGAGACGAACGAATTAGAATCAACGTTTCACGAAATAGAATCGAGTGTCATTTCGCGTGTTAAATTTGATTCAGCCCCAGCAGGCGATAACAAACCCGTGCACGTCGTATTGACCCCTAACAACGTTCTTATCGTTGACGACAGCGCTATGAGCCGCAACGATTTTATCATTTTTGCCAAAAACAACCTTCCGCAGCGATGCGCAGAAACACCTGAACTCGAGTTAGACGGCAACATTGATTTTGATATGGCGTCGTGGGTTCTCGAAGTTTTTTATGGCCAAGGCTGCCTAAACGTTAACATTCAATAGAAGCCACTGCCGCTTTTTTCATTTTGAGGCATGAAACGGCCCAGGCGGCAGCGACATAACATAAGCCCGCACAAATAAAGGCGACGGGTGAAACAGCGGCTTCGGGACCGGATTGGGGCATTTGTGTTGGGTGAATTCCGCCCATGATTTTAGCAGCAAAGTGTGTAAACCCCATTGCCGGCAATCCTAAGATGACAAGCGCAGACGTGGCAGAGCGATGAACGACGATATGTCGAGCAATCATTTTAGCTGCTAAACGCCACGAAACAAAGATCAGGGTCATTAAAAACATGCCTGTAAGCCGCGGCTCCCAGATCCAAACGACGCCCCAAGTGAGTTTACCCCAAATCATGCCTGTAACAATGGTTATACAAGCATAGAAAATACCGTGATCACACAATCGGAGAGCCCATTCAAAGTTCCACGGTTTATTGAGAGCCCTACCGATATTGATCACGACGCATATAAAGAAAGCCGCATATGCAAGGATCGCCGCCGGAACATGCCAAACGATCAAACGGTCGTGGCAAGTAAAATAAGCGATGATACCAGATACTGCGGCACAGATACTAAAGATCCAAACGAGGTATTTTGTCATGAACGACCATTTTGATAATGCACGACGGCGTCAACGAGTGCATCAATCATTTTGGATTGATGAGATGGTTTGACGACCTCAAGTCCTTCTTCAGCGTTGGACAAAAAAGCAAATTCGAGCACGACAGCAGGCACCAACGCACGCGTTAAGACAGTATAATCGCCGGGTTTTACGCCTCTATCCAAAACGGTAAAACGATGTCCCATTGCCCGATTAAAGCTCTCAGCCATAAACTGAGAATAAGGCATGACGGCTTGTTTTTTATCTCGAATCTCTTGTGAGTCACCCAGTTTATCACTTTCAAGCGCAGCGAAATCACCGGCATAGAAGCTTTCGAAGCCAATGGCGAGCGGATTCATTGAACTGTTAAAGTGGAGACTCAAGAAGAGATCAGCCTGAGCCTCGTTGGCAATCGAGATACGATCATTTAACGAAATCGACTGATCATTTTCACGCGTCAAGATAATGTTAGCATCAGGAAACTTGGCCTTGAGACGGTCAGCCAGCACCAAAGCCAATTTGAGCGTAAGATATTTTTCGTGTATGCCGGCCACACCGACAGCGCCTTCATTCGTACCGCCATGCCCCGGATCGATCACGATCGTCTTAATCGGCGGAACGACGAGCGGCATAGGCTTATCGTCCAACTGCGCATTACTAGAATTATTGTCGCTTTGGGACGCAGCAGCAGGTGCAGTACTCTGAACATCCGAATGCGCAGCCCTCGCAACGACCGACTCAGCCCAAGCACTTTCTGTCAAAAAAAGTGATAAAAGAAGCGCAATTTCTGTCAAGAAGAGCTTTTTCATAAAAAACCGCGAGAAACAGTGTATAAGCGCCGCCCCGTAAGACGGCCTTCACAGAGTATTGCACGAAGGCGTTTTTGAAAAATTTTTGAGAATAGCTCAACGAATAAGTAAGGCATTGAGCGGCCGACACGCGCGTCACGGTTGAAAAGAGACGCACAAAAAGGAAACAAGAAATGGCATCAGCAGCAACGATTGACGAGATTTCAATAGACTACACGGACGAAGAGAGCGGTCAGCAGACTGTAAAACAGCTCGATAAACGCGTCCTATCCAAAGGCGCTTGGACAACAATTCTCTTTTTGTACACAGAGTGGGACAAAAAGAAAGAAGCCTGGGGAGCTCCTAAAGCCCGCATCGACCGATTCCAAAAGCGAAACGGCGTTTACATGTCACAGTCTAAATTCAAATTCAGCTCAGCCAAACAAGCCCAGCAGATTATAGACGTTTTTAAGGAATGGATGGAAAGCGGCCAATTCGAAGACGTTGAACAATAGGGCTTTTGGCGCTTGACTTAAAGTCCGTTAACGCCTAAATTTTACTGTCTTGAAGTTTGAACGCCATGTGGGTGTTCATCTTCGTTCTTACCCAATAACAATTAAAAATAGGGAGTTACATCATGGGAAGAGGTGATCGTCGTCACAGCATGAAAATGAGCCGCATTAAAAATCAGAACAAGAAAAAAGCCCGTATCGCTCGCGCGATCGAAGCAGTCAAAGCGGCCAAGAAGTAATTTCTTAAGCTTATCTAAAGATAAATGCTGAGTCATGTTTTCGCCGATTTAGGAAATGTGATTCAGCTTTTTTTTACGCTTTAATGCGCACAAACTAAGGTGAATTATGTGTGAACATTGTTGTGAAAATGCGGGAGAAAATGTTTCCGCAGAGCAGGCTCGCCACGATAAGCTCTATCGCATGCGCCACTCTGCCAGCCACATTATGGCAGAAGCAGTAAGAACAATTTTCCCCGATGCTAAATTTGCCATCGGCCCCGCAATCGCAGACGGCTTCTATTATGACTTTGATCTTCCGCGTCCTCTTACAGAAGACGATCTCGAAGCCATCTCCAAAAAGATGAAGGAACTCATCAAAGCCAATGCTCCCTTTGAACACAGCTCGATGACAAAGGATGAAGCCCGTGAATTCTTCAAAGATCAACCCTACAAACTGGAACTGATCGACGGCATCAAAGACGAAGAAGTTTCTATTTATAAGCAGTCCACATTCACCGACTTGTGTGCAGGCCCCCACGTCCGCCGTACAGGTGAGTGCAAACACTTTAAACTCACGAGCATCGCGGGAGCTTACTGGCGTGGTGATTCGACTAAACCGATGCTCCAACGCGTCTACGGCACCGTTTGGTCGACGAAAGCTGAACTCGACGCCTATCTTGAAATTCAGGAAGAAGCCAAAAAACGTGACCACCGTAAACTCGGCAAAGAGCTCGAACTCTTCTTCATGCATCAATACGCCCCAGGTTGCATTTTCTGGCAACCCAAAGGTTATACGATCTACAAAGAACTCCACAATCTTTGGAGTGAAGTTCAGCGCGACCAAGGCTACGTCGAAATCTTCAACCCGATCATGTATGACTCCGAGCTCTACAAGACCTCCGGTCACCTTGATCACTACGCCGACGCCATGTTCAAACTCGAAGTCGACGGCAAGATGATGTGCCTCAAACCCATGAACTGCCCGGATACGATGCTCTTCTTCAAACAGCGTCCCCACTCCTACCGCGAACTTCCGCTTCGTGTCGCTGAACGCCAGACGCTTCATCGCAACGAACTTTCGGGTGCACTTTCGGGTCTCACCCGCGTTCGCCAGTTCATGCAGGACGATGCACACCTCTTCGTAGCTCCCGATCAGATCGAAGGCGAAATTGGAAAACTTATCAAATTAATTGCCAATTTCTACCAACTCTTCGACCTCGAATACAAATTCTATCTGTCCACACGTCCTGACGACTACATGGGCAAAATCGAACTTTGGGATCAGGCAGAAGCCGCACTTGCCAAAGCCCTTTCGGACAACGGTATTGACTATAAACTCAATCCGAAAGATGGTGCTTTCTACGGTCCTAAAATCGACATTCTTATTAAAGACTCTCTCGGCCGTCAAATTCAGTGTGCAACGATTCAGCTCGACTTCCAGCTTCCGGAACGCTTCGAACTCGAATACATCACGCCGGACAACTCGACAGCACGTCCTGTTGTTATCCACCGAGCCATATTCGGATCTTACGAACGCTTTATCGGCATTATGATCGAGCATTTGGCGGGTGCATTCCCCACCTGGCTCGCGCCTGTTCAGGTCGCATTTCTTCCCATCACCGACGAATTGGTCCCCTACTGCCAGGAACTCTCCAAAGATTGGGAAGCCGCTGGCATCCGCACGTTCGTCGACGACCGCAGCGAAAAGATCGGCTACAAGATCCGTCAAGCCACTGTTCAAAAAACACCTTATATGATCGTTGTCGGCAAGAAAGAGGCCGAAGACAAAACGGTCAACGTCCGCTCCTACAAAGACGGCGAACGCGGCGTTATGTCTCCCGATGCAATCAAAGCGGAGATCATCGATCATATTAAGAACCGCGTTTTGGACGTCAATATCAAAAAGCTCGACCTCGACGCCTTCATTAACCCCGAAGACGAAGATAAAGAAGACCAGGAATACTAATCTTCTGCACTGAGCATCACTGCGCCGCTGTGCCCCCAAGCCTGCGGCGCTTTTTTGCGTTCTTTAGGTTTTGTGTAGGGGGAAGTCGGAAAATTGTCAATCCAAATGCATATTTGAGTAAACCATTTCCGGTGTCTTCCAACCAAGTACTTTTCGAGGTCTCTGATTAATTTCATTACAGACACGTTTGATATAGCTGTCAGAGACCTTAGTAA
>JAZRWH010000094.1:0-5365 GCA_045599585.1 Myxococcota bacterium
CTCCCAGACACTCATCGACATGTTCGCCGCCTGGGGCGCCAAAATGGCCGAAGGCCTCCTCTGCATCAAGATGGAACGCGCCAATGACAAACAAGCCATGGAAGCCAAATTCGAAGGCGAAGAAATGACGTTCGAAATCAAAAAGGCGTAATTAATATATATGGGGGCGGTGGCTATGCCCGTCGCATGGCCGTGAGACGCAAAATTTTGCGTCTCTACACCGGCCATACAACGGACATACGCCACACGCGTCGGGCCTATCGGCGTTCGCCGATACGGCCCTTTGCCGCCCGCTATGTTCTCGGCCGCAGGCCTGCGAGCATACGCGGGCGGTTTTGATTTTGGGGGCGGATATTATTTGATATATTTTACTGTAGAGACGCAAAATTTTGCGTCTCTACAAATTACGTTTCAATAAATGGCCAAAAATTACGTCCCAATATCACCAATTTCCACGAGGTGGATATGAACGATAAATATATGAATCGATATCGAATTCCATCATCTCGTTGTCCCGGACATGATTATAATCATGGCGCATATCATGTGGTTATTTGCACCCAAAAACGCGTGCATTATTTTGGTGAAATCGTGCGTAATGATGAATTCCGTGGTCGTGGTAATGACGAATATCGTAGAGACGCAAAATTTTGCGTCTCTACACCAAAATTTTGCGTCTCTACACCAAATTGCGCACCCGTAATGATATTTACCCCCATTGGTGAATATTTAAATCAATGCATTAAAAACGTTACCGATCATTGTCCGTATGCAGAAATACCATATTGGCAGATCATGCCTAATCACGTGCATTTAATTGTATTCATCGATGGGGATAAAACGCCATATAAACGGCGAGAATTTTCAAAAATAAATCGTGATAAATCCAACGTAAATAATCCAACCGTAGAGACGCAAAATTTTGCGTCTCTACAACGCGATTCATTTCGATCGCCTGGCGATTCAACGCCATCCCCACGCGATTCATCCCCCCCAAAAATTGAAAATATGGCGGGATGGTTATCCATTGCCATACGATGTATAAAACGCGCCGTTACCGCGTATTCGCGTGAAAATAAAATTCCGTTTCAATGGCAATCACGATTTTACGATCGGATTATGCGTGATATGGATGAAATGTCCAAGACCATTGATTACGTATTGAACAACGTAGCCGCATGGGATGTTGATCATGAAAATGATATCGATATTCCCTAATTGAAATCGCAAATCGGAGAATCTCATGCCCCCTAATACCCGTTCCCTATACCAATCGACCATTGCCGATTTCATCCAACGTGATGCATCGACGATCCTTGGTCATCTGGTCAACGCTTAGCACGGCAGCCTTCAAACCATGCAGACGAGCAGGTGTTAGATTATATTGTGGCGTAGGTAATGATATGATGTATAAATTGGGCGATTGTGCTTCTGCTCGGGAAGATGATGCGTAAGCAGAAAAATACAAAAAAAGAAGAGGAACAAAGACGAGCACGCGAAGCGGAACAAAAAAAGTTGAGTGATTATAAAAAGTAGATAGTGCGCAATTCGGTTCAGGTATTATAACTTCATATTGTTCAACCTCAGAGGAAAAACAATGCATGTGCATTGACGGGGAAGATTATGAGATAGATTGTAAAAGTGTGGATCCTAAATTTAACGATAAAACTGGAAAATTCTCTGCACATTATTTGCCATAAAAAATATTGAAGTAGTGACTAATGAGAGGGGGGATATGGCAATTCCTCCATTGGAATTGTAGTTGATACGCTACGCCTCACTCACAGATCTCAGCAGCGGAATATAACAACTGGAATTTCAGAGTATAAAGGATAAATAAATGAAGATATGCAAGATTGTCGCAATAATGTGTTTGATGGTGCTGATGATAACAGCATGCAATCAGCCGAAGACAACGTCGGATGAAGTCTCTGCACCCCAAAGCGATAATGCCGGAAATTCGAATGATACGGCCGCTGATGCTCAGGCAAAGCGTAATGACATCAAGACAACGGATTCGATAACGCTGGAAAATAAAGAAAATCTTGCCGCGAAAGTTGCGAATGAAGATGCCGCGAAAGACGTTCAGGTTGATGTTGAAAAAAGCGGCATGAATGCTCCAATTACTGATTCTATTCACAATGAAAAGATCGACGAAGGCATTATCGCAGCGCTTGCCAAAGATTCCGTGAATCCGAATGGTGAAACGATGGCACCACCCGCAACTGAAGGGTTTACTTGTACAAATTGGAATAATGCTCTATTCATCGATGGTACAGAATTATATTATAAAATTAAGATTGAACGAGAAAATGCTGCCGAAGAAGACAATGAGGATTTTGAAACAGAGATTGAGTTTTATGTTTCTTGCCTTGTAAAATTAGAATATGCAACAGATGATTATTGCGGTTCGACGGTGAAGTGTGAGATTGACCCGAAATATATAAAATATAAAGGAGATGCCGACCCGCTTCCAGTGACTGGTTCGTGGTTCATTGATAAAAATGGCATTTATTATATGAGGTATTTTGGCGGTTTCGTCAAGGCGAACGGCAAGCCTTGCAAAGCCAAGTACGCTAAGTGCGAGCCAGGTACGCTTATCGCTGAATATGATGGCTTTGGTGATCCCATAATTCCCACGGTTCCCGGCGTAAAAGTCTATGAAGTCTATGAAGATCCGGAAACCTTTGCAATCAGTAAAATGACCGTCTCTCGAAAGGGTCAGTCATTTGTTATCACGAAGCTGGTGGTGATCTGTTAGATGACAATTTTGTACGCGATATCTGCGTAGATGACGTCAAAGGTCCGTCCAGTTTCAAAGATGAGTGGCATGGAGCATCAGACTTTGTCATGAAAGGATCGCTTCGTCCTAAAAAGAAGAAATAGCTTTGTGTGGGCTGCCAGTGCATGATAATAATGCTCGCACTTGGCAGCTTGCGTATAAATTTAATTATTATTATTATTATTACCCGAAAAGAAATCGCTGGCGCATGTTGCCGGTTAGCATGCAAACATTATTGCTAAGAAAAATAACGATAAATTATATATTCAAGTTGCGTATTCGCCTCGGAACAAACAATACAGCGCGCATGTTGAAGACGAAGTCAAGTTCGCGCCCGCCGAACAGTTAATGAGAATATGTTGTGGGACAGCAGTGATCTCAATAACGACATGTTCTAAATCGTATTCAGATTTGTGATAGACATGGGTATTCAATTTATACGATTCTTCAGATTTCGAATCGTATGTATTGAAAGAATGACGAGATGTTAATCTGCGTCTACGCAAGCATTAAATTTTTTCTCGTAAAATTTAAGCTTTTTCTTATTGGCCCAGACAGTAACTTCTAGCTTTTTTACACGCACATCATCTGGAAATCCACTGCAGCAAAGATACTCAATGCGCGTTGATCTATCAGCAAGGCGTTCTAAAATTTCTTCTGAAAGATCGACTTCATCATCAAGCTCTTCAAAATCATCATCCACAAGAACGCTACCATAACAATAAGCGTCTCCGGTTTGATAATAATAACTTCCTTCAGGAACACCAAAATCTGATGACGCTCCCGATATACATAAACCACATTTGTCTCCATCAAGACGGACGTAATCAACGTCAGTGCAATAATCATCTTCATCATCTTCATCGGGATCCAGCTTTATTTCAAAATTTATATACAATTCTGATCCTTCGTGATGCTCAATGTCTCCATGGATTCCGCCAGCTGCTTCGATTACTTGGTTACACGATTCAGTATGATAATAATCTAGCGGTGTATTGCCATCATCATCTTTTGCATTGACGTCTGCTCCAGCATTGATAAGAACTTTTGCTACTTCAACATCATTGCATACATGTAGTGGTGTACGTTCACAATCATCTTTTGCGTTGACTTTGGCACCAGCATCAATAAGAACTTTTGCCACTTCAACATCATTGCATACATGTAGTGGAGTATAGCTTTGATCATCTTTAACGCTGACTTTAGCACCATTCTGAATAATTGATTTCAATTGTTCAATGTCACCAGTTTTGACAGCTTCAAATAATGCATTGTTTGTTTCTTTTTGTACCATGACAATTCTCTCCTAAATTAAGAAATGGGGAAATGGGGATAAAACCGATTGACGTTCGGTGCGTATTTTTATTTCTGTTGCGTCGCCTATCTCCTATCGTCGATACGGCAGACGCGCGGCTGGCTATTTCCCTGTCGAGGCGTTGTGCACAACGCCTCAACAGGGGAAATACGCCGCCGCTCGGCGGCTTCTCGCTGGCGCTCAATACGCCGCCGTTATTTATGATTTCTTCCAACGCGAATGAATGTTATTTACAATATGCCAGTTTCATGACGCCTTGGAAATCGTCAGCGCTGAGGCAGTGAATGGCTGCCGGAGAGGCTATGCGTTTATGGAGATCCGGCATTTTTTCCTTGAGTTCTTCAAGCGAAACAGCGGGAATTTCGGCTACAATTTTGAAGACGGGATCTCGGTAAATATCGCTATTAACTTGGTCACGTGCGGACTCGACGACGAGTACTTTGGCAACATGACTGACAGGTGCTGCTTCGAAAGCCAGGACGAGTTCGCCCGCTTTAAGATCGCCGAGTTTGGATTTTAAAGCACCGGATTTGTTTCTAGAAGCAATGGTGTGACGGTCGCCAAGTTCGGCTTTTGTAAGATCCCATGCGTCTCTGTTGAGTTCAATAAGCCAATAATTATAAGTGTTCATTTTTTCTCCTTTGTGTGTTGAGTGGTTTCGATTTGGAGTGGTTTTGATTATAGTCTGTTTTTTGTTATCGCACGCCTCGGATTCATCCTCTTCGTCTTGATCATCGTCGTCGTCGCACGCATCGTCGTCGTCGCACGCATCGTCGTCGTCGCACGCATCATCGTCGTCGCACGCATCATCGTCGTCGCACGCATCCTCTTCGTCTTGATCATCGTCATCGCACGCATCATCGTCGTCGCACTCGTCATCCCAATGATCTTCAAGGTCATCATACTCATATGTGTCGCCCTGAATGATGGCACACTCTAAATCTCCATCTCCATCTTCATCATCAAAGCTATCATCGGTTTCACCGTCTATATCCAGAACGCGCAAAAACTTGCTTAAACCACCGATATAATAATTACTATCGCTGAGATATTTTGCGTACAGTTCTATATCTCCAAAATTGAAGCCATCTTCAAAGTAATCACATAGGGATCTCACATCATCCCCAAAGATAGCGTCCACACGAGTTCGCAAAATCGAAAAAACTAAAAAAGCCATTGGAATTCCGGTAAGATGAATTTGCTGAAACTCTCATCGAGACAGGAGGAACCAATGGCGAGAGTAATAAATAGGACAGAACTTCTTGAAT
>JAZRWH010000095.1:0-3681 GCA_045599585.1 Myxococcota bacterium
ACTCACCCGTGCGCCGCTTTACTCGATAACCGAAGCTATCTTTCACGCTCGACTTGCATGTGTTAGGCCTGCCGCCAGCGTTCGTTCTGAGCCAGGATCAAACTCTCCAGTTTGATCTTGTATTTTTAGCTCTACCCTTTCTATGCAATGACGCGTAGCGTGCTACGCGGTTTCATGGATTCGTTAGAGCATTTTATTTTTTTCATTGACGCGACGTAGTATGCTACGTCGTTACATATTTGGCTCGCACTTCTGCTGCAACATTATATATGTTGCTTTTACGTTTCTTTCTCATTTTCGGTTTTCAGCTTTGCCGTCAGGCTCTTTATCAAAGCCCATCAGCGAGTGCAGGCTTATACGCGTGTGACTATGGACGGTCAAGTATTTTTTTAGTTTTTTTGGTTTTGTTGTTACAACTCAATCGAGCGCATTCACATCAAAAAAATGCCGGGCGTATTTGCAATGCAAATAGCCCGGCAGCGAAGCCGTATTGAGCGATAGCGAAATAGGCGAGCTTAAATTCGTAAAAAACGCTTTTCGATCTCAGTGATTGAGAGGACGAAGTGCACGGGGCGACCATGCGGGCAGTTGGAACGAAAAGCCGTTTCATCCATCTCGCGGAAGAGGCGGTACGCATCCTCTGCAGACATTTTGCGTCCTGAACGAATGGATTTGTGGCAAGCCATGGTAGCAATGATATTGTCGCGAATCTGTTCGAATTGCGAGGCGCGGCCCTGCTCCGCGAGATCGGTAAGCGCATCGCGGATCAACGCCAAATAATCATAATCTTTAAGAATCGCAGGAACCGATCTCACAGCAAACTGTTGTTCGCTCACCTGATCAATGACGAACCCAAGAGCCTCGAAAAAGCCAGTGAATTCGCGCAAAACATCGGCCAGGCGCGTATCGAGCGAAAGCAACAGCGGAAAGAGGAGGCCTTGCGGCGTAGCCGGAAGTTTTTTATCGGCAATGTTTTTAAGTTTTTCGTAGTTAATGCGTTCGTGCGCCGCATGCTGATCGACGACGACAAGACTGTCACCATCGGCACACAACAGGTAAGTGAGTGCAAGCTGACCCAAAAAGACGAGGCTCGAAAAATAACCACGTTTGGAAGGCATATCGAGCGGAAGAAGCGGCGTTCCGCCCATGACTTCGGCGACATGAGCCTGAAGCGACATTTGTTTGGTCAGTACGAGTGGCGGACGTTCAACTTCGTTGGACCTGGCGGAGAGCTCAACCGGCACATCAAGAGAATCGGCCGGAGCGCCTAGATCATTTGGAGCAAAAGTACAGCCCTGAGTGCTACAGGCGTCGCGAAGCGGCATGGTTGCCTCCTCCTCATCATCCAAAAAGGCAACACCGGTTTTATCTGCAGTAGAGGTTTGACGCATGATCGTCGGATCGAAAATCCCAAACGCAGCGCGCTGTTTACGCTCGGGAGATTCAAAAGCTGACTCAGGAAGAGATTCAAAGCGCGAAGCGGCGTACTTCGAGAACGGCGAAACACTGACATTCATCGTCGAACGAGCATCGGCGTTATGGGAACTTTGGTTTACATCCTCCACTTTGTTTTGGGCATGTCCCGCAGCGCCCGAAATTGATTCGGCAAAACCAGTACCTTTGCTTTGAGCAAAACTACCCTCAAGATAATTAGACGGAGACGGTTGATCGACCGATTTGATCCACGGCGTCTGCTCAAGTGACTGGCGAATAGCCCGATAAACGGCACGAAAGATATTGTCAGGATCCTGAAAGCGAATTTCGAGTTTTGTCGGATGGACGTTGACGTCGACGAGATCGAGCGGCAGCGTCACGAACAGAATGACACAGGGTTGTTTTCCGTGAAGAAATTCACGGTAAGCACGGCTGATCGCCGATTGGATCGTCGAATCCTTAACAATGCGCTGATTGACGAACGTGAAAAGGCGCCCAGCTGTCGAAGCAATGTAATCGGGCGATCCAAAAACACCTTCGACAGAGACGTCACCGACTTTTGCAGGTACGATCGGATAGAGATGATCATAAATGGCTTTACCGAGCACAGCGTGAGCACGTTCACGAAGCGTTCTATTACGGGGATAATCGGCTTTTACTCTGCCATCTACAGTAAGTTTAAAGCTAACCTCATAGCAGGCCAACGCAAATTGTTCGATGACTTCATAGACCCGGCGTTGTTCTGTTGCAGGCGTTTTAAGAAACTTAAGGCGAGCAGGCGTATTATAAAAGAGATCTTCGATTGTAATTTGCGTGCCGTTGGGTACGGCGTCTGCGCGGCAGTACTGTTCAACGGCGCCTTCGATGCGCAAGCATGTCCCCGTTTCATCCTCAGCGCGTTTCGTTCGAATGGTCATTTTCGATACAGCAGCCATTGAAGCGAGTGCTTCGCCGCGAAATCCCATTGTAGCGATCTTAGAGAGGTCTTCGACCGTTGATATTTTGGAAGTAGCGTGACGAATAATTGAAAGCTTAGCGTCTTCGGGCGTCATACCGCAGCCGTTATCGGTAATGCAGAGTCGTTTTCGACCACCTTCTTCGATTTCAACTTCGATCGAAGTCGCCCCAGCATCGAGAGAATTTTCGATGAGCTCTTTAACGGCGCTTGATGCGCGTTCGAGCACTTCGCCCGCAGCGATCTGATCGCATAAAGCCGCAGGCAACACGTGTATCTTAGGCATTCTGAGCTTCCTCCAAACCCTTTTTGATCAAACACCAATCCACCGCATGGCTTCGAGCCTCAACAACTTGTGCGAAGAACGCTTCTTGAGGAATTTCATGGGCACCGAAACGTTCGAGATTGTTGGTGTGCGCCTGGCAGTCGATGAGCGAGAATCCTGCTTTGCGCGCAATGGGAACGAACGTCGCAAAAGCAACCTTTGAGGCATCACTAACCTTGGCAAACATCGATTCACCGCAAAAAATACTTCCGACGGTAACCCCATAAAGCCCGCCTACGAGTTCGCCATCGAGCCAAGCTTCAACACTGTGCGCGCGCCCACGCGCATGAAGTGCTGTATAACCCTCAATCATTTCAGGCAAAATCCATGTTCCTTCCACATGTTCCGAGTAAGGCTCACCTTCTTCGACGGGGCGAAGTTGTTCAGAACAACAGGTCATTACATCTCTAAAAGCCATGTCTGTTGTGAGTTTAAACGGTCTACGACGCATAGTCCGTGCCAGCGACTTGGGCACATGGAGTTGTTCGGGGTCCAAAACAAAGCGCTCTTTAGGCGAAAACCACCAAACGTAATCGGCGTCCTGACAGGGCCAAGGAAAAATACCGTTGTCGTAAGCCAGTTGAAGCGTATCAGGCTCAAAATTTCCCCCTGCGCACAAAAAACCGTCTTCATCCGAAAATTCGGCGCGAGGAAACGTATCGAGCACAATCGTGCGACGGCGATAACGAAACAAGAATTGATCGATAAGCTTGGGCATTTCAATGCCTCCCCAAATAAAAAGAGCCAAAGCGTTTTGTCTCCCGGCTCTTTTTAAAAGAAATGATGTATTAAAAAAGACTTTTTTTCACTTTTTGTTGGGGGAGGTCGGTAGATTATCGTTTCAAATGCATAAAAATGAAGAAGGACCGCATCAATCCGGTGTATGATGATTTTGCATAACTACACATACGGAGGTTTGATGCGATCATTTGCTCATTTTACGTTAAACGAAAGGGAAGTGCTACAA
>JAZRWH010000096.1:0-2314 GCA_045599585.1 Myxococcota bacterium
TCCCTTTCGTTTAACGTAAAATGAGCAAATGATCGCATCAAACCTCCGTATGTGTAGTTACGCAAAATCATCATACACCGGATTGATGCGGTCCTTCTTCATTTTTATGCATTTGAAACGATAATCTACCGACTTCCCCCTTTATTTTATCCAAGGTTAGAAAGGGATCATAGCGGTGACGGGAGCATGGATGCATGTCGCTTCGTGTCGTAGCAAAGCGCGTTTTACGTCAGCCCCGGCAGCGTAATAAACTTTGTCAGGATCTTTAGAAACCACGCGATGGCATGGAATCACGATATGAAAAGGGTTATTGTGCAGAGCCTGTCCAACGGCACGAACTGCCTTATCATTTCCAATCAAACGCGCCAATTCAGCGTAAGTCATTGTCGAACCGAACGTCAAGCGTGATAGCAGCCCCTCACGCACACTTGCAGCAAAGCGCGAGTGAGGTTTTTCGAGGCTAGGAATGAGCCTTTGCTCTGCTTTAAATATGATTTCGGGATCAGCATTTTTATCGAAGTAAGCCCGCATATACTGCCGCACGGCTTCGAGCGGTCCAATTACGCCGACTTGTTCATCAAGCATAGGCGCAGACTGAGGCGCCGGCACGATACGAATACTACGAATGGTATCGTCTTCAGTTTCGACGGCAATGGCATATTTAGCAGAGAGCGGGTATTTTAAATAACTGAACATTAGACGACCTCTGGCGATATATTGAGCACAAGCCCAGGCGCCTGAAAAGTGGGTTCACCATGCATGCAGTTTAGCGAGATGCGGCACAGCGGTCCGAAAGCAATTTTAATTTTACTCCAAAAGCTATGTGGCAAAATGCGTAATGTCACCGGCCAAAAAGGTTGTTCGTGCCCATCGTTGCCAATGGAGCGGACAACTGAAAACGCCACATCGATCGACGTATCTGTATGTCGAACGACGAAGGTTGGCGCATCGACGTATAGCGCTTCAGACTCAATCTGTGGAAGGACTTCATTGAACGACAACAGCTCTGGCGTCGTTGGGTGAATGGCATAGGCAGAGCAACTAGATTTAGGTGTTGAGCATTGGAGAATGCCGCGATTACTGTCTATTGCAACAGCTTCAGTCTGTCCGAGATAGTAGGGGCTTTGATGAATTGTCTCATGAAGCACGACGCAAGCGGCCCATGGGCCTAAAATCAACTGATGAAGCTGTCGATCAAATTTTTGGGATGAGCCGCGCGTGAGCGCGTAACCTCTTGCGATATTGGACGAATCGAGAATAAACGCAGCATCTTGAGAAGTTGGATCTATGCCGTAGCCGATCTGAACGTAATCGGGAAGCTGGAGAGAAGCAGCGTTCCACGCGGAGTGCCAACGAATGAAGCGTTCGAAGCGTGTGGCGCCAGAAGATGCCATAACGACGTCATTTTGCGTTATTCGTCGCTGTGTTTTACGAAAAATAACTTGTTTTGCGAACAAAGAGACGTCGCTGATTTTACCCATTCGCGCCATTTCATGGATCAAAACAGGGGCACGTTCACTAACAGACCCATTCATAAAAGCTTCGAATTTTTTTTGGTGTTTAGCCAAGGCTTTGGGGTCATCGTCAAAGGGGTCTACGTAACGGTAGGTATCATCGACGTCCATTTCAGGAATCTCGTCTGCCCCTGGTACGCAGCTCCACGCTTCAACGAGAATCGAAGCTCTTACGGCATCCTCCACGCGTTTTTTAGCAGTTTCTAAAGAGAGAGGCGCATCCTGAGAAAGTGCGACACGCGTCAAAGCGTGAGCACACTTTACAAATAGCGTTGCCTCCTGGGAAATATCGCGCACTTGAGAAACGCGTCCGCTATCGAGAATATCGGAATCGCAGATAACGCGTACTTCGTCAACACAAGCATCAGCGGCTCCCAAGCGCATAGCATGAGCGATGAGATCACGAAAAAAAGCATCATCCATGCGCGCTGAGCCTTAATTTAGAAGAACAAAGAGGAATGCGCGGAGTGGGGATCGAACCCGCGGCCTTTGGCTTCGGAGGCCAACGCTCTATCCAACTGAGCTACCCGCGCGACGCGACATCTTATAACACACCGCACCAAACAGCGCAAGGTCGGCCAGAATCCTGACTCAAAACTCGCACCTTTGGAGCTAGAAAAAAGGAAAAAAAAAAGACCCAAAAGGGTCTTTTTTCAAAAAGCGAGAGACGGGGCTCGGACCCGCGACGTCAACCTTGGCAAGGTTGCACTCTACCACTGAGTTACTCTCGCATACTTTCTTTTTTTTACGCTTTAAAGAGCTTGGAGCGAGAGACGGGGCTCGGACCCGCGACGTCAACC
>JAZRWH010000097.1:0-10867 GCA_045599585.1 Myxococcota bacterium
CCCTTTCGTTTAACGTAAAATGAGCAAATGATCGCATCAAACCTCCGTATGTGTAGTTACGCAAAATCATCATACACCGGATTGATGCGGTCCTTCTTCATTTTTATGCATTTGAAACGATAATCTACCGACTTCCCCCCACAAAAAATCACAAATCATCGTCTAATCATCGTTCTCATTTTTAATCATAATATCATGTCTGAACAGAAAACGCATTGTCATTGTATTCACATCGAAAACGCCACAGAGAACAATCTCAAGCATATTTCGCTGGATTTACCCAAACGCCAATTGATCGTCATGACGGGATTGAGCGGTTCGGGCAAATCTACACTCGCTTTTGAGACGATCTATGCCGAGGCGCGGAGGCGTTACCTCGATACACTGTCGTTGTATGCGCGCCAGTTTGTCGGTGAGCTCAAAAAGCCGCACGTCGAAAAGATGACGGGACTCACCCCGGCGATCGCCGTAACGCAGGGTACGATTAGCAACAATCCGCGCTCAACAGTCGGAACAATGACGGAAGTATATGATCACATGCGTTTGTTGTGGGGGCGCGGAGGCGTGCAGATCTGCCCGAACTGCCGTATTGAAGTCGCTGCTAATACGCCGGATGAAATGCTTTCGAGGCTCATGGCGATGCCTGACGGTACAAAGTTCGTCCTCTGTGCACCGATCGTCAGACAACGTAAAGGCACGTTTGAACAGGAGATTAAAAAGTATCGTGCAGCCGGTTTTACGCGTCTCATTGTCGATGGAAAGATGCGTGAGATTGTCGATATAGCGCCGCTTGCGAAGACCGTTCGTCACGACATCGATCTCGTCATTGATCGCCTCATCGTGCGCGAAAATGCACGTAAACGCATTCGCGAAAGTTTGGACCTTGCGCTCAAATACGGTGAAGGACAGTGCTACGTCGAACAAATTCTCGATGATGGTTCAACGCACAAGATTTTTTTAAGTCAAAATGCCACGTGCCCCCGATGCCGTCAGTCTTTTCCCGAAATTAACCCAAATATGCTCGCTTTTAACTCGTCTCAAGGATGGTGCGATGCGTGCTCGGGAACGGGATCAATTCGCGTCGTGCGTACTCAAATGATGATGGGGGATCCGTCGTTGCCGCTCTGGTCTGGTGATGCCGAAACGTCGTCCTTTTTGCCCTTGGTCGATCTTGAGGAAGAAGACTGCACAGACGCGCTTAAAGTGTTCAAAAAGCTCGCGAAAAAATACAACGTCGCTATTCAAAAACCGGCAGAGCTGTGTAGCAGTGACACGTTGGATGATCTATTTTGCGAGTTTATCAATTATATTTATACGCATGAGAGCTTGTCACCTGAGGCGACCGACTTTTTGTACGATAGCTATACGTCCGAAGAGGTCTGCCCAGTCTGTGAAGGATCGCGTTTGCGCCTTGAAGCGCGCTTTGTTGAATTTGCGGGATGCCTTCTTGAAGAGGTTCACGCCATGACGATCGACGATGCCGTGAAATTCTTTAAGGCGTGTCAGCCTGACGAACGCGGCGCGCTGGTGGCGCGTGATGTCTTGGGGCCACTCATTTCGCGTCTCGAATTTGTACAGAATGTTGGACTCGGTTACCTCAATCTCAATCGAGGGGCATCGACGTTGTCTGGCGGTGAGGCTCAACGCATTCGTTTGGCCAGTTTGCTGGGCAATGGTTTAACGGCTGTGACGTACATCCTCGACGAGCCATCCATCGGTTTGCATGCGCGTGACCAACAGCGACTCATTGGCGTGCTGCAGGCACTTCGAGATCGTGGGAATACGCTCATCGTCGTCGAACATGACGATCAGACAATGAAAGCGTCTGATTATCTCGTCGATATTGGGCCTAAGTCGGGCGTTCACGGCGGAGAAGTCGTCTATGCCGGCCCCGTTTCAGAAATTGGCAAGGTCAATGACTCGGTAACGATCGATTACCTCCTGGGGCGGCGTGAGGTCGCGATTCCAACTCAGCGTCGCTCCGGAAACGGACTCCAAATCTCCCTTAGCGGTGCAAAAAAACATAACGTACATGGGGTGGACATTCGCATTCCCTTGGGCTGTATTACCTGTGTTACAGGCGTCAGCGGCTCGGGTAAATCCACGCTCATCAACGACATCCTTCTTCCTGCCATCAAACTAAAACTCGCTCGCAAAAAAAATGTCGTCTCAGAATTTTTCGATTGCATTGAAGGCGTCGAAGGCATTGGCCGACTTCTGGAAGTGGATCAAAAGCCTATCGGCCGCATTCCACGCTCAAATCCTGCGACGTACACTAAAGTTTTTGATGAAATTCGTAAGCTTTTTTCTGCGCAACCCGAAGCTAAGATGTTCGGCTATTCCCAAAGCCGCTTTAGCTTTAACGTGGCTGCCTCGCGAGGCGGTGGGCGTTGTGAGACTTGTGCCGGCGCCGGTGTGCGCACCATCGAAATGAAATTCCTCGCGAATACCTATGTCGATTGTGAGACGTGCCACGGCAAACGCTTTAATGACGCTACCCTCCGTGTGCGCCTTAATGGGCGCTCCATTGCGGATGTCCTCAACATGACCTTTGATGAGGCACTCGATTTCTTCCACGATTACACCAAAATTACGAAGATTCTCCAGACCGTCTGCGACGTGGGCCTCGGCTATCTTCGCCTCGGACAGCCTAGTCCGACGATTTCGGGCGGCGAAGCTCAGCGCATTAAACTTTCTAAAGAAATCGCAAAGAAAAATGCCACGCCGACGCTTTTTGTATTCGACGAACCGTCAACAGGCCTCCATATCGAAGACGTCGATCGCCTCATTGGAGTCATGAATCGCCTCATCGACAAAGGACATTCCGTGCTCGTCATTGAGCATAACCTCGATATCATTAAGTGCTCCGATTATATTATTGATGTTGGGCCAGAAGCAGGTGTGGGCGGCGGTAGCATCGTCTGCACTGGTACCCCCGAACAGGTCGCAGCCTGCGCAGCTTCACATACAGGGCGCTTTTTGAGAGACTGCGGCGTCAAGCCGCAAAATTAAGGGGTGCTTATGGGCGCCGGCCTATTGCCCACGGCAATACGGTCGGCAAACGCCGCTATCGCTACGCGATACGCGGCGTTTTTTCTTCTTGATGGGCCAAATGTTGCCGTATCGCGGGCAACCCTTGAAAACTCCCCGCGTTTTTTGGCGCGCGTGATCATTGGTGAGTATAAAATTTGCCGCAGAGGCATATTTCGTGGCTAATGTATCCGTGCATGGTGTCATCATGCTTTGACTGATGTGGATGGTGGAGAAAAGATGGACAATCCAATTGCTTATTGCGGATTAAATTGCGAAAAGTGTGATGCGCGTATGGCGACGCTCAAGGATGACAACGATCTTCGAGCGCTCGTAGCCAAAAAGTGGAGCGAGATGAACCACACGACGATCTTGCCCGAAATGATTCAGTGTCTGGGGTGCAAAGGTGAGGGGGGTAAGTGTTATTACTGCAGTAACATGTGTGAGATCCGCAAATGTGCTATGGCGCATGGCTATGAAAATTGCGGTGCTTGTTCAGACATGCAGAAATGCGCTAAACTCGCTCCGTTTATTGAAAATAATGAAGAAGTGTTGAAAAATTTAACATCTTAAAGATTTACGACAATTGAGTCTGCTTGTCGGAGGACTATAAAGATGAATTTGTTCTTTCTCGGGATTGGTTTAGCTTTTTTGATCGGTGGAATTTGTTATTTGTTATACATTAAAAGTATTAAGAAAAACTGGATTCCTCAAGATGCGACAGTAACCAATGTGGAAATGGTGAAGAAGCGCGTTAAGGATAGTAAAGGCCATTATCGTACGAGCACGATGTTTGCAGCCTCATATTATTATGAATATGAGGGCAACACATATACAAAAACCAAAACTAGCTCTCGTCACGTCGAGATAGGGGATACCATCTCTCTTTTGTTCAATCCTAAAAAACCTGACCAAGTGTTTTATCCTGATGGACACTCGATGATTCTTGTTGGGGTAATGATTGGATGCGGATTGTTGTTTGGAGCATTCGGTGTAATAGGTCCAATACATTCATTGTAATTGATCCAATAATATAGTGCGGTTCATTGCTGTCCCACAACATATTTTCATTAACTGCAATGAAATTCGTTCGTTACATAGTTCTATACTTTTCTTATTCTCATTCTGTCCTGCGGACGCCCCTTTGGAATCCCCGCGCCCGCTGCTTGCCTTCGGCTTCGCGATGCAGGCGATTTAACAGTAATCTTAAGTCATTTTCATGCTTAGAAACGACTCTATATCGATAAAACAAAGCTACTGTAGAGTTATCATAGTATTCTATGAAAACTTCGTGGGACAGCAGTGAGTGCGGTTGCGTTTTGAATATATAAAAAGCGCCGCGTATCGCAGAGCGATAGCGGCGAAAACCGCGCCGTATGTAATAGGCGCGGTGCGAAGCCGTATTTGCGAAGCAAATAGGCGAAGCATGTATCCTGTGTGTGTTATTTGATCTCTATTTGTATATCGCGAATGACAGGCATATGTTGCATGCCCGTGGCTTTGGAGTCGTTGGCCTGGACGGGCGACACAAAGGACAATTCGTTGACACCGGGATGGGTGTTGCAGTTTTTATTATAAACACGTGAGTCGAAGACGTGGCCAGCGGGATAGCTGTGATTGCCAATGACGACGGGCACTTCGAGTTGGTCGAGCTCGGGACTGAAGAGGAGCCAGTCGTAGGGATTGGTGCGTGACGTGTTGGTGCTGTCGCTGCCGTTTTGGTCGGTTGGGTAGGGGGCATTGACGGTAAGGAGCGTAGACATCTTGGTTTCGGTGCCTGCGCGGGTCTTGGTATTGAAGTCACCGCCAACCGCGAGGTAGTAGTTTGTTTGATCTTCTGTGAACTTGGATTGAATGCGTGTCATGAGGGGTCGCATTTCGGTGGAATTGTCTTCGGTATGCAGGTGAAGACTGACGGCCAAAAGGTCACGCGGGCCTGGTATGTCGATGACGGCCCATTCCCAGCGGCGGTTGTCGACGATATTGGAGTCCCAGCCACCTACATGGGTGATTTTATAGCGAGAGATAATGCCATTGGGGAGCGCCCCTGATCCTCGATAATAATCATAATCTTTGCCAAACGTGCTGTCGACGAAGCTTCGAAGCGTGGCGTCCGTGTTGTCGCCGTAGTTGAATTCCTGAATCATAACGATGTCTGGCTTGATCGCTTGGAAGATGCGTATGCCATGACCTGCGTCGTAGGATTGTGATGCGCCTGAAGTGATGTTGGCTGCCATGAGGCGAATTTTATATTTGCCAGCCGGATAGCTTTCGTCGTTATCGAGGTTTGTGAGCGTTAGGGGCTGAAGGGTTTGTGAGGCAAATTGGGGATCACTGCTGCTGATCTTGAAAGAGAGCGTGTATTTTTGTGGTCCATCAGCTTCCTGATCGTCGATGCCACGAATGAGAATGCGCTTTTCTTGATCGTAGTTCGTCGGGGTGAACGTTAGCATGGATGGTTCGGGCTGGCCTTCGCTTGGGTCGCTCGAAATCAGTTGAACGAAAACGTCGGCAGTGGGTTGTTTTTGAAGCCGCAAACCGATTTCGGCAGTTTGGCCGTCTTCGGAGGTTTCGAGCGTTGTGTACTGTCGAAGCGAGATGAGGGAGGACGATTGCCTTCCATCGTCGATGCATGTCACGTTGATCGAGAGTGGTGTCAGGCTGTTGTACTTGGCATCGTTGCTCTCGAAATGAAAAGTTATGGCCGTTGTTGTATCGCCGTCAGCTTCGTTATCTTCAATGCCTGAAACGAGAAATTTAATGCGTTCCTGCCAGTTGTTGGGGGTTACGGTAAATTCTGTTCGATCCAGGATCAATTCAGTAGCATCTTCGACCGTCGCAGTGATTTTCACTTGTGTCGTTGGTGCTTCGAGGATCTGAAGTGATACGATGCCGCTCTGATTTATTTCCGAAACGGTGAGTGTACTCGGTGTTAAGCGAGCAAATTCGTTTTCGTTATGGTTGATCGTATCATCAGGACAATAAATACAATTATTGTTGCCGCATGCGCGTAAGACGCAAGTCTTTCCATCAACGATCACGACTTCGCAAAGTTGACCATCATGGTAACCGCAATCGGCCAGATTGTTGTCTTGAGTTTCGTTGCTTGATGTTTCACTGCTGCAAGCTGCGCAGAGCAGTGCGGCAAGCAGGAACGTAGAAAAGTAAGATTTCATAGTTAAACGTATGTTTATTATTCGTTGACGTATTCGATATCACGAATCACGGCCATGTGCTGCATATTGGTCACGCGCGATTTAACGCTTTGTGTTTCGGGGTCGACCGTGCCGCAGTCAGCTGCTGTTACAGGCGAAACATCCCCTAATTCGCCCAACTTATAAAAGACGCACGGATCGAAAACGTGTCCGTTCGGGTACGTATGTTCGCCGATTTCAATGGGAACTTCCAATTTATCGAGGTCAAAGCTAAACAATAACCAATCGTAGGGATCGTCGCGTTCGCCGCTCGTCATGCCGTTGCCTTTTTGATCCACGGGATAAGTGAAGTTAGTGGCAGAACTCGATTTCTTTTGAAACATAGATTTGAAGTCACCTTCGACGCCACCACGTGTTTTGCTGTTAAAATCGCCACCTATGACGACATAATACTGGTTTGGATTGTTTTCGCCGATTTTGTTTTTGATTTTTTTGAGCAGTTTGGGACGTTCTGTGGAGGTTCCATTGATGGTGAGATGAACGCTGACGGCAAAGACATCGCGTGGGCCTGGAATATCTATGATGGCCCAGTCCCAATTACGGTTAGATGCGCCACCTTCTGCATCCCACCATCCTGATTCAATGATCGGATAGCGCGAAATGATCCCGTTGGGGATGATATTTGGGCTGAAGGACGGGGTATCTTCAGGGCTGAAAGAATAAGTGTATTCTTCGCCAAAAGCGAGTTTGACAAGGTCATCGCGTGAACCTTCTTCGTAGCTGAATTCTTGAATCATTACGATATCTGGTTTAAGCGCCTGAAAAATGTGTATTCCGGGCTCTTGGTAAGTCTGATGATTGCCACTCGTGATATTGGCGGCCATAAAACGTATGCGATAAACTTCACCATTGGTCTCATCATCCTTGTTACCGGGATTTGAGTTGTTACCGGGATTTGAGTTGTTACCGGGATCAGAGTTGTTACCGGGATTTGAGTTGTTACCGGGATCAGAGTTGTTACCGGGATCAGAGTTGTTACCGGGATCAGAGTTGTTACCGGGATTTGAGTTGTTACCAGGATTTGAGTTGTTACCGGGATCAGAGTTGTTACTGGGATTTGAGTTTTCAGTAATATCGAACAGGATATTATTGCCGTTTTCATCTGTATAAAGAATACATTCGTGTCCGTTATTACATTCAAAACTTTCGTACGGAACGCCATTGTATAAATAATAGTTTGTATTATCTGATTTTTTATCAGAGTCTTCTGAACATGCGCCAAAAAGTGTAGAAAGTAAAAAAGCAGAAACGAGACAAAGCGAAGCAGACTGTTTCATAGAGACACCTTTATCCTATTCGTGGTGGCTTTGCACAAAAGTCTTTGGGAGACACGATATACAAAGAAAGAGAAAACAGTGTAGGGCACGAGAGCTTATTTAAAATGACAGAATTCGTTGGTTGATGTGTCGTCGAGCGTATAGACGAAATCTCGTATGACGGCCATGTGTTGCATGTTTGTGGCGTCAGAGTCACCGACTTTGACAGTCGAGGGAAGATCTGCGAGTTCGTCGGCAAAATCGTGTTTCGTACAGCCTAAAAAGACGGTTTCTTTGTTAACACGTGTCGAGGCATTTCCGTAGACGCGGGAATCAAAGACGTGGCCGTTGGGATAGCTGTGTTTTCCGATAATCACGGGCGTTTCACAGGGATCAAAATTCGGTGTTACGAGCAGCCAATCGTAGGGATCGTCTCGTTCACCGCTCGTGTTTGCGTTGTCATTTTGATCGACAGGATACGTTCCCGCAGCGTTACTTTTTATCTGAAAGATCTTAGAAAACTGAGATTCTGCGTACTCGCGTGACTTTGTATTGAAGTCGCCACCAATGACAGCTGCATAAGTCACCTTAGGATTCGCCTTGCGCAGTTCAGCAAGTTTCGTTTCGATTTTGGCAGCGACGTCTTTCATTTCGGCTTTTTGTTTGACCGTGTTGGTCAGCAGGTGGACGCTGACGGCTAAAAGATCGATGTTGCCCGGTAGGTCAATGAGCGCCCAATCGTAGTTTCGATTGGAGGGCGTGTTGTCTGTACGCCAATGACCTGACTCGAGTATTGGGAAACGCGAAATAATGCCATTGGGGATCGGGGCGGAATCGTTGGGTACAGAGCGAGCATAGACAAAGTTACTTCCGAAGGTCGAGGTTACGAACGACTTGATCGCATCATTATTATGGTTAAATTCTTGGATCATAATGATGTCTGGTTGGAGGGCATGAAAGATACGTATGCCTTCAGCTTCGTACTGTTGTTTGCTGCCTGAGGTAATATTGGCCGCCATGAGACGTACCGTTTGTGCGCCGCTCGGCAGGATTACGACAGGATCCTGTTCGGGCTCAGGCGTAGGATTTGACGGCAAAGAACCGTCGTCCAAAATCGTCAGAGTTGTCTCTACGGGAAATAAACCATGATACGCTTCGTCTTCGCTCTCAAAACTAAATCGTACGATCGTCTTTTGTTCGCCGTCTCGCGATTTGTCATCGATGCCATCGACGATAAAACTTACGGGTGTGTCCCACGCATTCGATGCAATGGTCAAGGTTTGTGGGGTAATGGTTGCCTCAGTTGTGTCTAGGATTGTTGCTTTTACGCGGACATCAGCAGTGGGTTGACGCGATAGTTTCAGGGTCAATTTGCCGCTTTGATCGACTTCAGAAATCGTCATGTGGGCAGGTATTACCGAGACGGAGGCCTCTGTCGTAGAGGGTTGCGTGGGGGGCAGCTCTTTTTCATCTGCGTTGTCGTCACAGCTTGCAACAAAGAGGGCTGTGATCGTGCTTAAAAACAGGGTCTGCAAACGTTGGAGCTTTATCATTTGGATTCCTTTGGTGCCCAAGAGTGGCTGCGCAGTTAAGTAATTACGCATCCCGAAAATTGACCCGCCGATTGCGGGGACCCCCTCTAATCAATTCTAAAGCGAATATCCACTTAAATTTAAAAATACTTTTGCGGCGCTTTGTTTTGTTGTTAGGGGGAAGTTTCCCCCTGAGCTGCTATCGCCATGAAGATGGCGATACGCAGCTACCCCCTCCGTTGGCAGACGTCATGTTTGAGCTGATGTAGGTTGCGTTTTGCTGACGTTTTGTTTGGCAGAGCAGCTGACGTCGTTGTTGTGTTGTGAAGAGGTGACTTGACTGACGGGATCAGGTGTCGTCGGAAGCGCCAAAATGATTGAATGACGTTGACAAATTCACTAAATAGAGTGTGCTCGCGAGATTCGCGGAAAGAAGGAGAGGTGCTATGAAATGCAGTTGGCTGATGTTCGCAGCAGCATTCATGTGGATGACGGCGTGCAGCGACGATTCTGAGGATAAAAAAAGCAGTGGTGAAACCGAAAATGAGCTTCCTGGAGGCGTGACGACAGATCCAGGGGAGCATATCGGTGAGAACGGCGCTTATTGCTACGAAAAGTGTCCGGAGCAGGCGGCGGAACAATGTGTGTCAGGCAACGTTGTTGTGTGTGAAAAAGACGCGAATGGATGTGCCAAATGGGTTGTTCAAACGATCTGTAGTGCGACGCAAACGTGCCAAGACGGACAGTCGACGTGTTCCGAACGTGGGGCTGCACAGACGGTTGCCATGCGGTTCATGGCTGGCAATATCACGACGGGCAAAAATCAAACGTACGATCTTGGGCATGGCACGCGCATTTTTAAGGCTCTTAGACCTGATATTGCGATGATCCAGGAGTTCAATCTCGACAGCATGACGCGTGAGCAATGGGTTCAATCGACGTTTGGTGAAGAATATTCGTTTGTGTTTAGTCCTAACAATATTCCCAACGGTATTATTTCAAAGTATCCAATTACGGATTCGGGATATTGGGAAACGAATGTTGAGAATGCGCGCAACTGGGATTGGGCGGTCATTGACATTCCCGGTTCACGAGACTTGCTTGCGATCAGTGTTCATCTGCACACGTCCAAGAATGCCGAGGAATATCCCGTGTTGATTCAGAGGATTTCAGAAAAGCAGAAGGAAGGCAATTATCATGTTGTCATTGCAGGTGATTTTAATACGTCATCGCGAGAGGAAGTGCTGAAGCATTTCGATTCGGTGTTTAACGTTCGAGGGCCGTGGCCTGTAGATCAGACGGGGCGAGAGGGGACGGATGCCAATCGTAATACGCGAGAGATCGAGAATCAGCGTCCCCTGGATTGGGTTTTGTTGAGTCACGACCTAGATCGTTTGGAGATTCCCATTACGATTGGGGCACACACTTATGCGGATGGCCATGTGTTTGATTCGCGTGTCTATGCGTCTTGTTCTGCCCATGACAACGCGAATGAACTTTCGGATGTATTTCCTGTCGAAGCGAATGATTCTGGTTTTTTGAATATGCAGCATATGGCTGTCATACGTGATGTAGCGATTCCCGTTGAGTAGCGACGTTGCATGCGCTGTATTTCTTGTCGTTGAAAAGTGTAATGTCGCAGCCGCAGGCTGAGGGGGTAGCGTCGTATCCCCTTTGTCCGAAGGCAAAGGGGATAGACGCTCAGGGGGAGACGGTAGATTATCGTTTCAAATGCATAAAAATGAAGAAGGACCGCATCAATCCGGTGTATGATGATTTTGCATAACTACACATACGGAGGTTTGATGCGATCATTTGCTCATTTTACGTTAAA